>JBFMEC010000020.1:0-23316 GCA_040753575.1 Nitrospirota bacterium | reverse complement strand
ACTAAGACTTATAGAGAAGAATAATCCTGAATGGAATGATTTATATGATATTACTTGTGAAGGCACTGGATTCCTGCCTCCGCAGGAATGACACAACAAGGAGCAAGAACTTTACCTAATAATATGTCCACAAGTAGTTTCCCATATGTGCACAAATGATTTTTACGTAACAGGGAAGATAAATTGATAAATTTGTCGCGGGTAGCAAACTGCTTGTGGACAGGTATTTATTGACAGGCTCTGAATGGTATGACCAATAAGATTCTGACTGGCTCTTTGCTCTCAGTTGATGTATCCACTGATAACCATGTGACGGTCGCTCACGACCGTTACTGTAAAATGACTCAATCCGGCTATTTCCAGTTGCTCCTTTACCTCAACAACCTCGAAGGCAGCAAGCAATGAATTAAAAAAATCTCTTTTCAGGATTTCAGGTTCCTTTCCGGAATAGGTTTCCACCAATTGACGGGCTTCATCAGGTGATTCTGGCCTTTTAAGGTCCATTATGAAAACCGGGGCCTGTGGTGCGGCATAAAGTTTGACTGCATCCCAAAGAATCTGCGGATTATGCAGATGATGCAAAAGGCTATTGCTGATAATAATGTCATATTTTTCACGACGCAAAAGAGCATCAGGTAGTATTCCATGAAACAATTTGACTCGATCTTTGAGATCAGTAGAATTTTCCAGGATCTTTCTAGCACGGCTAAGCATTGCCTCAGCTCCATCAACACCATGGACAATGCAGTTCGGGTAGGCACGGGCAAAGCGGAAGGTTATATCGCCAGGTCCACAGCCAATGTCAAGGACGTAACCACTTATACTGGAGCTGCCAAAGGTCTCCTTGAAAAGTGTTATGAACCTGCTATGCGGTTCCTCAAAATCGGCCCCTGCATAGGCAATAGCCTGTTCCTCATCATCCATGAGTTCTTCTGGTTCGGGTATGCGTTTCATGATACTGACAGTAACTTTTCAGTTTTTCCTCTGTAAAGGGGATATTCAAACCTGTAACTCCTCAGTTTCAAATTCTCAGGGAAATGATTTCAGGAAAAATATTAACACAGATTGAAAAATACCGGCAATTGACCGATTCTGTAACGTAGTAGTCGCCTAACCGTTTCCAAACCTGTTTTAGGAGATATGGAATGTGGATATAAATTATGTTAAGATTTGCTCAGATTTTATAATTCTTCAATGACGTAGGAAAAATAGTTGGAAATAGTTTTCATTAATAGCATAGAAATACTCCTTCCGTTATGAACAAAGTATCACCTCCATCCTTCGTTGAGAAATACTTTTCTGGTGATGAGATAACAAAGATTCACAAGAAAAATGCTCTGCAAACTTATAAATTTAAAGAAATCATTTTACTAAGACTGGTGCAGGATCACAAGAAATACCCGAGGGGGACTATTTTCTATGAAGATGGTTTCATTGCAGGTTATCCAAGAATAATGAGGGTTTTGCATCTTAGAAATGGAATAAATCGTTATTTTAAAGAAGGATTCTATATTGAGGAGAAAGTGGATGGCTACAATGTACGAGTAGCAGTAATTAATGGTGATCCACTTGTTTTCACCAGAGGGGGATTTGTCTGTCCATTCACAACACATAGGATCTCGAATCTAATGGATCTGGACTTTTTTAAAAAATATCCTGACTACATAATCTGTGGAGAGGTCGTGGGTCCGGGCAGTCCATACAATACAGAGGTTGTTCCTTATGTCAAGGAGGATGTAATTTTCTTCGCCTTCGACATTTTTGAAAAAAACGGGAAGAACATCTCTATTGAAGAGCGTTATTCCATTTTAGAGCAATTTCGAATATCACAAGTAAGAAGATGGGGACCTTTTGTTGCCTCTGACATGGATACCGTAAAGGGGGTTATCTTAGACTTGGACAGAGAAGATAGAGAAGGTGTCGTGATTAAACCGGTTTCGCAAGGAAGAACAATCAAATATGTCACTCTTTCGTCTTGTCTCAAGGATTTACAGGCCACGGCAGATCTTGTAACAGAACTACCTGCTGGTTTTTATATGCAGAGGATTCTCAGGTCAATCTTTATATCTCATGAGTTTGGCATTCCCCTGAGAGACGACTATCTTCTTGAATCTGCCAAGGCTCTTTATTTATCACCTGGGAAGGTATTGGAAGAAGTCGCAGGAGGGGGAAACGTAAAGGAATCTTTCCAGATCAAGGTTAAAAACAAGAGTGCCATTTATGAGTTAATGGAGCATCTCAAACGATCTGGTGTTATTACAAAGATCCTCTATATAGAAAGCTTTGATGATCACTATATTGCAAAGTTTCAAAGAATTTATTCCAGGAGTTCAAGAGAAATTCGCCGCTTGCTGGCGGGACATGGATTTTATGACTGAATTTGTTACCCCTTTCTATAGGCGACAGATCTTTTGATCGCCCCTTCCAGATAATCTTTGAATTTCTCGGGAAACAACCACTTTATTCCCAATTTCTCCGCCCATTTTATAATACCCTGATCGGCTGTAATCAAAAGGGCATCCAACTCCATTGAAAGCAAGAGAAGATCGACGTCCTCCTTGCTGTCTATTATTCCCTCCCTCAAAGCCTCTCTGTATTTCTTCCTCAGGTCCTGAATAATCTCGTTCGTGTCCTTTTTCTCAACACTCCTTACAGCCTTTTCGGCGATTCTTAGCCCTTTGTTTATCCTCTCCCTAATATCTTCTATTAATTCGTATAAGAGGAAGGCAGGCACCGTCAATTCATGCTTTTTGGGGGGTTTTTGATGAAGTATCACGAGCAAATCCTCAGGTATTTTCTCAAATTCAATGAAATGTAGAAGCTCCTCAAAAATTGAGGGCGGCATATAAAACTCAAGTATATGAATCTGTGCTGCCAGGAAAAGGAACGTTTCCAGGGCTTGGGTAGGTGTTTCACCGAGACTCTTGCTCACGGCAGGGTTTACAAAAAGACTGGTATCTAATACTACCCTGTGAGGATAGAAGCCTGTAAACCTCCTTGACGGAGTTCTTTTTGAGGGGTTTTTTAGTGACCTTTCCGCTTTTTCATCCTGTTCTATTAACTCTTGTTGCTCCTTTTTACCTTTTTTTGATTTCATGACCTAAATGTTTAAAAAAGTGTTCCCTGTCCTTTTACCAGTTTTCTCTCCCCTTTATCAAAAATTTTTATCTTTCCATATTCACCATCATAACCAGGGATAATACGGACATTTCCTGACCGCATTCTTTTTATGGCCTCTGAAAGAATTGAATCTATTGATTCTATATCGGATAACGGAGATTCCATTAGAATCGTGAATTCACTGCCAATCTTTTCGAGTAGTTTAAAATACATATCATTTACTGCCTTACTATTTACACCAATGTCCAATGTCTCAGCGATAATCTCGGTAAGTGGAATCAGCGAGTAAAAGATCTGTTTATCTGGAGGTATAAATCCTTCCTCCCTGTCGGCGAGTTTTTCAACCCTGTGCATGACACCTACAGTAACTCTCCTTTTACAGACGGGACAGAGGTAGTTGTGCCTGACGGTTTCCTTTGGAGAGAAGTTCACACCGCACAGCCTGTGTCCATCAAAATGATATTTGCCTTCCTCAGGAAAGAATTCGATAGTCCCTAAAAAGTCCTTCTTTTTCTTAATTGCTTCTATAATTGCCTTATAGGATATTTCTGTGTTGAAGATATTTGCCTCCCGTCCCAATTTTGATGGCGAATGGGCATCAGAATTCGATATAAGGGTAATATTGTCAAGGCTTGAAAGTCGCCAGTTCATGGTCGGGTTTGATGAAAGGCCTGTTTCAATGGAATATATATAAGGAGTAAGTTCCTCGAAACATTCAGCAATAGAATCAAAACCTGATTCTGAACCAAAGATAGAAAAATGAGGTGTCCACGCATGGGCCGGCACAAGAATAGCATCGGGAGAAATATCAAGGATAATCTTTAGTAGCCCTTTAGCGTCCAGTCCTAATATTGGTCTACCATCGGATGAGAGATTTCCAATTCTCGATAAAGCCGCATTTATTCTTGTTGCAACGAAAAGGTCAGGGACTAAGATTATGTTATGGATCTTTCTCGTTCTCCCATTTTTGGCGTAAATGCTACTCACCTCTGTAGTTAACATGAAATGAACATCCGATCTGCATAGAGGAGGGACATTATTTTTCTGATATTTTTCTTTTAATTTAAATAGGTTATTACCGAAGGCCTCAAGTTTTTCTTTCAATTCAGAGAACCACTTCGGATGGGTGAAATCACCTGTTCCGAGAACCTTTATCCCCTTCAGCTGTGCCCATTGCCAAAGGGTTTCCAGAGACATATCGCTGCTGGTGGCACGAGAATATTTTGAATGGATATGCAGATCGCCTATAAAACGCATTACAGTACAGGATTCTTCTGTTTTCTTTTATACCATAAAATATAGGCAATTATAAGCAGTGCACAAAAGATAAGGATGTAAATACTCCATTCCTTGCTTACATCTTTAATTCTTTCCTTATTATTGCCCACAAAATAACCAATATAGGCAAGTACCCAGACCCAGATGCACGAACCGAAAAGGGTATAAAAACAGAATTTCTTCAGGTTCATTCTGACAAGCCCTGCAGGGAACGATATGTAATGTCTTACGCCTAAAATAAGTCTCCCTGTGAATGTGCTTATATTTCCGTGTCTCAGAAAGAAATTTTCTCCTTTAAGAAAATGCTTTTGTGAGATCCCGAAAAATTTTCCATATTTGAGTATGAAAGGTCTTCCGAGGTACATTGCGATGGAATAATTAAAAAGTCCGCCCAGCAGGCTACCCAGGGTGCCTGATAGTATTACACCTGTCCAGCTCATCCGGTTCTGTGAAATAAGATAACCCGCTGGAGGAATTATAAGCTCAGAGGGTAGGGGAATGAAGGTGCTCTCAATGAACATCAAGAGGAGGATTCCTGGATAACCCATTGAACCAATCGTGCTAACAAGCCAGTTCAAAAATGTATTCACAATTGTACTGAAATTTTTTGGTCGGGGCGAGCAGATTTGAACTGCCGACCACTCACACCCCAAGCGAGTGCGCTACCAGGCTGCGCCACGCCCCGATTTTTATTGAAGTTGTCCGAGGATATCTTTGAGTCGTTTCTTGATGAGCTCAATTACTCTGGCAGGATGATTAAATTCCACCCTTTGAGGCTCATTCTCAGGTTTAGATTCAATATTTGTAGACAGATATTCTAATCTTTTTCTCGCACCCTCTATGGTAAACCTTTCTTGGTATAAAAGCCTTTTTACATGAAGCAAGAGTTCCAGATCTCTCTTTACATAGATCCTCTGGCCTGACTTATTCTTTCTCGGTTTAAGAAAAGGAAATTCTGTCTCCCAGTATCTGAGGACATAGGGTTCCACCCCGATGATCCTGCTGATTTCTCCTATCCTGTAGAAGAGTTTATCTGGGTGAGGTCTCTGGGGTTTCAGGCTTTCTGAAACAGATTTATGCACCTTGTCTTTCTATTGCAGCTTTCAGTTGATTGCTAACTTTGAAGGTAATCACCCTTCTCGGACTAATATCAAGATCCTCTCCGGTTTTCGGATTCCGTCCTCTTCTGGCCATCTTTTTTCTCACGTTAAAAGTACCAAAACCGGATATCTTAACCGATTCGCCTTCTATAAAGGTCTGCTTCATTGTATCAAAAAGTATTTCTGTTATATCCAGTGCCTCCTTTTTCGAGAGGCCCACTTTCTCAAAGATTGCATCCACTAAATTTGCCTTTGTCATAAAAACTCCAATTAATTTTTTTAAATTATATTAAGGACATACATACTTGTCAAGAAGAATCACAAGGTGACTGCTTACTGTTTAATAGCAAGGGCATCCTTGAACGCGTGTATATCTTATTGTAAGATATGGATATGCGAATCACGGGTGGGCTTGTAAAGGGAAGAAAGATAGATCTTAGGATGTCCTCTTCAGGGACACCGGGGGTTGAAAAAATTAGACCAACCTCAGCTAAAGTCAGAGAAGCCTTGTTCGGAATAATAAAAGATGTAATTGAGGGATCAAGTTTCGTGGATCTTTATGCGGGCACAGGAACTGTTGGAATGGAGGCTTTGTCAAGAGGTGCAGGAAGGGTTGTTTTTGTGGAACCGAATGAACTACTCGTCAGGTCAATTAAAAGGAATGCCGATAAGTTCGGTTTTCATGAGAAGGCGATAGTGGTTAAGGGTAGAGCGCACAGCTTCCTGAAAAAGGCCTTTGCCGGAAAAGAGAGTTTTGACATTTTTTTTCTTGACCCTCCTTATTTTTCGGAAGAGATAACAAGGGTTCTTCCCTTTATTGGCGAGAAAGGACTCCTGAACAAAGATGGCGTAGTAGTGGTTGAGCACTTCTCAAAAAGAAAGTTACCCGAGACAGCAGGAAAATTGAGGATGGTTCGTAGTTATAGATATGGTGACACAATGTTGACATTTTATGTACGAACTGAAGGAGCATTCAGTGAAAAAGATAGCAGTTTATCCAGGGACATTTGACCCTTTCACATCTGCACATCTGGACATAGTTAAAAGATGCTTAAGGATATTTGATGAGGTGATAGTGGCAGTAGCGCCGAGTCCCAAGAAACAGCCTTTATTCAGTCTTGAGGAACGGCTCAATCTGATCAGGAGTTCCGTCGAGAAGTTCGACGGAGTCAGGGTCGAGGCTTTTAATGGTTTACTTGCAGATTATGTAAAAGTCAAAAAGGGCGCAGCCATTCTCCGGGGACTGAGGGCTGTTTCTGATTTTGAATATGAACTCCAGATGGCCCTCATGAACAGAAAACTCAATACAGAGATTGAAACAGTTTTTATGATGCCCAGTGAGAAATATAGTTATCTTACCTCCACTATGGTGAAGGAAGTTGCATCCTTTGGGGGTTCCGTGAAGGGACTTGTTCCTGAAGTAGTCGAGAAGGCTTTAAAGGAAAAATTCCAGATAGTGGAAGGTGCGGTTGAATGACTTTAAATATCGATCTGAGGTCAAGGTTTAGGTTGAGAGGGAGGCAATTTATATTTGTGATCCCATATAACTGATGATAAGGGAGGATAGATTGCATGGCAAGACCCGAACTTTCCATTCCGCCTCACTTCAGATCCGATAAAGTTGGTGAGGTCTGGAAAGTTCCTTATCAGGTACGGGCTGAAGAGGCCAGAAAATGGGCGGAACAATATAATATTCATCCCGCTGCTGCTGACAGTTTCAAGATCTGTCTGGTTGCAGTAGACGTGCAGAATACTTTTTGTATTCCTGGCTTTGAATTATATGTTGGCGGCCGTTCAGGAACGGGGGCGGTTGATGACAATCGAAGGCTCTGTGAATTTATTTATCGCAATCTCAATGTTATTACACAAATCTGTCCAACCATGGACACGCACCAGATAATGCAGATCTTTCATTCCATCTTTCTGGTTAACGATAAAGGCGAACATCCTGCACCCTTTACATTGATTTCTGAAGAAGATATGCAGAAAGGCCTTTGGAAGTTCAATCCTGCCCTTTGTTACAGTTTACAGGTAACCGAAGAATATGGAAATCAACATCTTCTTCATTACACAAAAAAATTGAAGGAAGGCGGAAAATATGACCTCACCATATGGCCCTATCATGCTATGCTGGGAGGCATTGGCCATGCGGTAGTTGCTTCTGTTGAAGAAGCTATTTTCTTCCATGGCTTAGCTCGCTATAGTCAGCCCGATTTTCATGTTAAGGGAGACAGGCCCTTTACCGAACATTACTCTGTTCTTGGTCCAGAGGTTCTGGAAGGTCCGGGCGGAACCCATATTGGATATAAAAGTGAAAAATTTTTCAAGAAGCTTCTGGAGTTTGACGCTGTCGTCATCGCCGGTCAAGCTAAGAGCCATTGTGTGGCCTGGACTATTGATGACCTTTTAGAAGACATTCTTGCTCAAGACAGGCGGCTTGTCGAAAAGATTTATCTCCTGGAGGATTGTACTTCTCCGGTTGTTGTTCCGGGAGTCATAGATTACACTGAACAGGCAGATGCTGCCTTCAGAAGATTTGCAGATGCTGGAATGCATATAATCCGCTCCACCGATCCTGTTGAAAGTTGGCCAGGTGTAAAGCTATAAAAAATTTATTCCCCTTCTTTTTTTTATTTTTCCTCGCCTCTGCCATCTCTGCCAAGGAATATCTCGATGTCACACCATATTATGAAGTGAAATTCCCCGAGGATTTTTTTTACAGAAAAGATTATAGGATTCAATGGTGGTATTTCACAGGTCATCTTTTCGATGAAAAGGGCCGTGAATTTGGATATGAACTCACCTTTTTTGTTCTGGGCGTTCAGAAGAGTCAGTATGAATCGAAATTCGGCGTGAATAATATATACATATCGCACTTTGCAGTTTCAGATGTAAAAGAAAAGAAATTTTATTTCACCGATAATGTAGATTCCGGTGCCTATGACTTTGCCGGTTCAGAGGATAACCAGTTGAAGACATGGGTTGGAAAGAATGAGCTTAGAGGAACAGCAGAAAGAATGCACGTCACGGCCTCAGACAAAAATATGGCTATAGATTTAGTGCTGATACCAGCAAAGCCAGCCGTTTTAAACGGAGAAAAAGGATATTCACGAAAGTCCGGGGAATCGCCTTATATAGCCTCAATATATTTCTCTTATAGTCATTTAAAGACAGAAGGAAAATTGAGAATAGGGAATAAAGTCTTCAGGATGAAAGGAAAGAGCTGGTTTGACAGGGAAATCTCGTCGGGGGAATTGGGAAAGGGTCAGATAGGGTGGGACTGGTTTGCCATACAGCTTGCTGACAACAGAGAAATACTGCTTTATATACTCAGAAATAAAGACGGATCTTTCAATCCTTATTCATCGGGGACCTTTATTCACAAGGATGGAAAATACCGACATCTTTTAGCAAAGGATTTTAAGATTACCATTTTAGACTATTACAGGTCTGAGAAGACGGGAGCAAGGTATCCTTCAAAGTGGGAAATAAAGATACCCTCCGAGGATCTTTCCCTCAGAATAACACCTTTCTTCAGTGATCAGGAGTTCCTCGGAACTTACTCAACTGGAAACTATTACTGGGAGGGAACCTGCAAAGTGGAGGGAGATGTAACAGGAAGGGCCTATGTTGAGATGACAGGTTATTAGATCCATGATAAGACTCGAAAATGTTGAAAAATATTATGGAGACACAAGAGTTCTCAGGGGCATAAATCTAAAGATAGAAAAAGGAGATTTTATCTCCATTATGGGAAGTTCAGGTTCCGGAAAATCAACTCTCCTGAATCTCGTAGGCGGGGTGGATAGACCCGAAAAGGGCAGGATCATTGTTGATGGTGAAGACATAACAGCCTACTCCGATGAAGAGCTTACCCTCTATAGAAGGAAAAAGACAGGTTTTATATTCCAGTTTTTCAACCTCTTGCCGAATATATCTGTTTTTGAAAACGTACAGATGCCTTTACTGCTTAATGGATTGGAAGATGAAGGTAAGGTGATGGAATACATTGAAAGGGTTGGTCTTAAGGGCAAAGAGAACAGCTATCCTTACAGGCTCTCAGGTGGTGAACAGCAACGTGTTGCCATAGCGAGGGCGCTGATACATGATCCCGGAATCGTTCTTGCTGACGAGCCGACGGGCAGTCTCGATAGCCAGACAGGAAAGGCCATAATGGATCTGATGATAGAATTGGCTAGGGAAAAAGAGAAGACGATAATTCTGGTTACACATGAGAATTACATAGCTGAATATGCGGACAGAAAAGTGAGAATAAAGGATGGAATGATAATCCAGTGAAATTTCTCAAGCTCATAGAATTGTTTGTAATCAGAAATATCAGAGAAGACAGATTCCTGACTCTGTTATCGATTATTGGTGTAGCTCTCGGCATAGGGCTTTTCATTGGTGTTAAAGTAGCCTCTGATAGAGCGATTATCACCTTTGAATCTGATATTAAGGGAATTAATCCTTATGCCAGTTATGAGATTGCTGATATATCAGGTATAGATTTCGACGAACATGTTTACAGGGATGTTCGCAGTATCGAGGAGAATACCTTTCCTGTCTTAAAAATAAATGGATACCTTCCAGATATGAAAGAGACGATTGATATAAACGGCATTTATACACTTAAAGCTGCCCGATTCTTGAAATTATCTCCCCAAAAAAATATTGACATTGAAGATTTCTTTGGCAAAACCAACGGGATTCTGATGACAAAGGGTTTTTCTGAAAAATATTCTTTAAAAAAGGGAGATGTCTTGAAACCGCTGGTCTATGACAGAGAATATACCCTAAAGATTATTGATATTCTGGATCTGGCCTCTCTTCCCGAAAATACCGTGATTATGGATCTAGGAAACTTTCAGGAATTTTTTGGTAAATCAGGTTATCTATCGAGGATTGACCTATCGACAGATGATGAAAGGGTAGAAAAGATTAGAGAACTGCTTCCCCTGAATCTTTCTATTGAAAAGAAAGGAGAAGTCATAAGAAACCAGAAATCTCTCGTGGCATCCTTCAGATATAACCTGCAGTTTATAAGTCTCATAGCTATTCTGGTCGGAATATTTCTGCTTTACAACACCATATTTATATCGGTTCTAAAAAGAAGGACGGAAATAGGGATACTGAGAGGTCTTGGGGCGGATAAAAAGACTGTTGTTATGCTCTTTATAATTCAAGGCTTGGTTTTAGGTTTTATTGGTTCAGTCTTCGGCATATTTCTTGGACAGGTAGCAGCTTACTTTTCTGTAATGGCAGTGGAGAAGACTATATCTACCATGTACAGCACTGTATCCATATCCGACTATTTTATTTCGAAAGGTGATGCAGCTGTGGCCTTAATCCTGGGTTTATTCATATCATTAATGGCTTCTCTTATCCCCTCCTTTGAGTCGGCAAAGATTAGACCCAACGAGAGTATGAGAGAAGGAACCTTTGAGAGTAGATTCAGGGGTTATCAAAAATTCTTTGCCATTGCCGGAGTTTTATCCATTATCTGCGGGGGAATTCTTTCCTGTCTTGATTATTATTATGTTCCTTTTGATTTCCCCTTTCTGGCCTATATCGGGATTCTCTTTATAATAATAGGATTCACCTTCATCTCCCCTCTTTATCTTTCGGCAATCTTGAGGATTATAAAGAAACAAACTGAAAAGATTTTCAAAGCCACGGGAAAGATCTCCCTGGGAGATCTGAAGGGGAATGTCTACCGTTTTTCCGTTGCCCTGATGAGTGTGGCCATAAGCAGTGCCCTGGTCATTGCCTTATTTATACTCATATTTTCATTCAGAAACTCTCTCAAGGTATGGATAAACAGGAATGTAACGGCCGACATTTATATAAAACCTTCTTCATGCTTGTCCAACTATTGTTTTTATCCAATGTCAGAGGAAGTATACGAGGCGGTAAAAGATTTTCCTGAAGTAAAGGCAATCGATAGATTCAGAACGTTGCAGATAAAACTCTTCGGTAAAAAAGTGACAGCGGCCTTCGCGGATGTTGAGGTCAGGAGGAAATATTCGGGACTAAAATATTTTGACAACAGATATTACGAACATTTAAAAGAAATAGAACAGGCCAAAGTGGTTAGTATCTCTGATTACTTGGGTGTCAAATATGGATTAAAGGAAGGTGATACCATAGAGATTGAAACGCCCGGGGGCAAGAAAACTTTTACAATTGGTGATGTCTCCTCAAGCTATTCCACAACAGCAGGTTTCGTCTATATGGATAGAAAATGGTTAAAGGAATATTGGGGTCTGGATGATACAACCCAGATGAGTATCTATGTGAAAGACGGCGTCGACATTGACCGATTCATTCAGAAACTGAAAGAGAGATTATCAAGACAGTATTCTCTTGAGATTATGAATAATAGAGAATTGCGCCAAAAGGTTTTATCCATTTTTAATAAAAGTTTTGCCATCACCTATGCCATTGAAGTCATTTCGATTATTGTTTCTCTAATGGGTGTGATAAACACGCTTTTAGCCCTTGTCCTTGAGAGGAAAAGGGATATAAGCATCATCAGATATCTGGGGGGTAGATGGAAACAGATACAGGACATACTTGTCCTGTCTGCCGGAATAGTGGGCATTACGGGTATATTCCTGGGTACCCTAATGGGGTTGCTCATGAGCATAATTCTTATACAGGTGGTCAACAAAATCTCCTTTGGATGGGCGATAGTTTTCAGGGTACCCGTTTCTTATCTTTCTCTTATTTCAATGCTTTTATTCTTAACCACCCTGATAGCAGGTTTAATCCCCTCAAGGGTGGCAAGAAAGATTGACCCGAGAAGGTTTATAAGTTTTGAGTAATCGGCCTTACTGTTTTATTGATATAAGTTCAACCTCGAAAATCAGTGTTGCGTTTGGCCCGATAATATTACCGGCTCCTCTTTCTCCATAGGCCAGATTTGAAGGTATGAAAAGCTGCCACTTTGAACCCTCTTTCATTAATTGCAAGGCCTCAGACCATCCGGGGATAACGCCATTTACGGGGAAGGTTGCTGATTGGCCGCGGCGGTAGGAGCTGTCAAATTCTGTCCCGTCTATTAAAGTTCCTTTATAATTAACGATTACCGTATCTGTTGCCTTGGGTGTTTTACCGGTACCTTCTTTCAGAACCTTGTACTGCAGGCCACTTGGCAGGGTTACGACACCTTCCTTTTTCTTATTCTCAGAAAGGAAGGTCTCCCCTTCCTTTTTGTTTTTTTCACCCAGTTCTTTCATACGCTCCGCCTGCTTGTCAAGCATTTCTTTCTGGAAGGCGGCCAGGGTATCCCGAATTTCATCTTCTGTCATCAATGTCTTTCCGCTGGAAAGGGTATCCTTAATACCCTGTACAAGGGCATCGGGATTAATATCAATCGACTGTCGCTTAAAGTTATTTCCGAGATTAATTCCAATACTGTAACTCACCTTGTCCCTCTGATCTTTCAATACCATTTCCTCCCCATAAACCTGAACTGCCAAAAATAGAACACACAGAGCAACTACAACCTGCAATTTCATATACTCTCCTTTCATCGGGATTGATTTAGAAAATACCTATAATGTTATTTCATGATTCGATATTTGTCAAATACCAAAAAAGCCTTGTCAGGGTCCAGTTTTTTCCTCGGCAACACTCTCAAGGATTGTAATATTTCTTCTTTTTTGGCAGGTATTCCTGCTCGACATAACCTCCATAATCATGAGGATATTTATACCCTTTTCCGTGTCCCAGTTTTCTGGCATCGGGATAGTGGCTGTCTTTTAAATGATCGGGAACTTCCATTGTCTCTTCTGTCTCTATATCTTTCATTGCAGCTTCAATCGCCTTATAACAGGCATTGCTTTTTGGTGCCTTTGCAATATATATTGTTGCCTGCGCCAGGGGTATTCTTGCCTCGGGCATGCCAATAAACTCTACAGACCTTAGGGCAGATGTGGTAACAACGAGTGCCATTGGATCAGCATTACCAACATCTTCTGAAGCGCAGATCACAATGCGTCTTGCAATAAATCGAGGATCTTCACCGGCGTAGAGCATCTTCGCAAGATAGTAGATTGCTGCATCAGGATCTGAGCCGCGCATACTTTTTATAAAGGCAGAGATTGTATCGTAATGTTGATCCCCCTTCTTATCATAGACCACAACCTTTTTCTGAATGGACTCCTCAGCTATCCTGATGTTTATTTTTATTTGATCGTCCTTATCCAAAGGGGTTGTGAGTACCGCTATTTCCAGCGCTGAGAGAGCCCTCCTGGCGTCTCCATCGGACATCTTTGCGATATGTCTTAAGGCGTCTTCTACCACTTTTATGTTCAAATTGCCGAGGCCTCTTTCAGTATCCTTAAGGGCAATATTCAAAATCTTTAGAATATCCTCCTCTGCGAGTGGTTTTAATTCAAAGACCTGACTTCTTGAAAGAAGTGCTGAGTTTACATAAAAGAAAGGATTTTCCACTGTGGCAGCGATAAGGGTTATATTACCTTCTTCAACATCGGGGAGAAGCGCATCCTGTTGGAGCTTATTAAACCTGTGAATCTCGTCGAGAAAGACGATGGTATGAATGCCTTTGGCTTTCCTGGATTTAGCCTCCTTTATAACCTTTCTGATTTCATCAAGGCCAATAGTCGCCGCATTGAGCCATTCAAAATGGGCCTTCGTTTTTTGCGCTATCACCCTTGCCAGGGCTGTCTTTCCGGTTCCGGGTGGACCATAGAGAATTAAGGAATTTACTCTATCGGCCTCTATTGCCCTTCTAAGGAGTTTGCCTTCTCCGAGGATATGCTCCTGTCCCACATATTCATTGAGGTTGCGGGGGCACATGCGGTAAGCGAGAGGTTCTTTCAGGACTTCTTTAAAAAGTGACATATAAAATAATTTAACCTTTCCTATAGAATATGTCTATCCCTGTGGTAAAATGATGGTTGAAAAATTCCCCTTAGAGGAGGATCACCCATGTTTCATACAGCTGATCCCGGAGACATTATAGATGGTAAGATTACGGACGTATATTTCGAAAGAACGCTGAAGATTCTCAAAGTTAAGGGAATAAATCCTGTCGTGAAGGCAGAGTTTATCGCAAAGAGCCTTCCTGATGAATGGCCGTGGGCCGTATTTGCCGGACTTGAAGAGGCGCTGTATCTCATGAAAAACCTACCGATAAAGGTAAGGGCATTTAGAGAAGGAACAATCTTTTACCCCTATGAGCCTGTTATGGAGATAGAAGGAAGTTACCAGGACTTCTGTGTTTATGAGACGGCGATCCTTGGATTGATATGTCAGGCATCGGGCGTTGCAACAAAGTCCGCACGCTTTAAGAAGATAGCAGGCGAAAGAGCTGTGATCAGCTTTGGCGCACGGAGAATGCACCCGATCCTTGCACCTATGATCGAGCGAAATGCTTACATTGGTGGCTGTGATGGCGTGGCCGTTGTAAAGTCCGGTGAGATTATTGGTGAAGATCCCATGGGTACCATGCCTCATGCGCTTGTTATATGCATGGGTTCAACCGTAGAGGCTATAAAGGCCTATGATGAGGTTTTGGAGCCAAAGTTAAAGCGAGTTGCTCTAATTGACACATTCCTTGACGAAAAGTTTGAGGTTCTTAATGTTGCTGAGGCCATGGGTGAAGAGCTCTTTGCAGTGAGGTTTGACACACCTTCATCAAGGCGCGGAAATTTTTACCGAATTCTTGAGGAATGCCGATGGGAGCTAAATCTGAGAGGATACAGATATGTAAAGTTCTATGTCAGCGGTGGCATAAAGGAGGAAGACGTTTCTATTTTAAACCCCCTTGTAGATGGTTATGGCATCGGGACTTCCATAAGCAATGCTCCTGTTGTTGACTATGCAATGGACATTATGGAAGTTGAGGGGAAGCCCCTCGCCAAGAGAGGCAAGTGGTCAGGAAGCAAAAGGGTTTTGAGGTGCTCCCAGTGTCATAAAGGTGCGATAGTTCCTTTCGGCAGTGAGCGTCATACCTGCGAATGCGGAGGAATATTTAGCGATATACTTATTCAGGTTTTAGATAAGGGAAAGTATTTAATAGAAATGCCTTCTCACAAAGAGATAAGAGAGTTTGTTTTGAGGCAATTGGCGGCTATGGGCGATAGGCTATAGCCTGGTTTCAGATGTTTTATATTCTTACCGCTATATTCTTATGGAGTTCCCTCGGGATCGTAATAAGGCTTTCGGGAATTGAAGTTCATCTCTTAATATTCTTCTCCTGCATCATATCCTCACTCCTGGCAGGTCTCTCATTTCTTAAAAGCAAATACAGAAGGGAGATTCCAAGAGGTAAGGGTTTTCTGAATCTCCTCATTTTGGGACCCCTCAGTCTTCTTAATTCCTTTTCTTTTTTTTATGCCTATAAAAATACGTCCATAGCGAATGCGGTTCTAACCCATTATACTGCTCCGGTCATAGTTGCGTTCCTCGCCCCAATATTTTTAAAGGAGAAGCTAACCTGGAAGATATTGTTAGCTGTTTTTGTAGCGACCTCTGGATTGTTTATTATGCTTGACGTGTCCGTCAGCGAATTTTTAGATCTGATAATCGCAGGTGATAAGAATACAGGCGGCATTATAGCGGGATTACTCTCGGGCTTTGCTTATGCGGTGATCATAATCCTCTTCCGGATATTTGCTCAGAACTATCATCCCCTGGTAATGACTTTTTTCCAGAACCTCATGATCTCTTTTATTTTATTACCTTTTGCCAGAGCGACAGAAGATATTACGGCAGCGCTTTGGGCCTTTCCGGTAATGGGAGTGGTCCACTCAACTATAGCTCCAATTTTTTATTTCAAGGGATTGAAGTCCGTAAGCGCAAATAGAGCAGCTATTCTTGGCTATCTTGAACCCCTTTGTGCGATTATCCTGGGTGTAATATTCTTGGGTGAAGGCATAAATTATAAAACCGTAGTTGGTGGCTCAATGATAATACTTTCGGGCTATCTTACGCTGAGGCAATGATCCTTTTGTCCCGCTAGTCAGGGATATAGCCTCCCGTCATTTCGGAGTGTGACATCTCAAAATGGTAACATCAAACGTCGACCACTTCCGGCGTATTGACAATCTTAGGATATTTCTATTATTTTATTAAATTCTTGATTTGCCCTTGGAAGGTGAGTATGAAAACCCGGTTTATCAAAAAAGATGATGTTGATCGGAAGTGGTATCTTATTGATGCTAAGGACGTCATTCTCGGAAGGCTTGCATCTAAGATAGCTGCTTATTTACGTGGTAAGAATAAACCAATATTTACTCCCAATGTTGATACTGGCGATTTCGTTATTGTTATAAATAGTGATAAGGTAAAACTTACCGGTAAAAAGCTTGATAACAAGGTTTATTACAGTCATTCAGGATATCCGGGCGGTCTGAAGGCCACAACGGCAAGAGAGCTTCTTAGCAAGAAGCCTGAAAAGTTAATAAAAGATGCGGTTTGGGGAATGCTTCCAAAAGGCAGGCTCGGCAGGGCTATGTTAAAGAAGCTCAAAGTATATAGAGGACCTGAACATCCCCACGAGGCACAAAAACCGGCAACACTGTCTGTATAAGAAATCTTGGACAAAGGAGTTGTGATGGCTGAGATAAAATATAATGCAACTGGCAGAAGAAAGACCTCGATAGCGAGAGTGAGTATATCGCCTGGAAATGGCCAGATAATCATTAATGAGAAACCTGTTGATATTTACTTTCCCAGAGAATCTTTGAGGATGATGATACGCCAACCGATTGAGATTGCCGGAGTAACAGGTAAATATAACATTAATGCAACAGTAGCAGGTGGCGGTCTCACAGGCCAGGCAGGTGCAATAAGACACGGCATAGCAAGGGCCATTGTATACATGGACAGTGACCTCCGCCTGAGGCTTAAAAGGGAAGGCCTACTGACAAGAGACCCCAGGGAAAAAGAGAGAAAGAAATACGGTCAGAAAGGCGCGAGGAAAAGATTCCAGTTCTCCAAAAGATAAATATGGAATGCTGAAAGTAGCAATATGCGGTGGCAGCGGATATACCGGGGGGGAATTACTTCGAATCCTTTCAAATCATCCTGATGTTACTGTCACGATAGTAACTTCTGAAAAATCTGCTGGTAAGGCTGTAAATGAGATTTTCCCACATCTCCATGTCTACTCACATCTCATATACGAGAAACTAAAAGTCGAGGAGATTGTGGACAGGGCAGAACTGTTTTTCATGGCTCTCCCGCATGGTACGTCACAGGAGCCGGTCAATTTTATTTTCAAACATTCTAAAAAGGTTATAGACCTTTCTGCTGACTACAGGCTCAAGAATGGAAAGATATACGAGGAGTGGTACAGGATACCCCACAGATTTCAAAAAGATTTGAGGAAAGCAGTTTATGGCCTTCCAGAAATTTATAGAAAAAAGATTTCAAAGGCAGGTCTTGTTGCAAACCCTGGCTGCTATCCGACGGGTGCAATCCTCGCATTGTATCCTGCGGTCAAAAGTAAAATAATTGATTCCATGTCGATAGTCATTGACTCGAAGTCCGGTACAAGCGGTGCGGGAAGGAGTTCAGATGTTGCCTTATCCTACTGTGAGGTAAATGAAGGCTTCAAGTCCTATGCCGTAACAACGCACAGACATACTCCCGAGATCGAACAGGAACTATCATTCTTGACTGGCAAAGATATAAAGGTGAATTTTACGCCCCATCTTGCTCCTTTTGACAGAGGCATACTCACGACCATATATGCACGATTGGTTAAAGAATTAAGTCCAAAAGAAGTTATCCAGATATATAAGAAGAAGTATGCCACAGAACCATTTATAAAAGTTCTTGATGAAGGAAAATTCCCGAATGTTAAGAATGTGAAGGGTACGAATCTTTGTGAGATTGGGCTTGCCGTGAATATGAGGACAGATACACTGATAATAATTACCGCGATAGATAATCTCATGAAGGGCGCATCTGGACAGGCCGTACATAACATGAATATTATGATGGGCTTTGATGAAAAAAGAGCGCTTGATACAGCCGCGCTATTTCCATGACGATCAGGATGTATATCCCTGATGTTTATAAATTACATAAAGGCCAGCGATGACTCCCAAAGGGTTTCTATTTTCTACTGTTGAGGCATCTATTAAAGAGCCGGGCCGTAAAGACCTTGCCATTATATATTCGGAAGTGAAGGCTACCGTTTCAGGTACTTTCACGACGAACAGAATTAAGGCAGCACCTGTAAAAGTAGACATTAAAAAGATAAGATCAGGGGAGGGCCAGGCTATAGTGGTTAATAGCGGGAATGCAAATGCCTGTACGGGTAAAAGGGGAATTGAAGATGCCCTTGAGATATCAGAACTTGTTGCAAAGGGCCTTAATATAAAACCTTCTCTCGTCTATTGTTGTTCAACAGGAGTTATAGGTACACCCATGCCGATGGATCGAGTGCGAATGAAGGTTCCTGAACTGATGGATAACCTTGGCAAATCCACAATTGAAGATATTGCGTCAGCCATAATGACGACTGACACATTTCCGAAGATTATAAACAGGGATGTGAAGATTGGCGGAAAGACAGGGGTAATTTCCGGTATATGTAAGGGTGCAGGCATGATATGTCCTGCTATGGCGACGATGCTCTGTTTTGTGATGACGGATATCGCCATTGAACGAAAAACGTTGGATAAGGCACTGAGAGAGGCCGTAAAAAAGTCATTCAACAGGATTACCGTTGATGGTGACAGGTCTACAAATGACACGGTACTTCTCATGTCCAATGGCATGCTCGACAATTCCCGGATAGTTGAGAAGTCAGGATTATATGTCGCCTTTAGAAAGGCTCTCGATGAAGTCACCTATGAACTATCAAAATTAATTGTCAGAGATGGTGAGGGTGCAACCAGGTTCATTGAAATAGAAGTGAAGGGTGCAAAGAGCGGGGCCGACGCTGAGAGGGCAGCCTTTGCGGTAGCAAATTCAAAGCTTGTAAAGACGGCTATCTATGGAAATGATGCAAACTGGGGACGCATTATGGCAGCTCTGGGTTACTCAGGTATCGCCATCAAAGAGGAAAGGGTGGATATCTATTTCGGAAAGGTCAGGATTGCTGATAAGGGAATAGCTACCGGAAAAGATAAAGATGCAGAAGAAGTCTTACGGAAAAAGGATATCAGTATAGTCATTAACCTTAATTTGGGCAGATCCTCTGCTAAGATCTTAACCTGTGATCTCACAGAGGAATATATCAGGCTCAACAGGGCCTACAGAACTTAGGATATTCTAAATTTATAATTTACAGGATACCTAAAATTTCTCTTGACATAATGCCAAAAGTCTGGTTTCATATAATCAACAAGCGCCTCGTTATCTCCCCTAAATGCTGCTGTCCATTTCCCACGGGCAGCAGTATTTTTTTATATCTCAAGGAGCTCATATTTGCTGCTTCCCAATCCAAGCCTTTCGGCATCTTCTATCTGGATCCAGTATCTCTTTTCAGTAATTTTAAATAGAACATCATCACCTATTGCGACATTATTCTCTTCTGATGCTGATTGAGGTAAGGGATCGGCCTTAAGAAGCATATCGATACTTGCTTTTTCGATAGATACTATGTCATCGGATACAAGTATGCCCTGATCTTGAATAACGGGTACATCCGCTGCAGGCATACAGTCGCATTCGGGCTGTATCTCTGTGAGAAAATTTATATAGATAACCTTGCCGGATTTAAATGTACTGAGTACAGCCTTTGCGGCCTCTGATAGGGAACGCATGAACCTCTCGTCATCACCGGGTAATGTGAGAGCCTCTGACTGACAGACTCGTTCACATCTTCCGCACCTCCAGCACTCATCAGGATCCCAGAGTATTTCATCCTTTTCGAATCTTATTACATCGAGAGGACAGACCTCCATACACTGGTAGCATAGCTCACATCTTTCTTTGTCCCATACTAACTTACCTTCTCCAATTGTATGCATGGCACCTCTTCCGCACTTCCAGCCGCCATCTCTATGGCTTGAGCTCACACCGCCCATGGCAACATTCTTTATGGCACCCCCGTAACCCGCCTGTATATGTCCTTTAACATGGGAGCACACAACCATGGCCGGCACGTCATATATAAGGCTTGCAACAGCAATCTCACCAAGTATTTCCCCCGCCTTCACCATTATATTGTCATTTCCGTATAGTCCGTCGGCAATTACGACGGGTGCTCCCACGGAGAGATGATTTATCCCGTTCTGATTTGCCACCTCAAGATAATCGAGACCTTTAATCCTGACGGTATCCGTAACGAAGGGTTTTGCCCCGATTATTTTCAGTGAATCCACAACCTTTCTTAAAAACACCGGTCTTACAATCCTGTGGGCACCCTCCGAGCCAAAGTGGGTCTTAACGGCAACCCACTCTTCCGGCTCAAAATACTTTGACAGATTCATCTCTTTAAGAAGCCTTTCGAGCTTGCCCGGCATACTGTCGTCATATTTCCATTTCTTTGCCCTTGCTGAAGCAAAAAAAACCTTAGACATGTATCCCTCCTTAAAAATTTCTGAAGCCTTTATAAGCTCTGTTCAGGGGTTCGTCTACAAATTCCTATTATATCAATTCTCGAAAATCCGCCTTTTAGGATTCAATTTTTGTTTAACTACAGGTAAAATGTTCAATAAAAAGAACATTTGCTTATTTCAGGCCATGGCGGAAACCTTCACATGTATGTATTAAAGGAGACGACCGGGTATGGGGAAATCCACAAAGAGTTTCGGCAGAAAAAGGTAAGAGGGCTGGTGACTTATAATATTTAATTTAAAGTAATTATTTAAGCTTTTATTATGCCCTCCTCCTTTTTTATCGGTTTTAAAATTATAATTGACAGCGGAGGAAGGGTGGCATTTATCGAATAGGGCCTTTTGTGCCATGGAATCGCCTCTGCATTTAAACCACCGGCATTGCCCATATTACTGCCCCAGTAGTTTTTTGAATCACTGTTAAGTATCTCTTTATAAAAGCATTTTTCAGGAACGCCGATGCGGTACCCCGTCCTTGGAACTGGCGTAAAATTACAGAGGATTACAAGAAAATTGTTGGCATCCTTTGCCTTTCTTATGAAGGATATGACGCCGCTGTCGGCGTCAGTAAAATCTATCCATTCAAAACCGTGATAGCTGAAATCTACTTCATAGAGGGCCGGCTCCGATTGGTAGATATGATTGAGGTCAATGACAAACTTCTGAAGACGTTTGTGCTGCGTATAGTTTAAGAGATGCCAGTCAAGGCTTTTCTCATGATACCACTCATCCCACTGCCCGATTTCTCCACCCATAAATAATAATTTTTTCCCTGGATGGCAGTACATGAAGCCGTAAAGAAGCCTGAGGTTTGCAAATTTCGGCCACATATCTCCGGGCATCTTGTTAAGAAGTGAACGTTTTCCGTGTACGACCTCATCATGGGAGAGAACCAGTATAAAATTTTCCGTAAAGGCGTAAAGCAGGCTGAAAGTAAGATTATTATGGTGATACTTTCTGTGCACAGGATTCTTTGAGAAATATTCGAGTGTGTCATTCATCCAGCCCATATTCCATTTCAGGCTGAAGCCAAGACCGCCTAAATAAGTTGGTCTTGAAACGCTGGGCCATGCCGTTGATTCCTCAGCAACAGTTAATACGCTTGGATGATGTTGATGGACAATTTCGTTAAATTTTTTGATAAAATCAATGGCCTCAAGATTTTCTCTTCCGCCATGGATATTTGGTATCCATTCCCCTTCTCTCCTCGAATAGTCGAGATAGAGCATTGATGCAACCGCATCCACGCGAAGACCATCTATATGATATTTCTCGAACCAGAAGAGGGCATTGGAAAGCAGAAAATTCTTTACTTCATTTCTTCCGTAATTGAATATCTTGGTACCCCAGTCAGGATGGAATCCCTTTCTTGGATCTTCGTGTTCATAAAGGCATGTGCCATCAAAAAAGCCAGGGCCGTGTCCGTCCGTTGGAAAGTGGGACGGAACCCAGTCAAGGATGACACCTATGTTATTCTGATGACACTTATCCACAAAATACATGAAATCTTCCGGTTTCCCGTATCTGCTGGTAGGGGCAAAGTAACCGATGGTCTGGTAACCCCAGGATGCATCGAGAGGATGCTCAGTCACCGGTAAGAGCTCAATATCGGTATAGCCCATCTCTTTAACGTATTTGATAAGTTTATCTGCAAGTTCCCTGTAAGTCAGCCACCTGTTGCCTTCCTCAGGCACCCTCATCCATGAACCAAGATGTACCTCATATATTGAGAGGGGAGATTCAAACCAGTTCTTCTTTGAACGCATCTCAATCCATTTATTGTCATTCCATTTATATTTGTTTATGTCATAGACAATCGATGCACTCTTTGGCCTCAATTCAAAATAAAAGGCATAGGGGTCAGCCTTGATGGAGATGTAATTTTTGAATTTTGATTTTATCTCGAACTTATAGAGTTCACCCTCCTTAAGACCGGGAATGAAAATCTCCCATATACCTGATGGGCCGAGCACTCTCATGGGGTGTCTTCTACCGTCCCATTTATTGAAATTGCCAATAACACTGACTCTCTTTGCATTCGGTGCCCAGACCGCAAAATGAACACCCTTTATCCCTTTTATTTCCATTAAATGGGCTCCGAGCTTTTCGTATTGTCTATAATGGCTGCCCTCACCCATAAGATGAAGGTCAAAGTCAGTGAGGACAGGCAGGAACGAATAGGGTTCGTAAAACTCAGATTTTCTTCCGTCAAAGGACTTAACTGAGATTCGATAGGGGAATACTTCTTTTCTATCCCCGATTAGTACCTC
>JBFMEC010000019.1:0-23983 GCA_040753575.1 Nitrospirota bacterium | reverse complement strand
CTGCGCCAAGAAAAGCTACCTTGCCCCCAATGTTCTTAATCTTCCAGGCAGTCTCTTTAAGCTCTGAAACTGTGCGGCTCAAAATAAAAACTGATGCTCCCTCTTTGGCCATTGCTATCGCAGAGGCCATTCCAAAGCCTCTTCCGGAACCCGTTATTATTGCTACCTTGCCTCTAAGTTTCATCCTTCCTTTCTTTCAACCTTAAGTCTTTCAAACGAGGAAGTTCCATTTATTCCGGAATCCGAAATTATTAATGTGACAGGGAATCGTCTTTGACGGCTTATTTTGTCGCTGAATATATCAGTGACAAATACCTGCAGTTTCAAGTTAACGAGACGGCAATGAGCGAAAAGACCTTCCTGTCATATTTAACCCGAAAAATGCATTTCAATCTTTCTCATGCAGGCATGTGGGCAGCAAAAGCTCTCCGGCAGCACCTTTGTGGGCGGTTATTTATCCGGCATTCCTGCATGTTTTTATTCCATCTGATTAACTTTATAAATACGCAAATCCTGCTGCGTTGGAGAGGTTTTGATGCACACATACCTGCATTTTTCCGGTCACAGTCAAACATTTTCCGGGTTGATTCACTGAGTCTTGATATGCCTTTGCCAGCTCTTGACATATTCCTTTGTAACTCGTTTTACATTGTGATGTTTTCTGGCATGTTCTTTGGCCTGCTTCAAAACTTCTTCTTCTGTTTTACCGCGGGCCACAAAGTCACAATCAACACCAACATCTTTACAGCGTAGTACCTTTTCCATTCTTTCACCTCCTTTAATAATTCAGAAAGGCCCCCATTACTTGTATCTCGCCTCAGCGGCAGTCCAGTTAATATTTTTGAAGAATGCCTCGATGTAATCGGCCCTTTTGAGACCGTAATCAATCATAAAGGCATGCTCAAAGACGTCCATAATCAAAATAGGATTGCATCCCGCAGGATGGGAGACATCATGCTCATTTATCCAGAAGTTAATGAGCCTGTTAGTTGCGAGGTCCTGATAAAGTACGGCCCAGCCAATACCTCTCATCGTTCCCACTGCTTTGAAGTCCTTTTCCCATGCTTCATAACTTCCGAAATCATCATAGATCTTCTTTGCAAGACGTGTGCTCTTATTGAGTGCTGTCTTTCCTCCGAGGTTTTCAAAATAATACTCATGAAGCCTCATGCCATTAAATTCCCAGCCGAGTCTCCTCTTAAGTTCAGCATATTCAGGTGTTCCGGTCTTGCCGTCCTTGAGCATCTGATCAAGGGTATCGAGAAGCTTGTTGGTGTTCGTCACATATCCTTGATAGAGTGTGAAATGATTTCTTAAAAGTGTCTCGCTAAATCCTTCCATACCAATGAGTTTTGAATAGTCCTTTGCGGTGTAAGCCATGGTTTCTTCCTCCTTTCTTATTCCGGCCTTGGATGGAAGAGCAAAGCTTGATAAAAGCGCTGTTCCTCCTAAGCCCGTTATCTTTATAAATTCACGTCGGCTAAGCATCAGGATATCCTTTTAATTGAGACCCTGAACCTTGTTTCAGGGTCTCAAAATCTTTTTTTAGATGCTGAATCAAGTTCAGCATGACATTTTAACCTTCCATGAAGAGCTTTCTTGTAACATTCGTTTCCTCAACTTACCAGCCTCTTTGCCATTTCAAGCGGACAGACAAAATCGGGGAGAGCTTTTAACTCCGGAACAATCTCTTTGTACTTGATAACGTCATTCTTATCAATTACAAATATAGAACGTGAAAGAAGTCTTAATTCTTTGATCAAGACACCGAAGGAATTTCCAAAAGAGGCGTCTCTGTGGTCCGAGAGAACCTTTATTTTGTCTATGCCGGCCGTAGTACAAAATCGTGAAATTGCAAAGGGAAGATCCATGCTTATATTCAGGACGATAACATCACCTGACAACTGTGCTGCTTCCTGATTGAACCTCCTCGCCTGGGCATCACAGACAGGTGTGTCGAGAGAAGGAGTTGCACTTATAATCTTTATCTTTCCGGCAAAGTCCTTCAAGCTCACCTCTTTTAGGTCAGTATCAAGAACAGTAAAGTCAGGAGCCCTATCTCCAACTTTGAGTTCCGGCCCCAGGAGGGTAAGTGGATTCCCCTTCATTGTCACAATGCCCTTTCTCTCCATAACAACTCCTTTATATCCTGAGTTTATCCAATAAAACACTGAGGATCTTCGGCAAGAAAATCTCCATTTTCCGAACATACGTAAGCTATGGCTCTACATCCTCTGCAGATTGCCCATCTTCTACAGGTTCCGCATTTGTCTTTATAAGATTGCTTATTTCTCAATAAAGACAGGACCTCTGAATTTGCCCAAACCTCCCTTAAGGAGTCCCTCCTTATGTTGCCTATGGACAGGTTCAATCTTCTACAGGGTGCCAGAGTTCCGTCCGGAAGGATGGTGATTCCCGATACGCCGGCAGCACAACCTCCCAGAGCAATCGAGTCTTCTTTATTGCCATCAACCTGAAGGGACATCTGAGACATGAGGGGATCACCCGTGACTATCTCGACTCCCTTGACATCTAAAGATGATATTGCGGCATAAATCTCTTTTAACTTTTCTTTTTTCAACATCTTATTGAAAAGACCCGCCCCCCTGCCTGAAGGAACAAGTCTTGAAAAACCGAGTCTTTGAACCCCAACAGCGGAGGATAACGAAACCATATCTATAAAACAGTCAGCATTAATCTCAGAAAGAGTCACGTTCAGAGTGACCTTTATCCCTGCATCAAGAAGATATCGAACTCCTTTCAGGGAAGCGGAGAAACTACCTTTCCCCCTGATCTTTTCATGAACCTCTTCCGGACCCTCTATGCTCACCTGAACTCCCTTGACTCCAATCTTCGAAAGCATTCTTGCTTTTCTTCTATTAATTAAGATGCCATTGGAAAGGAGATATACATCGAATCCTTTGTCGCTGATTTCCTGGAGAATCTCAAAAATATCATTCCTTAAAAAGGGCTCTCCGCCCGTAACATTAAAACTCGGTGAAAGAGAAACATCATAAGTTTCAGACCATGCGTTGAACATCTCTGAAATTTCATTGGTCACCTCTTTAATCTCAGAAAATAACATTTCATCGATATACTTCTCCGACTGATAACAATGTTTACACCTTAGATTACAGCGTTCAGTAAGATGCCATTGAACAAAAAAATCATGAGAGTGATTTATTGACATAAACTATTGCTTCCCTTGTATTTTTTTAATGTCTCATCAGTGTCCAAAAATATGAGATTGCATCGTTACACTCGCAATGACCCCTCCCTTCCTCCCCTTAGCAAGGGGAGGATTAAGGTGGGGTTCCCTTAATAGGGAGAAAAGAAGGCGTTTCCAGTTGCCTGACCAGCAACCTTAGCTCTTTCAGCTCTTTCACTTGTGGCATACCTTCTCCGGATTTTCGCGTACTACCCTTTTGATGTCATTCCAGAAGGCAGCCTCCTTGACAAGAGCCTTTTTGCTCAATATCTTTTTCATCCGCTTCACCTCCTTTCAGAAGCTGTTAAATAATTGCAATTAATCTTAATTTACCGCAGGAATTATGATAAAAATATCAGAATAAGTCTGATTTTTTTGTAAGACTTTGATTCATGATCTGTCAGTATTTATCCTACAAATTTTTCCTCCTGTCATTATCTTGAAAATAGACAAGGGGGGTCGGGAATAACAGATTAAACAAATCATATTTTCGGGTCAAGGATGCTATAAAGTAATGATAGATTTACGAATTGATGAATATTTAGAAAAGACTCGGCAGAAATATAATTTAATCAATCAAATGATGTTTTACAGCATAGTGGGTTAATTCTGCATTGTTCTTCATTCTCATCTTTTCGAGGATGCGAAACCGAAAGGTGCTTATGGTCTTTACACTCAAGAAGAGTTCCTGGGCAATATCCTTTACAGTTTTCCCTGAGGCGATCATACACATTACCTGATACTCGCGATCTGAAAGGTGTTCATGAAGTGGTTTCCCTTCGCCAATCTCCAGGTCAAAGGCCAATTTCTCTGAAAGAGTGGGACTGACATATTTTTTGCCCTCCACCACTTTTCGTATGGCCTTTACAAGTTCTTCCGATGCGCTATCCTTTGTCAGATATCCTCCCGCGCCCGCCTTTAAGGTTCTTACAGCATATAACTCTTCGGGATACATGCTTAAGATCAGAACCGGCAGTTTTGGCTTTTGGACCTTCAATTCCTTTAACAGGTCTAACCCGCTTCTTCCGGGCATGGATATATCAAGAATGATAACATCGCAATCCTTTTTCCGAATGAAATCCAAAACTTCATCGGCATTCTTAGCCTCACCCACAACAGCCATATCCGGTTCCTCGGCTATAATTTGCTTAAAACCCCGGCGGATGAGTTCGTGATCATCGGCAATGCAAATTTTTATGGACCCTTTCATTTTCTACTCAAGGGAATACGCACTGTTATTGTTGTACCCCGATTGGGAATACCGTCTATTTTAACATCACCACCCCAAAAATGGGCTCTTTCCCTTATCCCTATCAACCCGAAGGATTTACTGGAATCCAAAATCTGATCCTCCGTAATTCCCTTACCATTATCTTTAACTTCCAGTATTAAATTACCATTTTTCTTTTCAAAGCTTACCCTGACTTCCGTTGCATTTGCATGGCGCATAACGTTCGTCAGGGTCTCCTGGAAGATGCGGAAAATCGCTGTGGAAAGCTCTTTATCAACAATAATACTTTTAGGATTTATACTGACATCACACTTAATTCCTGACCGGTTCTGGAACTCTTCCAC
This sequence comes from Nitrospirota bacterium, assembly GCA_040753575.1. Taxonomy (GTDB): domain Bacteria; phylum Nitrospirota; class Thermodesulfovibrionia; order Thermodesulfovibrionales; family SM23-35; genus JBFMEC01. The sequence goes on along the minus strand of JBFMEC010000019.1, from coordinate 19,200 downwards.
CTGCCATTCAATCGCAGGTATAAGACCGAGGTCATCCAGTATCCCGGGTCTTAACTCCGCACATATCCTTTTTACTATTTTAATCGTCGAATTAACTGTCTTTGACATTGATTCTATCTTCTCAAGAAGAGGTTTATGATCTGGATATAACTTGTTAGCCAACCAGGATAAGTCCATCTTCAGTACAGTTAACACCTGCCCCAGCTCGTCATGAATTTCCCGAGCAACATTGGTCCTTTCCTCCTCTCTTATCGATTGCAAGTGTTCTGAGAGGTTACGTAATTGTTCATGGGACTTTTTTAGCTCTTCCTCTGCCTTCTTACGTTTCGAGATATCCCGAAAACTAACGACCGCCCCGATTATCTTTTCCCCATCCCGGATAGGGGTACAGGTATATCTGACAGGGAAACACGTGCCATCCTTTCTCCAGAATACTTCATCATCCCTAATGAAGATAGCTCCATTCTTATAGGTTGAGTAAATAGGACATTCTTCCTCAGGATAAGGATTCCCATCAGGTTTAGAATGATGCCAGATTGAATGACCGGGCTGACCGAGGAGGTCCCGATCTTCACATCCGAGCATTTCAGATGCAGCTCTATTAACAAAGGTGTGTTTTCCTTCTTGATCCAAGCCGAAAATCCCTTCACCAGCCGACTGTAAAATCAATTCAATTCGGCGCTTGAGATCTTCAATTGTTGCTTCTGCCCTATTACGCTCAATAATCTCTGTCTGCAAAACCTCGTTAGCCTTTTCAAGTTCCGCCGTTCTTTCTTTCACCCTCATTTCGAGTTCATACCGTGCCATGCAAAGCTCCTCTTCCATCTTCTTACGCTCAGTGATCTCCTGTAAAAGCTGTTCATTGACCTTCTTCAACTCGGCTGTGCGTTCATCTACTAATTCTTCAAGACGATGATAGTATCTGGTCAATTCTGCCTCAGCAGAAAACCTGTATATCGCCTCGCCAATAAGAGGAGCAATTGACTCAAGAAACTCAACCTTTCTCAGGGGTACCATCCCTTCTCTTTCGTCAGCCAGATGGAGCGACCCCAAGGCCTTCTCGTGATAGCGAATTGGAATAATCGCCACGGACATAAATCCACTTCTCATACATACACCCCTGAATCTTGATTCTTCTTCCTTTGATAATCCACTAAGGAACCTGAGGGTATTATTGCTGCAAAAGGAACCGAAGGATGTCATTGCCGGGAAATCCTGGGGATCCGGTTTTTCCAGCACCACCCGGATACAGGCACATTGGTGCTCTTTAATGGAAAGCCAATTCTCTGAATCCCAGAAATCCTTACTGAAGCCAACATAGGATTCATACGGTATGTTGCCATACTTGTCCAGGATTCTAACACCAACGCATCTGCAGCCACTCCAGGTGCGAATTAATTCTACGACCGAGTCGAGATATTCCTTCCGGGAGAATTTCTTTGTAAATAATTCCAGGACGGCGTTGGTGGCATCAATGCGTTTCTCTGTTTCCTTGCGCTCCGTAATATTACGGGCGACACCCAAAAGGTTGATCACTCTTCCATTTTCGACCTGGGGTGCTGTGATAAACTCTCCTATCACATATTCGCCGGATTTTGATAGAACTCGTAGTTCGCACGTTGGCGGAATCTCTCCACTTAAGGCCCTTTTGAAATTCTGCAATGCCAAAGATAAATCATCAGGATGAATGAGAGGAGAAAAGTCCTTGCCAAGCCACTCAGTGCGTGACCAACCGGTAATCGTCTCGAAGGCTGGATTAAGTGAAGTGATCTTTCCATCTATGGAAAGGGTAAAAATAACATCTATGGCGTTTTCAACGAGGTTTCGATATCTTTCCTCTGACCTTTGAAGTCTCTCCTCAGCTTGTTTTCGTTCAGTTATATCGTGTAAAAGTCCAAACTTGGAGACACTTCCATCTTCATTTATCATAGGAGTATTAAAGACGTCATAGATTTTGCGGGTCTTGAAAGAATACCATTCCCACTTAGCAGGATTCCCAGTAAATACCTCCTGGCTCCTGCACCAGGGGCATATCTCCTTCAGATTATTGAAATACTCATAACACTTCCGCCCCTGCACCGGCCCGATTTCTCTTTCTATTACAGGGTTAACGTATTCTATGTCATACATCTGATTAACGATGTATATGCCGTCATCCATTGTATCGAGGATATCCTTGAATCTGTTTCGTTCGAGTTGCAATATCTCCTTCGTCTGGACTCGATTAAAATATGACCTCAACATTTCGGCGACTGAATTTATCAGGCTTCTCTCTTCTACAAGAAATGGACCCTCAACTTCTTTTGGTTTTTCCTCTGAATAGAAAATTTCGATAAATCCCTTTTTGCCGTCGGCCGTTTTGAAATAGGCACTCTGCTTCCAGGGGGTTTCAGAAAAATTTTGTGATTTAAATTCTTTTCCGTCAAAGTTGATACGGGCGACAGTGATTTCCGGGTATTGATAAGCAGAGGGGAGAATCAAGACTATTTCCTGTAACAGCTCTGATGTTGGCTTAAATTCGTAATGGAGAATGCTAGCGGTGCGGTGAAGTGCAGTGAGTTCTTTAACTCTCTTACCCAGATTCTGGAGGATGGTCTTCCTTTCTCTCTCTACACGCCTCCGCCCGGTGATCTCGGTCTGCAAAGCTTTGATGGCCTTTGTAAGCTTTGTGGGCCATTCCTGAACCCTTGTTTCTAATCTATCGCGTTCTCCGCGAAGCTCCTCAACAGCCTTTTTATGCACCGAAGTTTCAATAAACTGCCGTTTGCCTTCCCGCCTGATGAGGGCAAATTGATGATGGCTAACCACCTCTATGACCTCAGGGGCTCCGCATTTATCAAGCTGATAAGTGCAGAGAAATATAATTCTGTATTTATTAAGGCTGTTTATCTCTTCTTCATGATCAGAAAAACTTTCCCGGTCTTTTTTCTCAAGCCAGGCTCTATTTCCTGATACCCTCATACCTTCATATCCTTCAGACAGGGCCTGATCCAGTTTTTTGATCCAGTCACCAAAAACATCAGGTGAGTTAAAGACTCCTCCTTTCAGATACCATTCAGTATGAGTAATAATTTCGATCTGGCGTCTTTCTATATATTTCTGGAAATCTGGAACGGACTCTTTCAAAGCTACAAGAGCTTCTTCTTTAGAGAGAGGTCCTGATACAATCCATATACAGAATTCGTTATTTTCGAGGCCTGCCTTGAAGTAAGGCACCAGAATATCAATCAGATCTTCTCTGCTCTGATAGAATTGGCACAGGTGAGTACCCCAAGGAATTTCACCTAAAAGATCAATTCCTGTCTTCCTTTTTCCCCTCACCCTGTCCATCCGAATCTTCTCCCCCTTTTGGTGCATTCATTTTAACATAGGAACCCATCTTAAAGAAAAGCAAAGGGTTATGAAGCTTAATCCCCAGGAACTTAAAAAACTCTGTCACGCATAGAACAAAACAACTGGCAGGGCATTTATATGCGCTGCTTTGAATTCTGTCGGAGACAGATTATTCATATCCTGTCCTGTAGCAACCTTCTGTTGATATCGATTGCAGCTACAGCACCTTCACCTGCGGCGATAATCACCTGGTCCTTACCAGTATTCAAGGGTCCTACTATGTATAGCCCGCTGAGAGAGGATTCGAAATTCTCATTAACCTGATAAAAACCGCTGCTGTCTCTCTTCAGACTAAGATCGGCAAGGAATTCGTCATTTAGTTTATAGCCAAAGTCAGACATTATTACGTCACACTCAACCAGTTGACCATTTATAAGTTCAATTGCTTCCATCCTTTCATCGCCAATAATCTTCACGGGTTGTTCTGTAACAAGACGTATATTTTCCCTTTTTAGTTCTTCTTCGTATTCGGGCGGAACTTTATATGAATAGGAGATGAGGGTGATAACCCTCGTAAACATCTCCTTCATTGCAAAAGCGACGTGCACCGTTTTTAAAGAGTTCCCCATAACGACTAATTTTTTGTCCGTTGTTCTGTATCCGTCACAATCGATACAGGTGAAGAAACTGATTCCCAGAAATTTATGAAGATTTTCTATTGGGGGGAGGTTATCATAAACGCCCGTGGAGACGATCACAAATTTTGAGACAAATCTTCTGTCACCGGCATAGACCTCAAAATCCTCTTTTTTCAGAACCTTCGTCACGAGGGCCCTTTCAACAAGAACATTGAAACTCTTCGCCTGCTCGATTCCTATTTTGATGATGTCTTTTCCTGAAATAGATTTCTGGGTCAAAAAATTCTCTATATATTTTGCGTGCCAGGTTATGCCGCCACCCCTGTCGAGAAGAAGAACATATCTGTTATATCTACCTAAGTAGATCGCTGCCTGCAGCCCCCCGGGACCTGCACCGATGATGATACATTCATATATCTCTTCTTCTCTCATGGTTTGATGTCCACAAACTCAGAGATCTTCTCTTTAACATCATTGGCACAGATTATCTGGCCCCTTGTGTCTACGCTTATCTGCACATTGTATGCAGGCACCTTCTGTTTTCCGTTTACTTTATCACCTACCAGTGCATCAGGTTCGGTTATGTTAATCTTATGCCTCTCCCGCTGTTTCCGATTATTGTGATAAATCCCGTTATTCGCCTCTGCTCAAATTATTTGTGTACTATAGTATAATTTCATTGAGCGCTCATGTTAAGTATATAAATACCCGGGAACTGCAACAGCCTGGAAAGGGGAATGACGAAAGAACAAAACTTCATAGAAATTCTTTGGACACTACAAAGATCAGGAGGTTAAAATGAGACAATGCATTGCTCTTATCTCATTCCTCATATTGATTATGCCCTTTCAGGCAGAGGCAGAGGAGATTATAAAGAAAGGTGAGTCACTGAATCTTGAGAGATGTATCGAGATAGCTCTGAAAAGGCAGCCTGCCATCATTGCCGCCATGAACACGGCTAATGCAAGCCAGAGCAGAATTGGTGAGGCAAAGGCAAATTACTATCCGCAGATAGACTGGACAGCCGGATACAGCAGAATCTCTCCCGTTTTTACCGGAATAAGCAGTTTTCAGGGGACCACTGGAGGCCAGGCCAGTTCTACCGGCTCCTTTGACCAATATACAAGCAGTGTTACGCTCAACCAGAATATCTATGATTTCGGAAAAACTCCGACGCAGGTGAAGATTCAGAGTCTAAATTTTGACTCCTCTCTTGCTGACCTTGAGAATGTTTCGGAACAGGTTATTTTAAATGTCAAGCAGACATATTATGGGGTATTGCAGGCGAGGCGAAACAGGGATGTTTCTGCGGAGGCTGTGAAGCAGTTCCAGCAGCATCTCGAACAGGCGAAGGGTTTTTATGAAGTGGGCACAAAACCCAAATTTGATGTGACAAAGGCAGAGGTTGACTTGAGTAATGCGAAACTGAATTTAATAAAGGCAGAAAATGCGATCCAGATAGCGATTGTAAATCTGAACAATGCAATGGGCGTCCCTGAAGCCCCTGAATATATTATTGAGGACAGCCTCGCATTTCAGAAATATGAGATTACCTTTAAAGATGCCTTATTAAGGGCATACAAAAACAGACCTGACTTAAAATCGACCATTGCAAAGAGGCAGGCGGCTGAGAGTTCTGTCGAACTTGCGAAGACGGGTTATTATCCTGTATTAACAGGAAACGCAGCTTATAACTGGGCCGGGGAAAAATTCCCCCTTGAACACGGCTGGAATATTGGAGCAACACTTTCATTTCCGATATTCAGCGGGTTTTTAACCAGATATCAGGTAGAGGAAGCAAAGGCAACCCTGAATGTCGTCAGGGCTAACGAAGAGTCTCTGAGGCAAAACATATTCCTTGAAGTGCAGCAGGCATTTTTAAATCTCAAAGAGGCAGAAGACAGAATTCCCACAGCAGAGCTCACAGTAAAACAGGCTGAGGAAAACTTCGAAATAGCAAACGGCAGGTATGCAGCGGGAGTCGGGAACCCGATCGAGGTTACAGATGCTGACGTGGCACTGAGCAATGCAAAGACAGCTTATATCCAGGCGCTTTATGATTATAAAGTTGCCTGGGCAAGTCTTGAGAAGGCGATGGGCATCAGATGAAGAAGATACTGATTGTTAGCGTAATTGTTATAGCCCTTGGTATTGCTGCATTCATTTTATTCGGGAATAAAGGGGATAAACCGAAATTTAGAACCGAGAAGATTATGAGGGGCGATATAGTTGCGACCGTTACAGCAACGGGCACTGTGAATGCTGTAACAACCGTCCTCGTAGGCACACAGGTTTCGGGCACTATTAAAAACATATATGTGGATTTCAATTCTTCTGTGAAAAAAGGCCAGTTGATAGCTCAGATAGACCCCGCCACATTTGAAGCCCAGGTGGAACAGGCAAAGGCAAATCTCCTTGCAGCTAAAGCAAATCTGAAAAAAGCTGAAGCAACACTTGCCGACGCAAAGAGGACGATGGACAGGAATAAGGAACTCTTCTCAAAGAACCTGATTGCGAGAAGTGATCTTGATACGGCAGAGACAAATTATGAAACATCGAGGGCACAGGTCAGCGCAGCAGAGGCTCAAGTTGCTCAGGCAGAGGCAGCGTTGAAAAATGCACAGACCAATCTTGGATACACAAGAATACTCTCTCCTGTGGATGGGATTGTAGTGTCAAGGAATGTTGATGTTGGCCAGACAGTTGCGGCAAGTTTTCAGACCCCTACCCTGTTCACTATTGCACAGGATCTCACAAAAATGCAGATAGACACTAATGTGGATGAAGCAGATATCGGCAAGGTTAGGGTTGGTCAGCCTGTAGAGTTTACGGTTGATGCCTATCCTGATATTACATTTAAGGGAGGTGTATCAGAGGTCAGAAACGCGCCAATCACAGTCCAGAATGTTGTCACTTACGATGTAGTAATTAAGGTTGATAATCCCGAGCTTAAGCTTAAACCAGGCATGACGGCAAATGTGTCTATCATCATATCGAGGGTAAAGGACGTTTTAAGGCTCCCAAATGCTGCCTTGAGATTCAGGCCTCCTGATGAAGCGGCAGGCAAGACCGAACAAAAAGGATATGGAGTCTGGATAATCGAAAAGAAGAAGCTAAAACGCATAAAAGTAATACCAGGCATAAGCGATGGCAATTATACTGAACTCATTTCGGGTGAATTAAAGGAAGGTCAGGAAGTAATAGTGGAGTCTCTTACAAAGAGAGAACAGCCTAAACCTGCTGGCCCAAGATTTTTCTGAGAGATGGCTCTCATTGAGACAAAAGGGATATATAAGATTTACCGACTTGGTGATATAGAAGTCCAGGCACTCAGCAACATCTCAGTAAGCATAGAAAAAGCAGAATTTGTTGCCATAATGGGTCCCTCAGGCTCTGGCAAAACCACCTTTATGAATATTCTCGGATGCCTTGATAAACCAACGGGTGGTAACTATCTTTTAGATGGTATAGATGTCAGTGATCTTGACAGAGATGCGCTTGCAGGAATAAGAAACAAAAAAATAGGCTTTGTGTTTCAAGTTTTTAATCTTCTTTCAAGGGCATCAGCCCTCGAAAATGTGGAACTGCCGATACTCTATAATGGACTTTCGGCAAAAGAAAGAAGGGAGAGGGCAATCTCAGCTCTCAAGGCGGTGGGTTTGGAAGGCAGGGAGAACCATCATCCCAATCAACTTTCAGGCGGCCAACAGCAGAGAGTCGCTATAGCTAGGGCCATCGTAAATGAGGCACCAATAATCCTTGCTGACGAACCAACGGGTAATCTGGACACAAAGACAAGCAATGAGATAATGGAACTTTTCGTTCATCTGAACAGGGAATCAAACATCACTGTGATACTCGTAACCCATGAATATAATATAGCAGCTTATAGCAGGCGTATGATAAGATTTTTAGATGGTAAAATCATTGGTGATGAGTCGGTGAAAAAATGACACATGTTCCTTCAACCATAAAAATTTCACTCCGGGCATTAAGGGTGAATAAGATGCGTTCAGCCCTCACCATGCTCGGGATCATTATCGGAGTTGGTGCAGTTATTACGATGCTCGCTGTCGGTTCTGGTGCAAGTCAGAAGATAGCAGAACAGATTTCGAGTGTAGGGAGTAATCTCCTTATAGTGCTTCCAGGAGCAACGACTGCAGGAGGTGTTAGAATGGGGGCAGGCACGCAACCAACGCTCACAATGGGTGACGCAGAAGCTATACAGAAAGAGTCTCCCGCAGTATCTAATGTGGCTCCCATCCTCAGCGGTATTGCACAGATTGTTTATGGTGATCAGAACTGGTCTACCGGTGTGACCGGCACAACGCCAGACATGTTAAGGGTCAGAGACTGGCCACTTTCTTCAGGCAGACCCTTTACCTCGGAGGATGTTAAGAGTGCCACCAAGGTCTGTCTTCTGGGTCAGACAGTTGTGGACAACCTTTTTGGTAGCATAAATCCTGTTGACCAGATTGTGAGGATAAAAAGGGTTCCCTTTAAGGTCATCGGGGTGCTTTCAAGAAAGGGTCAGACACCTACGGGACAGGATCAGGATGATACCATTTATATCCCCATAACAACTGCACAGAAAAAGCTTTTCGGAACGACCTTTCCCGGAATGGTGAGAGTAATCATGGTCAAGGCAAAAAGCACGGAAGACCTCTCTGCGGCTGAAACACAGATTACCGAGTTACTCAAACAGAGGCATCGTACTGGTCCAAAGGAGGAAAATGACTTTACGGTAAGAAACCTTACTCAGATGATGCAGGCTGCAGAGCAATCAGCATCGGTAATGACTTTATTGCTTGGAGCCATTGCCTCTGTCTCTCTTGTCGTTGGAGGGATAGGAATAATGAACATCATGCTCGTCTCAGTTACCGAACGGACAAGGGAGATAGGGATAAGGATGGCTGTTGGTGCAAAAACATGGGATATACGGCTGCAGTTCATTATCGAGGCGCTCATATTATCATTAATAGGCGGTACAGTTGGAATTATAATTGGGATAACGGGTTCAAAGATACTCTCAATGCTCGCCGGCTGGAATACTATAGTTTCACCCTTATCCATACTCCTTGCCTTTGGTTTTTCCGCATTGGTCGGAATCTTCTTTGGATTTTATCCTGCCTATAAGGCGTCACTCCTTAACCCCATAGATGCCTTGAGGTATGAATAACTATTCTACCTTTAAGATTCTCCTGTCATACAGCATATATCCTGCACCCATAAGAATAAATCCAAGGATAAAGAGTCTGATCAGGTTCGGTAAGAGCAGTTCGATATGAGCTCCCCTGATAAGAAGACCTATACCCAAATCCATAAAATATTTAAGAGGAGAAAAAAAGGTCAATTTTCTTAACCAGTCGGGAAAGGCTTCGGGCGGCACCCATCCTCCGGAAAGCAGAAGCATAGGTGCAAAAATAACAATAGTCAACATTCCTATCTGGCTCAGCCTTTTTGCCACCGAGGCGATGATGAATGAAAGGCCTGTGGTAGCTATACTGTAGACGAAACTTAAAAGAATAAACTCGTAGACAGTTCCTTTCAGAGGAAAATCGAGCCAGACTTTCAGAACCAATTCATAACTGGAGGCTATCATTGCAAGCAGAAAGGCAGATGCCGCTATGATTTTCATAAGTATTAGTTTTCTTATATTTAGGGGAGAGATGAGAATCTGTTCGATAGTTCCGTACTCTTTTTCTCTTATCAGGACTGCGGCGGGCAATATCATACCGATAAGCGTGATGACCATAAAGAATTCATTGATGCCCTCGAAAAGTCTATCATTGGCGTCGGGATTAAAATAAATCCTACTTCTCAGGTCTATAGAGGGCAAACCTGTTATCTCAACGAATTTAAGCCTTTCCTTCATAAGATCTGCAGAGTATTGCTCTATAATGAAATTGAGGTAGGCTGAACTTAGATAGGCCGCAGCGCTCTGAGTCCCATCAACAAGGACCTGTAAAGAGGCCTTATCCCTATATAGGTCTTTCTGAAAGTCGGACGGTATTATAAGGGCAAGAACTGTCTTTGACTCATTCAAAAGTCTGTCAATCTCATGGCGGTCAAGAACGACGCCGGGTTTGCGAAACATCGGGGGTTCGATCCTGCCAATCAGTTCACGGCTCTCAGGCGAATTGTCCTCATCATAGACGCTTATGGAAACCCTTTCCGGGATTAAAGCAAAGCCATGGGCAGAAATATATATATCCAGTGTGAAAGCATAAAGTATAAATATTACGAGTCCCTTATCTCTTAGAATGTGGAGGAGCTCTTTTTTAAGAAGTTGACGCATTTCTCAGCCTTCCTTCTTTTTGAATACCATAATCCCTAAAGAAAAAAGTATGACAAAGTAGAGCATCAAAAAGAAGATGTGGTGCCATAGATTCACTATGCCAAGATTTTTCAGATACACACCTTTCACTATATCCATGAAATACATTGATGGATAAAGATGCGCCATAATTCTGGCCGCTCCCTCAAGATTAGTCACAGGTATCAAAAGTCCTGAATAAAGAAAGGCGGGAATTACAGTGATGATGATTGTAACTATCTGGGCGGAGACGATAGTCCTTGTAACGGCCGATACGATCAGCCCGATGGATACGGTGATCAAGACATAGAGAAATGCACCGGGAATCAGATTGAGGACGTTTCCCTTCATGGGTATATGGAATATGAATTTAGTTCCTGCTACCACAACCAAAAAATTGATAGCAGATATTATTAAGTATGGAATGATCTTTCCTGTAAGGAATTCCCATTTTTTAATCGGCGTTGAATAAATATTATAGATAGTCCCGAACTCCTTTTCCCTTGCTATTGCCAGAGCGGTAAGAACCGCAGGGTTCATCAAAAGTATGATTGTTATAAGTCCAGGAACGAGGGCATAGCTACTTTTCAGGGATTCGTTGAAAAAATAGCGCGTCTCTACCCTGATGATCGGTCGGCCGAATATCCTGGAAAGACCAGCCTGCTCAAGCCGTTTCTCCGTCAGCTCGTTTCTGAAGGCATTGATAATCGCCTCGGCATAACCCTTTATGGTGAGGGCCCTGTAAGGATAGCCTCCATCAATGAGAAATTGAATATCTGCGGTATCTCCTTTATAGATTTTTTTTGAGAAATCCGGAGGTATAACAAGAACGGCCCTCAATGTTCCACTGGTGAGGAGATGATCTGCCTGCTCCGGGGAGAAAAGCTCTGCTTTAAGGTCGAAAAATCTACTCGTGAATTTTTCTACCAATTGGGCGCTTAGCTGACTTTGGTCATAATCAATATAAGCAAAGGGCATGTTCTCAATATCAAGGCTTATTCCATAACCAAAAACAATAAACATTATGAAGGGCACGACGAAGGCAAGAATCAGAAAGAGCTTTACCCTCCAGATCTCTTTGATCTCTTTCCCTGCTACGGCAAGAATTCTCTTCATTTCTTTTCCAGAAAATATATGAATACATCCTCCATGGGAGGACGTATTTTCCTAATATAACGGTAGCCTATTTTATGGGCATCCGATAACGTCTTAATTTCTACTTCCGTTAATCCTTTTTTCCAGAGGTGATATCTTCTTCCGAAGGGTGTTATCGAGATCTCTCGAGCTGAGAATGTCTCGGTATCAATCTGTTTATCGGGATATAATTCGTAAACGTCGCCATGGAAATCCACAAATTCCTTTCTGAGATTTTCCGGTGTGTCAATTGCAATAACCTTCCCCTCATTCATAATAGCGATCCTCTCGCAGTAGTCAGCCTCCACGAGATTATGGGTTGTGACAATCACAGTCATGCCCAGTTTATCGGAAAGCCCCCCTATGAGCTGCCAGAAGGATTTCCTTGCAACAGGGTCGACGCCCGAGGTTGGTTCATCGAGGATGAGAATCGAGGGAAGGTTGAGTGTTGCACATCCGAGGGCAAGCCTCTGTTTTATACCAAGGGGAAGTTTCTTGACTATTGCATTTTCCATTCCCTTCAGGTTAGAGACATTGATAACCCAGTTCATCCTTTCTTTAAGGGCCTTCTTCTCAATCTCGTAGAGAGTACCGTAGAGTTCTATATTTTCCTTTACTGTAAGGTCTCCATAGAGGGAAAAAATCTGGGACATATAGCCGATCCACTGTTTAAGTTCGGGACTTCCTGCGGGCATCCCTAAAACGTTTATGGATCCTCCGTCAATCTTCAGGAGGGCAAGAATGCATTTAAGCAGGGTTGTTTTCCCCGCTCCATTAGGGCCCAGAAATCCAAAGATTTCTCCTTCTCTAATGGAGAGACTCACATTATCCACGGCTTTAAAGGAATTGAAGTATTTACTCAGTCCCTCAATCTTTATTGCCGTCCGGCTATTAACGGATACCTTTTTTTCAAAGGGTATTTCGAAGGGGGGAAGCTCCTTGCCTTCCAGAAGCATCTCAAAAAAAGCTTCTTCCAGATCTTTTTCCGGACCCATCAATTGTTCCGGATGCCCTGAGAATATAATCTTCCCTTTGTGAAGGAATGTGATGGTATGGCACCTCTCGGCTTCGTCCATATAGGAAGTTGCCAATACGAGGGTTGTACCTGTCTCTGATATGAAACTATTGAGAAGTTCCCATAATTGTCTTCTGGAAAGTGGATCTACACCTGTGGACGGTTCGTCCAGTAAGAGAACTTCGGGCTTTGAGATCAAAGAACAACAGATTCCGAGTTTCTGTTTCATCCCACCGGAAAGATGTTTCGCGTATCTCTCTCTGAAAGGAGCCAGTCCGGTAATATCGAGGAGACGTTTTTTTAATGGGTCTCTTTTGACTGGTGGTACGGCCTTTACTTCAGCAAAGAAATTTATATTTTCTTCAACGGAAAGATCCATGTAAAGATTCAATCCGATACCCTGGGGCATAAAGCTGATATGACTTTTAATAGATTCAGGATTTTTACTCAGGTCTATATCCATGAATGTTGCATTTCCCTGAAAACTCAGTACACCGGAACAAATCTTAAGGAGGCTGCTTTTGCCTGAGCCATCAGGGCCAATGATGCCTGTAATCTCGCAGGGATTTACATTAAGTGTGATTTCTTCCAAGGCAGAAAAGTGTTTATATCTCTTTGTAACTTTTTTAAGTGATATTATAGGGGTTTCCATACGGAGTCTCTTGCTTCATCAAATTGAGGGTCTTTATTTTCTGTCATTCTGTCCCGAATTCGACTCAGGGTATTTCAGAATCTCAGTTTTCAATATCTTGCACTACTCAGAGATCCTGAAGCGAGTCCAGATATAAATCGCAAACCTACTTTGGTAGCTTGTTTATTCTTGTTTGCCAGGAATTTTCCCATTAATCTTGAATCTTACATCCACTGGCATCCCCTTCTTAAGGACTTGATATGTTTTTTTATCTGCTTCCTCCCTGTGAGGAAAACATATCTTAACTGCAAAGACCTCTTTTACCCTTTCTTCGTAAGACTGGACCTCCTTAGGCGTAAATTCTGCTTTATCGGAGATATAACAGATATAGCCAGTGAGAGGTTGATCAGGATAGGCATCAGTAAAAACCTCGGCCTTCATATTTATATAAATTCTCCCGATATGTTTCTCTGGAAGATAGGTCTTCGCATAGACATCCTCAGGATTAATCATAACTCCGACAACTCCTGCCAGTGGAAGCACTTCGCCCGGCTCAGCAACTTTCTTAAGAATGATTCCATCTGAAGGTGCACTAAGTCTCGTATATCCGAGATTTATCTCCACCTGTCTCAAGCTCTCCCCTAACTGGTTGTGAGCCTTTCCGAGCGCCAGGAGTTCCTTCTCCTTTGCCTTTATAAGCTCTCTCGAGTCTTCTGCCTTAAGCAGTGATACCTTTGCCTTTTCAAACTCCTTTGCTGAGGAACTCACTTCTTCCTGCGAAAGTACATAAGCGAGTCTTATATTTTCATATTTCTGTTCAGAAATTGCCTCCTTTTCAAGAAGGTTAGAATACCTCCTGAATTCCCTTTCAGCATTTTCTCTTCTGGCTTCCGCCTCTTTCAATCTTGCTTCAGCAATGGCGAGAACCTTTTTTTCTTCGTCTATTGTATGCTTTATATTCTTCACAGTATAGGTGAGATCGAATTCGGCAGCCCTGATCTTTTCATTGAGTTCCTCTATTTTACCCCTAAACTCCTTACGCTTTGACTTCAATTCTTCATCTTCTAAGAGTGCAACAAGATCACCTCTTTTTACCGCCGTTCCGTCATCTATCAAGACCTTTGTCAATCTTCCGGGGATTCTCACTGCCAGTTCCGTTTCATCCGCCTCCACCCTACCACTAACTGTCAGGTATCCAGGCTTCGGTTTTAAAAGGGGTAAGATTTTATAAAGTGCTATTATTATGAGAAGGGCAACAATAATCAGGATTAAATATTTTTTCTTCATGACTAAATAATATATAAAAGGTATTGTGAAGTAAATGTTCTATAAAAAATTATGTCTGGAATTTCCTGTTGACAATCCTGCAACCATTCTTTATATTGTAAGTAAGCACTTACATTTAATCTGTCAGAAATATCTGGTGAAAACAAAAGATAAGATAATCCTTGAGACCGCCTTTAAGCTTTTCTCAAAAAAGGGTTACCTCGGTGCAACCACAAAGGAGATTGCCAGAAAAGCAGGTATTGCAGAGGTTACTCTTTTTAGATATTTTACTTCTAAGGAAAAGCTTTTTGAAGAGGTAATAAATGAATATTCATTTCTGCCGGCCTTAAGAGGACTTCTGCCCGAGATCGAAAAAATGCATTATGAGAATGCCCTGATCCTGATCGCGACAAAATTTCTTCATACCCTCACCTTAAGGAAAGATCTCATACGCATAATGCTTTCGGAAATACATAGATATCCCGAAAAGATACACAAGATATACCATGCCTTTATTGATGAGTTATTCAAGACCCTTACATCCTATTTTGAAGTGATGCAAAAAAAGGGAATACTAAGAGATTTTTGTGCTGAACTCGGAGCAAGGGTATTTCTGGGAATGTTTTTTTCATATTTTAATTCCGAAGAGTTCCTGATGCAAAAGAAACGCAGATTTACCGATTCCCGCAAGGTGATCAAAGAATTCGTGAAGATCTTTGTCAAAGGGACGGTGGAATGAGTCCGGGTTACAGGAAAAGAAAATGTCAACATATTGGACTTTTAATGATATTGTTAATTTTCCAACCCCTGGCAGTCCTTTTTTCCGTATCTTCTAATGCAGAAGATGTCCCTAAGGTCATAACTATCTCCGATGGATTAAAGTTTGCCACAGAAAATAGCCGCATAATAAAGATCGCCTCCCGCAATAAAGATATCTCCTATTCCAACACACTGGTTGCCAAGTCAAGATTGCTGCCCAGAATCGATACTTCTGCCAGTCAGACCTTTTTGGCTTACCAGCCAGGAGCGCGTTTTGGCCCTCAGGTTGTCCGCACAGCAGACAAGGAATTTTTCTCCTATGGCATTAATGTCTATCAGACTGTATATGACTTTGGAGAGCGTTCATCTCAGTATGAGGCTTCCAAGATCTCCCTGGATTCAACAAAACTCGATATCGAGAGAATAAAAAACCTTGTTGCCCTCGATTTCGTGATCGCCTATTTAGATATCCTCGAGGCAGAAAAATTCATCCTGGTAGCCCAGAAGGAAGTGGAGAGGATCGAGTCTCATCTGAAAGTGGCACAGAGTCTTTATGATGAAGGGGTTATCACGAGAAACGATCTTCTTCAGGCAGAGGTCAGGCTTTCTGATGCAAAACAGAAGCTCCTCACTTCCAGAAATACGAGAGCTATTAATGCATCGAGAGTCAATAACATTTTAGCACTGCCTTTAGGTTATGAAATTCAGGTGGTAGAAATAACCGATGACCTTTCCGTAAAAATAGAACTCGATAAGGCATGGGAAACGGCCGAGAAACAGAGATTTGAGTTGTCATTTGTGGATAATCAGTTGAAAATTAATCGATTGGAAGAGACTGCCAAAAAATCGGAATACTTTCCCACCTTTTTTGCTCAAGGCGGATACGATTTCACAGAAAACCGCTTTCAGCTTCATCAAGACAACTGGTCTTTAATAGCAGGTCTCAATCTTAATCTCTTCAGTGGTGGGAGCACCAGAGCCGAGCTTTCGAGGCTTAGGTATATCAGAGAACAACTTCTTGAGCAAAGGAGAAAACTTGTCGATGACATAAAGCTTGAGGTAGAGAAGAGCTATCGGGACATGAGAAACGCCGACGAAAAAATCCGGGTAACCAAGGATGCAGTCAGGCAGGCAGAGGAGAATCTGAGGATTAACAAGATAAAATATGAGGAAGGCGTTGGCACTGCCACTGATGTTATTGATTCTATCACCCTGCTGACAATTACAGAGACAAACTATTACAGGGCGATTTATGAATTCAAGCGCGCCCAGGCAGGACTTATGTATGCCATGGGACAAGATTTGGTACCAGCCTATACACACTGAAAGACGGAGGCACCAGTGGAAGAGACAAAAAAAGAAGAATCTTCAAAGGAGAGAAAAACAAACAAAGTCAGCAACAGAAGGAAAAAGTTTTCAGTCATAATTTTTATTACCCTTGCCCTAATAGGTGCAGTGACTGTCTACTTTTACCTGAGATATAAAGCTACTCACATCACAACTGATGATGCCTTCATTGAAGGTCACGTCCATACCGTTTCATCAAAAGTTCCCGGTACAGTGAAAGGAATCTACGTTAGGGATAATCAGGTAGTTAAAAGAGGAGATCTTCTCATCGAGGTAGATCCCGTTGATTATGATGTTATGGTAAAAGAGGCCCTGTCTGGCCTCAATGCGGAGCGGGCGAGGCTTGCCGAGATTGAAGCAAGGATTGAGGCATCAAAAAAACAACTTGCTGCGCTTAAAGCAACGGCGCAGGCTGCAGCGGCAAATCTTGAACTTCAAAAGGCGAATCTCAGGCAGGCTGAGCTTGATATCAAAAGGGCAGAAGGCCTTTACAAAAAAGGTGCCATTCCAAAAGAAAGATATGAAAAGACGTCCACATTATATGATGTAACCCTCGCACAGGTGAAGGCCTCGGCTGAAAGGCTCAGGGAGGCAGAAATGGCAGCGGAAAGCCAGAGGGCCGTTATACATCAGGTGGAGGCATCAAGGACTTCCCAGCTCTCATCAATAAAAGAAAAAGAGGCAAAATTAGAGGCGGCAAAACTAAATTACGGGTATACAAAGACAATTGCGCCTTCTGATGGGTATGTTACGAAAAAAACTGTGGAGATTGGGAATCAGGTACAGATCGGTCAGCCCTTAATGGCAGTGGTTTCCCTGGAGGACATCTGGGTAGTGGCAAACTATAAGGAAACCCAGCTTGAAAAAGTTACAAAGGGTCAAAAAGTAAAGATAAAGGTTGATACATATCCCGGAAAGGTATTCAGAGGAAAGATCGACAGTATCATGGCAGGAACGGGGGCCGTATTTTCTCTCTTCCCGCCTGAAAACGCAACGGGAAACTATGTGAAGGTGGTTCAGAGAATACCCGTAAAAATAGTCTTTGATAAAGATACAGATCCCGAACATGTTCTGCGCATCGGAATATCAGTTGTACCAACCGTCCTCATTGAAAAATGAATAAATGGCTCGTTTCTATCACCGTAATGCTCCCAACTCTCATAGAGATAATAGACACCTCTGTAGTAAATGTATCTCTCGATCATATAAGGGGGAGTCTTTCGGCAGGCATAGATGAATCAACCTGGACGATAACCTCTTATCTTGTATCAAACGCAATAATAATACCTCTTTCAGGATGGCTGAGCAGGGTCTTTGGAAGGAAAAGATATCTTATTTTTTCGATATCATTATTCACTATTAGTTCTTTTTTGTGCGGTTCGGCCTGGAGTCTTATGAGCCTTGTTTTTTTTAGAATACTTCAGGGTATCGGTGGCGGCGCTCTCCAGCCCATTTCTCAATCAATACTCCTTGAGACCTTTCCACCCCATCAGCACGGTATGGCAATGGCAATATTTGGAATGGGCATCATGTTCGGACCCATCATTGGTCCTCTTGTGGGTGGTTGGATCACAGATAACTGGTCATGGCACTGGATTTTTTTTATAAATGTACCTATAGGAATAATCTCCATACTCATGACTCTGCTTTTCATAATAGATCCACCCTACATAAAAGTTGGAAAGATGAAGATAGATTACTGGGGACTTGCATTCCTTGCCATAGGGCTAGGATGTCTCCAGATAGTTCTTGACAAGGGCCAGAGGGATGCATGGTTCTCCTCAAATTTCATCGTATGGATGAGCATGACATCGGCAGTATCCCTCATACTCTTTGTGATAGTTGAACTCTTTACGGAATACCCGGTCGTTAATCTTAGAACCTTCAAAAATATTTCTTTTAGTACGGGAAATGTCGTAATGTTTTTCGCCTTTTTCAACCTCTTTGGCAGCATTGTTTTGCTTCCCATTTATCTTCAGACCCTGATGGGTTATACCGCCTTTCTGGCGGGTCTTGTTCTTGGTCCAGGCGGTGTTGCAACAATGATTGCCCTACCTATTGCCGGCAGGCTGGTGACTAAAATAAACCCAAAGGGAATTTTAGCATTCGGAATTATTGTATGTGCCTATGCGACATACGAGATGTCAAAATTCACTCTCTATGCTGACTTCTATACGATCATCTGGCCAAGGCTTATTTTAGGAATTGGTATGGGGTTCCTTTTTATACCACTTACAACTCTGGCTTTCGCAACTATAAAAAAGGAGCACATGGGAAACGCCACAGCTATCTTCAATCTGTTAAGAAACCTTGGTGGCAGTTTTGGCGTTGCCTTTGTGACGACAATACTTTCAAGGCGCGCCCAGTTCCATCACTTTCATCTCGTCGAGCACCTGACCCCCTTTGATAGCAGTTATCAGATTGCTTCGAATGTGGGTTCCAAAATACTGCAATACAGAGGGATTGAAAGTTCTCTAACACAACAAAGTGGTCTTGCTACTATATATAACCAAGTTCTCCGACAGGCCTCAATGATGTCCTTTAATGATGCCTTCTATCTCGTCAGCATAATAATGTTTAGCGTTTTACTCCTTGTTCCATTTATGAAAAGGGCTAAAGGCAAACCATCAGGAACACATTAATTTTTTATTTTTCCGAAGAAACATAGCGGATATCTGCATTCTCTGCATCTCAGACGTAATCCGCCGCGCCCCCGACTGTATCTTTTTTTCTTTGTGCTATCACGCAGATTTTACCGTCT
>JBFMEC010000018.1:0-24237 GCA_040753575.1 Nitrospirota bacterium | reverse complement strand
GGCCATACCTATATTAGGAAAATCGGGTCTGATTACTACTTTGATAAAGGCTGATGGAACGGCGATTATACCCCTGCGAAAACTGGGAGTGGAAGAAGGTGAAATTGTCGAAGTCAGGCTTTTTTAGAAGAGAAGTAGTAGGGTCAAACCTTCATTTTTCATTTATCTGCTTGTCTTTACTATTTGTCAATTGGTTGTTAATTGAATTTTGAAGGTTCGACCCTTAAGCTTTCCCTTTTGCCCGCTTGGATTCAGTCCGGGAGTGGCAGCTCAACATCAAAAACATATCCAACCATATAGAGACAACACAGGGAAGACAGAATTGAAATCCCATAGACCGCGTACGGCTTAATTCTTCAAGCTTCATTCAGTAATTTCACTGCGGAATGAAGCTTGACCGAACATTTATGTCAGCAGATCGAAGGCACGAACATTGGCAGATGAGCACACATATCAGGTAAGTGTTGACTTTTATTCTAATACATGTCATTCTTTTATCGAAGTTTCAGAGTTTTTGAATTCAAGAGGCCACAAAGACTTTTTAACTTTGTGGCCTCTTTTTTGTTGCGTTGATCCTGGGACTTTAATTTATAAGTAAGGAGGTAACCGAGATGGCTAATGGAACAGTAAAGTGGTTCAACGAATCTAAAGGTTTTGGCTTTATCGCGAGAGAAGATGGCAGTGATGTTTTTGTCCATTATTCTTCCATCCAAGGCAATGGATTCAAATCCCTTACCGAGGGCGATTCGGTCAGCTTTGATATTGAAAAAGGCCCAAAAGGCCTCAAGGCAATCAACGTAGTTAAGGACTAATTTGACTGCAAAAAAGCCCCCCGCTACATGAGGGGGGCTTATATTTTGAACAATGTCTGCATTATTCGGGTTAATGACCAGTATCCTATGTGCTTTTTTTACGAATTAATCGATACTTTCGCATCACCGTCAGGAACCACCACAACCTTCAAGGAATTTTTTGCTTCAGTGACTAATTTAAAGCCTTGCAGGATAGATGAAAGGGGAATTTTGTGTGTTATCATTTTTTTTACATCAACCAGATTATTCTGAATTAATTCTATTGCCTTCTGAAGATCTTCAGGCGCTGCACCATATGAAAATGTTAAAGTTATCTCATCCCTCCAGAATCTAAGGGATGGGATGACTATATCCTTTTCTGGAACTGCAAAAAAAAGAATTTTCCCTTTTTTATCAACAGATGATATTGCGTCATCCACTGCCTTTTTTGAAGATGCACAAACAATAACAGCATCTGCCAGTCTATTATCATTAACGATCTTCAGTGTATCAACTGAATAGTCACTTGCATTAAACACATAACCAGCACCAAACTCTATAGCCTTATTCAGTCTGTAATCATTGATATCTGTAACTATAACCTTGACTTTTTTTATCCTAGCCAATTGAATGTGCAAAATACCTGAAACACCGGAGCCTATTATTAAGACCGACTGACCCTCCTTCAAAACTAATTGATTTTGCCCGGCAATGACGCATCCCAGAGGTTCAATCATCGTTGCATCTTCAAATGTTATATCCTCAGGAAGCAGAAATGTTCCATATCTTACATTCTCTTCAGGAACCCTTATAAATTCTGAGAATCCTCCTGGGTCATAATTGCCTGTATGAAGCGATTCACAGGCGGTATAATTACCCTGAGCACAGTGATGGCATCTATAACATGGGACGTGGTGAGAGACAAATACCTTATCACCCTTTTTGAACCCCTCCACTCCTCTTCCAGTATCTATAATTTCGCCTGCCATTTCATGACCCAGGATACGGGGAGCCTTTTTAATCCTGTACCACTCCATAACATCAGTTCCGCAGATTCCGGAAGCCTTCATTTTAACCAGAATTTCACCATTGGATATACAGGGCGTCAGACGTTCCTCAATCCTTATATCATCATTGCTGTAATAAACGGCTACTTTCATTGACGCTGTAGGAATAGTTTTTTATAAGGGAGGCAGATATGCTGAAAAAGGCCTGCCAGCGACACCTCATAGCCCTTTAGCATAGCCAGCCAGCCTTTTTGCAAAAGTACCTTGCCTTAAAATTGCAGTCATGTGAATCATAATCAAATCCTGTCGCTTTGCAGGGGTTTTTTCAGCATGTCTGCTTCCTATTTTATAGGATTTTAGGTAGGCTTTTTCTTCGAGTAAATCTCGAATGCCTCCTCTACAGAGACTCTCTTATGAACGATAGCCCTTATTGCCTTAATCATACCGACAGGATTATCACTCTGGAAAATATTCCTGCCCATATCAACACCTGAGGCTCCTTCTTTGATAGCATTCTCCGTCATCTGTAAGGCATCCATCTCCGGTATCTTTTTGCCTCCGGCCATAACAACAGGTACAGGACATCCCTCCACCACCTTGTAAAAATTCTCGCAATAGTATGTTTTGACAAAATGGGCTCCCATCTCTGCCGCAATCCTGCACGCAAGTCCAAGATAGCGTGCATCCCTTCCCATCTCCTTGCCAACTGCTGTTACAGCAAGCACGGGTATTCCGTACCTCTCTGCCTCATTCACCAACCTGCCAAGATTCGATATGGTTTGGGCTTCATTGCTTGCACCCACAAAGATAGACATCCCAACGCCGGAGGCATTAAGCTTTATAGCCTCTTCAATGGATGTTGTAATACTCTCATTAGATAATTCTCCAAGAATGCTTGGGCCACCTGATACCCTGAGACATATAGAAATATCGCTTCTGGGATCAATACAGGTTCTTAGCATACCCCTTGTTATGAATAGACAGTCAGCATAGGGAATTAGAGGTGTGACGGCCTTTCTCAGATCTCTCAATCCCGTTGTGGGACCCTGGAAGTAACCATGGTCAACCGCAAGCATGACGGTCCTTCCTGTTTTTGGTTTAATAATACGTGACAGTCTGTTTTTCATTCCAAAATCCATAACAATCCCCCCTTGTTGATCATTTATTTGCTAAAAGTATATAAGAGGAGGCGATTAACTGTCAAAAAGGGAAATAAAAAGGCTTTCAAAAAGACGGGTACATTTTTTAAAATAGTCGAGTTTAAATTCTGAAAAATCTGGCAAGGAGAACCTGAATGGATGAAAAGAGTTCTGTCATAGTAGTTGACGATGATCTTAATCTGCTCGATATATTGAAAAATGCCTTATCACTGGAGGGTTATAAATGTGAAGTAGCCACAAGTGCTGCCTCAGCTATTGAACTTATTGATAAGACCCCCTTTGATATCATGATAACAGACATTGTCATGTCTGATATGGATGGCCTTGAACTCACAGAAAAGGCAAAGAGAATTAGACCAAATATGGCAGTTATTGTTACGACAGGTTTTATAGATGACTTTTCCTATGACAGGGCCATAGAAGCAGGAGCATCGGATTTCATAAAAAAGCCCTTTACCTTAAAGGAGCTCATTGCGAGAATAAAACACGTTGAATTGCAAGAGGAGGTACGCGACCTAATGCTCCGTGATGAGCTCACGGGACTTTACAACAGGCGCGGATTCTTCACTCTCGTAGAACATCAGTTAAAGATTGCCAAGAGGCAGAATCAGGGAATGTTGATGCTCTATGCAGACCTGGATGATTTAAAGACAATTAACGATACCTGGGGCCATCTGGAAGGGGATCTTGCTTTAATCGAGACAGCCCATATTCTCAAGACTAATTATCGAGAATCAGATATCATTGCCCGTATTGGTGGAGACGAGTTTGTAGTTTTTCCTGTGGGCACATCCCCAGACTGCATCAATATAATCATCGACCGTTTGAACAGGGCGGTCGAGATTCACAACTCAAAGAGTAACCGCAATTACAAGCTATCCGTAAGTGCAGGCATCGCCTTCCATGATCCGGAACATCCTTGCTCAGTTGATGAGCTGCTCGCAGAGGCAGACAAATCAATGTACGAGCGGAAAAGGAATAGAGGGAATTAGTACTGACAAAAGGTCCAGCAATTTTCTGATATATAATATGAATGTGGTAAAAATCTTTGTCGCTTTAAAAGTAAGGAGCCCCATCTTTTCGAAACACGCTATGGCCTGCCTATAAGATTCTCCATAGGTATATTTACTACCCTTTAACTAATCACCTGCTGAGGAATCAATCCATTCTGCCAACTCTTTTTCTGAAAGGGCACCTATAAATTCATTCAGTTTTTCCCCATTCCGATAAAGCATTAAAGTAGGAGTGGCCCTTATACCGAAGCGAGCCCCCAGTGCCGGCTCATCATCAAGATTCACCCTGACAATTTTTAAAAGCCCTGCCCTCTCCCTCGCTATTTTCTCCAATACAGGAGCAATCATGCGGCAAAAACCTCACCAGGGTGTCCAAAATTCCAGTAGAACAAGACCTGGCCATTCCATAACCTCATGATCAAAATTTGCTGCCTTCACGTCAATAGGCCTTTGCAGAATCTCTAAAGCCTCTTTGCATTTTCCACATTTTGGGCTGTTCTCTATTTTTTCAACAGGTACTTTGTTGACTGCATTGCAATGATTGCACCGCAAGAGGACTGTATCATCTGCCATGGAAACTCCTTTTTTTGAATATTATTTCGAATTTTCGTAGGAATCTATGTGTAATTTTAACAAAAAAGAATATAAATGCAATCTTCTGCTTTCCATAATCCGTTTTGTTAGGTATTTTTTTTCTTTGTGATAGAATTTATCAAGCTATGTTTAATACCTTCAAATTTCTTCTCAAAAAAGATCAGCCCCTTGACCTTACGATCGGAAATCTCTGGACAAATATATGGCAGCTTTCCTGGCCTATATTTCTGATCATGGTTTTCAATTTCTTCGTGGGCTTTGCCGACATTTATGTCGCAGGTTTCATCAGTCCCGATGTCCAGGCAGCAGTCGGTTTCGTAGGCCAGATCTATTTTCTAATCGTAATCATCGCCAATGCCATAAGTATTGGAACATTGGCCATGGTCTCCAGGGTCATTGGTGCAAAAAATACTGAGCAAGCCTTAGAAATTGCCAAACAGTCCCTGATCTTCAGTCTTTTCGTCGCCCTGGGACTGACAATTGTCGGTTTTTCCTTTTACAGGGAAATAATCCTTCTAGCGGGTTTTCCAGAAAAAATCAGGGGAATCTCCGAAGATTTTTTAAGAATTTTCTCCCTGGCCCTTGGACCAGTTTACGTATTGAATATTTCAAATGCCATATTTCGTGCCAGCGGCGAGGTGAAAAAGCCTCTCTTCACCATGTTTCTTGTAAGTGTTATCAATATTATCGGGGATTTTGTTCTCGTTTTCGGAATCTATCCCTTCCCAGAGTTAGGATACATTGGCATAGCCCTTTCGACTGCATTTTCTTCGATTACCGGAATGATTATAAATCTTATTTTATTTACCAATAGGCGGTGGAGATCTCTCTATATAAGTCCCTGGAGAATTTCTTTAAAGACGATTAAGAAAATTATAAATCTTGGTTGGCCTGCTGCTTTTCTCCAATTTGCATGGAATGCAGGAAGCATCGTTCTTTATAACATCCTCAGCCGGCTGGGAGATGCCAGTATCGCTGCCTTGGCTTCTATCACTAACGGTCTGAGAATAGAGGCTATTATATATCTTCCTGCCTTTGCCCTTAATATGGCAGCATCGGTCCTGATTGGCCAGAACTTAGGTGCCAAGAATACTGAAAGGGCGGAAAGGCTAGGCTGGAAGATTGCCTCCGCAGGGGTTGTTATAACGAGTTTCATTGCCTTTATAATCTTCATCTGGGCTGAAGGCTTTGCTTCAATAGTAACAAAAAACCAGGCAGTTCTCGAGGAGACCACCCGGTATTTGAGGTTCAATATGTTATCTGAACCCTTCATGGCCCTGAGTGCTGTTCTGGGGGGAAGTCTCCAGGGGGCCGGAGATACGAAGGGTACGATGTGGATAATAATTATCTCCATGTGGTTCATCCGACTTCCCCTGGCCTACGTTTTTGCACTCCTCATGAATTACGGCGCAACGGGGGTATGGATAGCAATGATTACGTCCATGTCTATTCAGGGTGTATTAATGGCTCAAAGGTTTTATAAAGGACACTGGAAGAGAATCGAAGTATGAGGTCATGATGTTGGGACTATTTAATACATTGGGGGGAAAAATTGAAACCTTTTCACCTGTGAACGAAGGAGTTGTTAATATGTTTTCCTGTGGCCCCTCTGTTTATCAAAAAAGCCATATCGGTAACTTCAGGACATTTCTATTTGAAGATGTCCTGATAAGATATCTCGAATATTTGGGCTATGAGACAAAGAGGGGGATGAACTTAACGGACATCGAGGATAAAGCATTGAAGGAGGCTGAGAACAGAAAAATAAGTGTCAAACTCCTGACTGACCAGAACATAGAAGAATTTATCGAAGAGATGAAGCGCCTAAAGATGAAGATACCTGACTACTTACCACGAGCCTCTGAAAGTGTCGACAGGGCTGTCGAGATCATAGAAAAACTCCTTGAACTCAAGATCGCTTACTGGTACAGGGGAAACGTTTATTTTGATGCACTGAAGTTTCCGGGTTTTGGAAAACTTTATGGACTTGATATGACAAGATGGCCAGAGAAAAAAAGACGGTTTCACAGGGATACCTATCCGGGAATGCAATGGAATCTCGGTGATTTCATCCTCTGGCATGGATACAAGGGGGGAGACAAAGTTTTCTGGGATACGAGGATTGGCAGGGGCAGACCATCCTGGAATATTCAGGACCCAAGCATGATAAGCAAACATTTTAACGGGACCCTATCAACCTATTGCGGTGGGATTGATAATCTTTTCAGACACCATGACTATACACTTGCGATACTCGAATCAATAAGACCCTATCCGGTAGCAAGGTTCTGGCTTCACTGCCATCATCTTTACATAAATGGCCAAAAGATGTCCAAACGAAAAGGTAATATATATTACACTGACATACTTATTGAAAAAGGATACTCCGTCAATGAAGTAAGATTTTTTCTCATCTACTGTCACTATCGTGAAAGACTTAATTATTCAGAAAAAATTATGTCTTCAACGAGATCTAAACTAAGAGATTTCCTGAACAGGGTTTGCGAGATCGAAAAGAGGGCAGATGAAAAGACCGCCTTTCATGGTAAGATCTCAAAGAGAATCAAAGAAGTCTTCACTGAAAAAATGGATAATGATATGAACGTGAGAGAATCTTTCGACGGGCTGCATGACATATTGTCCAGGATCAAGGTCGAAGAGATTAAGCCCGCAGAAGCCTCAGGAATCATAAAAACGCTGAAGGAGGTCGATGAGGTTCTCCGGGTTGTTTTTTGATTGTTCGGAGATAAATGGTCCAGGAATTCGAAAATGCTAGTATCTGCTGGAAGGTAATATTATCTGATGTTTCCAGAAACAGGGAGTTAGTGTCAGTTATAGAAAGATTTGCCCGGGAAAATACAAAACCGACAAAGATTGTTTTCGGAACATCAGGATGGCGGGGAGAAATTGGCTCTGATTTCACATTCAATAATGTGCGAGTGGTAACATCGTCCATCATAGAAATGTTCAAGAGTAATGACAGATCTTTCATGCAAGCTATGGGGGTATCCGGTTTTGAAGATATCAAGAACAGGGGTATCATTGTCGGCCATGACAATAGGTTTCTCGGACATGATTTCTCCATGGAGGTCATGGGGCTTCTTCAAAAAGAAGGTATAAAAGCATGGTATGCAGGGGAAGCGCCCACACCGGAATATTCAACAGGGATCGAGATCCTGAATGCTGCCTGTTCCATAAATCTTACACCTTCCCATAATCCGGCGAATTTTTCGGGTTTCAAATTCAATCCATCTGATGGAGGTCCGGCAGGCCCTGAGATCACGACAAAAATAGAAGAGATGGCTAACAGGATGATGAGTAAGAGCCCTTTTATCAGGCCCATAAAACCGGAGACTATAGAAAAAATAGACCTCACCGATCTTTATATTAAATTTATCACTGACAGAAAAACGCTTGACATGGAAAGAATTCGAGATTTTGTGGAGAAGGAAGATTGTATCATCTGTGTTGATAATGTCCATGGCTCAACAAGGGGACGAATTCAAAGTATTATAGGTTCGAGCAATAAAATAAAATACCTGAGGACGGAAGATGATTTTCTCTTCGGTGGTATAGCACCAGAGCCTTCTCAAAAAAATATGGAAGGAGTGGAAAAAGTACTGAAGGAAAGTAAGGCAAGATTTAAACTGGGTGTTATAATGGACCCCGATGGTGACCGCATAAGACATTCCGATGGAATTATGCAGATACCGATGAACTATTTTGGAGCAATGGCACTTCATTTCCTCCATGTCTATAAGAGGATTTCTGGGATTGTCGCAAAATCAGTGGGTACAAGCAATTTTGTGAATGCCATTGCAGATAAACTTGGAGTAACTGTAAAAGAAACGAGGGTGGGATTTAAAAACTTCAGACCCTATATGTTAAAGACATCACGAGAAAAAGCTATAGTCGCTTTTGAAGAGTCGGACGGAATATCTGCATGTAATCATACACTTGAAAAGGATGCCATTTTCGGTCTGCTCCTTGCGATTGAGATGATGGCTGTCACGGGCAAAAATCTCAGCGAATATCTCAAAGACATTATGGAAGAATTCGGATATTTCTATCCTGACCGGTCAGGTATATCCGTTGATCCAGCCTTTGCAGGAGAGCCTCTGAAAAAAAGGCTTTCCATCATAGAAGAACGCTATAAAAGAGGAACCGTAATAAATATTGGGAGTATCAGCAGGACGGTTGAGGATGTTATAACCGTTGATGGTATTAAGCTTGTCTTTGATGATGGTTCATGGCTTATGATAAGGCCGTCAGGCACGGAACCCAAGGTCAGATTTTATATAGAAGCGAGAACTGAGGAAGACAAAAAGGCTATATTCGAGGCAGCAGAAAAAATAACCAGAGAAGCCCTCGGGATGGCAAATGCATCAGATAAAAATTGAACGGTTACATAATTATCTGTGAAGAAATTAGAAACTTTTAGTCATAGAAAAAAGCGGTTCCTTAATTGATTCACTCCGACAGACAGGACATTTGCCAGGCTTTTTAAGCCTCTCCCTTTTTCTGAATACAAAGCTGCATCTTTTGCAAACAGCAGGCGTAACAATAAAGTTATATGTTTTCTTATTTGCTGTTCTCTGGATGTGCTCGAGGTGATCATAAACCTCCTTCTCCGAAACCATGACTGAGGCCGACAAATCTTTTGCTGATAGAGTCCTTTCCATCAATAAAGACATTATTTTCTGCCGGATAGTCTCATTTCTTTCTGCAGGTATAAATGGTTCCCTGGGTTTCTTTTTCAACTATACCTCCTAATTCTATGAATCACCTTAGTTTTTACTTGACCTTGTTGGTTAATCACCGACCTCGCTCTGAAATTGCGATAGAAAGGTATAACATGTTAGATTTAAAATTTATTGCGCCGAAGGAATATCACCCTGAACTCGTTTCAGGGTCTTATCAGATGCTGAAATGAATTCAGCATGACAATTTCTCCCGGCATCTTTATATGTTGCCACTTTCCTTGAAAAGAATTCAATTTTTAAGATATTATATCTTAATACCAGGAGGTAATAAATTTATGAATAATATGAAAACAATGTTCTTACTTGTAACATTAACCCTCATCCTTGTATGGGCAGGATCTGCCATAGGGGGTAAGCAAGGAATGACTATCGCCCTTATCTTTGCATTTTTGATGAACTTATTTGCTTACTGGTTCAGTGACAAGATTGTGCTCAGAATGTACGGAGCGAAGGAGGTCTCGGAGGCAGAAGCACCGGATCTCTATAGGGTAGTAAGAAGACTTACACAAAAAGCCGGATTGCCTATGCCAAAGGTTTATATAATTAATGAAGAACAGCCCAATGCTTTCGCCACGGGCAGAAACCCTAAACATGCTGCCGTTGCTGTCACTACTGGTATAATGCGAATCTTAAGTCCCGAAGAACTTCAAGGTGTGATAGGCCATGAACTCGCACATGTCAAACATAGAGACATTCTTATTAGTACTATTGCAGCTACGATCGCAGGTGCTATCAGTTATCTCGCACAAATGGCACAGTGGGCAATGATTTTTGGCCACAGGGGAGACGAGGAGGAAGGTGGTAATCCTGTAGCGGCACTAATAATGATGATTGTGGGACCAATTGCCGCCCTCATTGTCCAGATGGCCATCTCCAGGTCAAGAGAATATGCAGCCGATGAAGGTGGTGCAAGGCTTGCTGGAAATCCAAGATATCTCTCGGGGGCTTTAAGAAAACTTCACTGGGCTTCTCAGAAGATTCCCATGAATGCCAATCCTGCAACGTCTCATATGTTCATAGTCAACCCCTTATCAGGAGGAGGAATATTGAAACTCTTCAGCACACATCCTCCTATAGAGGAAAGAATAGCAAGGCTTGAGTCTATGACCCTATAATTTGGGCTTGACTCTTTTTATCCTCATTGCTCAAAATATCCCTACCCGATGAAGGCTCTCGTAACAGGAGCTACAGGCTTTATAGGAAGCCACCTATGCGAGGAACTTGTAAAAAGGGACTATAAGGTTACCTGCCTCGTAAGAGAGATCTCTAATCTTAAATGGCTCGAAGATATTAGTCTGAAATTCGTTACAGGTGACTGTGCAGAAATAGATTCTCTCCGCAATATAGTTGGCAATTTTGACTATATCTTTCACATCGCCGGGGTCACAAAGTCTTGTTCCAAAGATGATTTTTTCTGTATAAACGCAAAGGGTACAGAAAACCTGATAAAGGCCGTTGTCGAAAAGAATTCCAGATTAAATAGATTCATATATCTCAGCAGTCTTGCGGCCGCCGGTCCGAGCGAGAACGGATCCCCCTTAAGAGAAGATTGCGAACCCCGGCCAATTTCAGGTTATGGGAGAAGTAAGCTTGAAGGCGAAAGGGCACTTTTAGAATATAGAAACTTAATTCCCATAACAATACTTAGGCCCTGCGCAGTATATGGTCCCAGAGATAAAGATCTATTTATCTTTTTTAAGATGATCAAAAAAGGTATTTTCCCTTACTGGGGAAAATGTTATTATTCTCTGCTCTATATTGATGATTTGATTCAGGGTATAATACTGGCTGCAGAGAGCAAAAAGGCTAATGGTAAGATATACTTTTTATCAGATAGCAAGTTTTATACG
Source organism: Nitrospirota bacterium (assembly GCA_040753575.1). Classification (GTDB taxonomy): domain Bacteria; phylum Nitrospirota; class Thermodesulfovibrionia; order Thermodesulfovibrionales; family SM23-35; genus JBFMEC01. Next base: position 13,059 of record JBFMEC010000018.1, on the reverse strand, counting down.
AATGAGGAGATAGCAATGGAGATTTCTTCAGCTCTCGGTAAAAAGGTATCGCGTCTCGCAGTACCAAAATTTATGATGCCCTTTTTTGCATTTATAGGGGAACGAATAAACAAAGGAGGAATCATTAATAGAGATAAGATCAAGGAGCTAAATCATTCTCACTGGATATGTGATTCGAGAAAGGCAAGAGAAGAATTCGGCTTTGTGCCGAAGGTGGGAATAAAAGAGGGAATTAAATGGACAGCAGATTGGTACAGGATTCACAGATGGCTGTAAAAAAATTAACAGACATATTTGGTAAGTGTTTCAGATTCGATAAAGCCATAACCCTTATGTCTCAGGGACTTTATCCCTATTTCAGAGTTATCGAAAGTGCCCAGGATCCTGTGGTCATGATGAGTGGACGAAGGATGATAATGGTTGGTTCCAACAATTATCTTGGTCTCACAAACCATCCAAAGGTCAAAGAGGCAGCAATTGATGCTATCAGGAAATATGGCACCGGTTGTGCCGGCTCAAGATTCCTCAATGGCACTATTGATATTCATGTAGAACTTGAAGAGAAACTTGCCCGTTTCATGAGGAAAGAAGCGGCCTTGATATTTTCTACGGGATTTCAGGTAAATCTTGGTGTCATTCCAGCTCTTGTGGGTAAGGATGACATTGTGGTCATAGATAAAATGGATCATGCAAGTATTATAGATGGATGCCGACTTTCTTTTGGTGAGATCAGAAAATTCAAACACAATGATATGGCGGATCTTGTACGTATTCTCAAAGAGAACGAGGAAAGAGACAAACTAATAGTTGTGGATGGCGTGTTCAGCATGGAAGGAGATATAGCAAATCTGCCCGAGATAGTTTCACTCGGGAAGAAATATAGCGCGAGGATAATGGTTGATGATGCCCACGGCATTGGAGTTCTTGGAAAAACAGGAAGGGGTACGGCGGAACATTTCGGATTGGAAGAAGAGATCGATCTCATAATGGGAACTTACAGCAAATCTCTTGCATCTATCGGAGGATTCATATCAGGTTCAGCCGGTGTAATCCATTATATAAAGCATTTTGCAAGGTCTCTAATCTTCAGTGCAAGCCCCCCGCCGGCATCGGTTGCAGCTGTAAAGGCTGCCCTTGATATCATCGAGAATGAGCCTGAAAGAAGGGAAAGGCTCTGGAAAAATACGAAGAAAATGTTCAATGGCTTTAAGGAAGTTGGCTTTGAAGTGGGACCAAGCCAGACACCTATAATCCCGATTGTGGTTCGAGAAGATGAAAAGGCATTTATGATGGCAAAGATGCTGCAGGAAGAAGGTGTATTTGCAAACGTAGCTGTGAGTCCTGCAGTGCCCAATGGAAGGGCGCTTATAAGAACGAGCTATATGGCGACTCATACGGATGAACATCTGGACGTCGTACTTGAGGCATTTAAGAAGGTTGGCAAGAAATTAGGCCTCATAGGATAAAATTCTGAGCGTGAATCAGCAGGTTAAGGCTTAGGTCAAGGCTAAGAATTCTTAACCTTAATCTCAATCTCATTTTAAATTTGCATGCAATTCTCATCAGGATTTAAGTCTTGAATTCCCTGACGGTAATAGAGGTCAACTCCCCCAAAGACCTTGATGATTTCATAAAATTTCCCTTCTTCTTATATGCGAAGGACCCTTTCTTCATTCCCCCCCTTATCAAAGATATGTACGAAAAATTATCGGATAAAAACCCCTTTTTCGGATTCGCCAATTGCAGATACTTTCTTGCAAAGAAAGAAGGAAAAATCTCAGGAAGAATAGTCTCCATTATCAATAAAAGGCACATCGAATTTCACGGCGAAAAAGCCGGTTTTTTTGGATTCTTTGAATTCACAAATGACACAGCCATTGTATCTGCCCTTCTTGATACTGTATCGGAAATCCTCAAGAGCGAAGGTATGGAAGTAATGCGCGGGCCGATGAATTTCTCAACTAACGAAGAATGCGGTTTTTTATTCGAGGGTTTTAATGAACCTCCTGTATTCATGACCCCTTACAATCCTTTCTATTACAATGACTTAATGGAAGGACATGGCATGAAAAAGGCAAAAGACTTATATGCATACACATGCGATATTCCAAAAAACCTGCCCGGAAAAATTTTGAGAGTTGCATCGATAGCAGAACAGAAAGGGATAAGGGTTAGGTTAATAAATAAAAATTTTTTGAATTCCGAGATGAAGATTTTTATGGATATATATAATTCAGCCTGGGAAAGGAACTGGGGATTCATACCACTCACGGAGGAAGAAACTATCTACCTTGCAGATAAGATCAAACCAATAGTTGTACCGGAACTCACATTAGTCGCCGAGACATCTGAGGAACCTGTAGGTTTCATGGGGGTTATACCCGACTACAATCTTGTCCTGAAGATGATGAAGGGTAAACTTAACCCTTTGACAATTTTTAAGGCAATTTATTATTCAAAAAAGATACGCAACCTCAGGATGCTTCTACTTGGAATTAAGCCTAACTATAGAAATAAAGGGGTTGGTGCCCTCCTTTTCAGAGAAGGCTTCAGGGCCAGCAAGAAATATGAGCGCATAGAATTTTCCTGGATACTGGAAGACAATATTCCGGTCCAGAGACTTGTAGAGATGATAGGAGGTAAATTGTACAAAAAATACAGAATCTATGAGAAAAGACTGTGACCCTTGTTTTGCCCTTTTTGAAAGTATTATCATATAAAACTTGACTTATTTGGACGTTCGGATCGATGAAGGAAAAAAGGAAATCAATAGTCGACAGAATCTGGGACCTACTTGCTTCTGTAAAATTTGCGATTGTCATATTTTCAATAATCTCTCTCACATCAATTATAGGGACGATCCTGGAACAAGGGGTAGAGCCTGCCAGAAATATTCAAATACTTACGAGACTCTTCGGTAAATCTCTTGCTCCGGCCATGTATAACATCTTCGATAAACTGGGCTTTATGGATATGTACCATTCATGGTGGTTTATGACTTTGCTGATATTATTTTCCGTTAATATCATCATCTGCTCCTCCGAAAGACTCCCAAAAACATGGAAGATCATAACAGAACCTCTGCGACCCATTCCTGAGGAATACTTTGCTAAGGCTGCTATAAGAAGGGACATCTCATTAAAAGGTAAACCTGATAAGGTGAAGGATATTATCACAAAGGCAATAAAAGGTGCAGGCTTCAATTATCTAGAGTCGAAAGAGAGCAAGGGCTATCAGTTCTATTCGCAGAAGGGCAAATATTCAAGGTTTGGAGTCTTTATAACTCATATGAGTATACTCATAATTTTGCTTGGCGCACTTGTAGGAATTTTTTTTGGTTTCAAGGGATCTATGAATATTCCGGAAGGTAAGAGCTATTCCGTAGCACTCTTGCGTACGAGCCCGCTTACTCACAGCGAGGAACACGAAAGAGAAATAATATTAGATGCCATCGAGGCATCCTCAGGTAACGTTACAGCATCTGCAAATCAGCTCAATATGGATGAAAAAACACTGAAGGCAAAGATGAAAAGATACGGATTACAGCCTTTGGGCTTCAGCGTAAGAAATGACGAATTTAATGTGGACTTCTATGGAGGTTCTGACATGCCCAGGGACTATAAAAGCTGGCTTACCATAACAGACAATGGAAAAGAGGTGCTGAAAAAAGTGATTGAGGTAAATGAGCCCCTTACATACAAGGGAGTTACATTCTACCAGGCAAGTTATGGTATTGTTCCCGGAGCCCGGGGATTATTCATCCTGAAATTAATTTCCAGCTCCGGGATTTCAGAAACCAAGCAATTGCAGCTTGGCGATAAATTCATTATCCCCGGCACACATCTGGAGGGAATCATAAAGGACTTCAGTCCGGCCCTCACATTTGACCGCGAGGGAAGACCCTTCACATATTCAGAGATGATGAATAACCCTGCCGTTTTCATAGATTTCAAAGAAAATAGTAAAGATAAATATGCAGGCTGGATCTTTAAAAGATATCCTTCAACGTGGAAGCTCCCGGAAGGTCATATTGTGGAATTTATAGATTACAGGGGAGCCCAATATACAGGCCTTCAGGTAAGAAAGGATCCGGGTGTCTGGGTTGTATACATAGGTTGTATTACAATCTCCATAGGTCTTTTTATGGCCTTCTTTATGAGCCACAAAAAGTTATGGGTCAGGATAGTGGAAGAAAAAAACAACACGAGAGTAATTGTGGGGGCTACAACAAATAAGAATAGAGCCACCCTTGAAAGGAAGATAAACAAGATGATCTCCCTTCTGAGTACAAAGCAGGAAAGAGGAAAATAATGGATAGTTCCTTTTTCTTCGGAATCTCAACTATCGCCTATATCCTGGCCATGATTGTTTATATCACCTATCTTGCCTTCAGGAAAACGCAGATTGGAATAACAGCTACGACAATAACAATTATAGGTTTTATCTCCCAGACAATAGCAATTTTAATGAGATGGAAGGAAACTTACGACTTCAGTGGCATGGGTATTATAAGGTCAGTTCCCCTGACAAACCTTTATGAATCTCTTATATTCTTTGTCTGGTGTTTAATACTGGGTTATCTAATAATCGAATTCAGATACAGGAACCGTTCTTTCGGAGCGTTTGTCACACCAGTTGCAGGTCTTGCTCTGGCCTTCATCGATCTATCAGGCATGTCAAAGGAAATACAACCTCTTGTGCCGGCGCTCCAGAGTAACTGGCTCCTGGCACATGTCATGATGAGCTTTATCGCTTATGCTACCTTTGCCCTTTCATTCAGTACCGGCCTCATGTATTTAATTATAAGGTCGGAGAAAAGAAATGAGGCTGCCTATATCTTCTGGTCAGTCACACTGGGTATTTTTATAGCCCTACTCCTTGCAATGGGTATGGATTTTCTGACCTTTAAGGTTATGGTCAAACCTGAAGAATTTATTAAAAGCTATATGTTCAGAGCCTCCTTCTTTAATCCGTCACAAATTGTCAGAGTACTGAGCTGGACATTAATGGTAGTTATAATATTTATTGCCTGGCGATATGGGTCTGTACTTAAAAAAATCGTAGAGAAGTTCGATATCTCCTCTGACATGCTTGACGAAATAACCTACAAGAGTATTGCCATAGGATTCCCTATATTTACTTTGGGTGGACTTATCTTTGGTGCTATTTGGGCTGACCAGGCATGGGGTGTATACTGGAGCTGGGATCCAAAGGAGACATGGTCGTTAATAACGTGGTTTGTCTACGCTTTCTATCTACATAGCCGACTTATAAGGGGATGGAGAGGAAAGAAGGTAGCGGTAGTTGCTGTATTAGGTTTTGCCGCGGTGATGTTCACCTATCTTGGCGTAAATTTGCTTCTCACCGGACTCCATTCTTACGGAACTATCGAGTAGAAAATAATTTCATTCCTTTAATCATCTTATGTAAAAGATCGTCTAAAATTTTTTGCGAAAAGGAGGGAGCTGTGGCAGTTTGAGTTTTTGGCTCAAATTTACTGCCACAGCAAGGGGGTGATTGAAGAGGTAGCTTTACTGTTAAAGATACTTTCAGGCCATAAAAGTTAAAGTGATACAGATCACAAAGAGATCTTGCTAGATAAATTTCTTCCGGAGAATTGACAACCAAGTTGACAAGGAGAAGGGGAAAAGTGTTATTTTATGTAACCTTAAAGGCGCGTAGCTCAGTGGGAGAGCGCTTCCTTGACGCGGAAGAGGTCAGGGGTTCAATACCCCTCGCGCCTACCACTATTATGGCAATATTCGACTGAGATGGAGCAAATCAAGATTGTTGTGCGGTATGCTGATGGCAGGGTCATTAAAGGTTATACCAGGGATTTTTTCCCGAACAAATCTCTCTTTCATCTCCATCCAGCTGACAAACCCTCTGGTGAGGGAATCGAGGTTCTTTTAAAAGACCTTAAGGCAATATTCTTTGTACGCGATTTCGAAGGAAAACCCTCCTATAATGAGCGAAAAGATTTTACCGAAGGCAAACAATCTCCAGGCCGAAAAATAGAAATCACCTTTGCGGATGGCGAGATGTTGGTCGGAACAATAATGGGCTATGACCCACAGCGCCCTGGTTTTTTCCTGTTCCCACCAGATCCGCAGAGTAATAATCTGAGAATATTTGTGGTATCCAAGGCTGTGAGCAAGTTTCGCTATCTGTGATTATAAGCGGCTCGCCACCGGACGTCATTAGAGCCGTGGGGGATAAGATTCAGGCAAAAATTATGAAGCCAAATTATTGATGAGATCTATCAAGCATTTTTTTCTAAAAACTCTTTTCTATCTTTATCATCCTTGAAAATCCCAGCCTGGTGAGATGCCGGAAATGTCTCATAGCCGACGTATTCATCTTCTGAAACATTCCTTTTCTTCATTTTGTTCGGTCTTATTATAAAATCCCTTATGTACACAAAAAATTGCAATATTCGTATCATTTCTTTACCATTTCTATATTCTCTGCTATCCTGCTTTATTGCAGTTTCTATGCCAATAATTTCGGTTCGCAAGATCTTGAATTTTCAAGAAAAAAAATAAACTTCCATCTTCCAAATCTTATTCCATGACGAATTTTGTCAATAAGTCGCCCTTGATCTTTACTGTCAATTTAATTTTTTGCAAAGGGCGGGCGGGGATATCCCTGTTGAGCGATGATTCTAACCCAAGGTACCCGTTACAGCCACTCTAATTTTTTAATCTCTCTGATAATCAAAAGACGATAGATTATTCTCGCACTATTGGTGATGCATTCTGATCAAAAGGGTTTATTCTCATGGCCAGAGAAAAGAGATAGGGGTAATTGTCCTTTAAATGCCTCATATAAAGAAGGATGAAGGGAAATCTTCATCTATAAATTCTTTGAAGAAAGACATTCTTGAAAAGCTTATCTACCATAAACATCATCAATCCTCACAATATCATCCTCTGCTACATATTCGCCGTTCTGGACTTCAATTATCTCCAGGGCAACTTTTCCCGGGTTTTCAAGCCTGTGCAGGGTGGATTTTGGAATATAGATACTCTCGTTTTCATGAATAAATTTAACCTCATCACCAATAGTCACTCTTGAGGTGCCCTTAATAACCACCCAGTGTTCGCTTCTATGGTGATGCATCTGGAGGCTCAATTTCGCCCCTGGCTTGACAACTATACGTTTTATCTTATATCTCGTACCTTCCTCAAGGATAGTATAACTCCCCCAGGGCCTGTAAACGGTAGAGCTCTCAACTGATTCCCTCCTTCCCCGATCCCTAAGTTCTTTCACAACCTCTTTTACCATCTGTGCATCTCCGCGCCTTGCTACCAACATCGCATCGGGGGTCTCTATTATTAGTATGTCTTTTAATCCTATTGTTGAGATAATCCTTTTACTGCCAATAATTATGGTGTCTTTTGTCTTCAAATCAAAAACATCTCCCACCTTCACATTACCGTTTTCATCCCTTTCCAGAATCTCATAGAGAGAGTCCCAGGAACCGATATCATTCCAGTAAAGATCAACGGGGATAGTTGTCACCCGGTTAGAATGTTCAAGAACAGCATAATCAATAGAAATATTTGGCATCTGCTGAAAGTTAGCAAGCATTTTTTCGTATTTATCATTTGATAATTCAGATATCTCAGGGATGTGTCTTTTGATTTCCCTTTCCATCGTTCCAACGCTGAAGACGAATATGCCGGAGTTCCAGAAGTACTTGCTGTCAGAAAGATATTTCCTCGCAGTCCTTTCGTCCGGTTTTTCAGTAAAGCTCTCAACAATAAAATAATCAGCCTTGCCTCCTTTTCCGAGCCTCTCCCCTTTCACCTTTATATATCCATAACCAGTCTCAGGACGTGTCGGCCGCACTCCAAAGGTAACAATATAATTTTCCGCTGCTATCTCAGAAGCCCTTCGGGCATAAGCGGCGAATCGGTCATCAGGTCGTATGACATGGTCCGAAGGGCATACAAGCAAAACCTCCTTGGTGTCACAGCCCATTATTTCTTTACAATACTTTATCGATAACGCTATAGCCGGAGCCGTATTTCTTGAGAAAGGTTCCAGAACTATATTCGTCAGGACTTCTTCAGGTAAACCCTCGAGGTCGTCCTTCACATGGAAACGATATTTGTCATTTGTGAGTATGATGATCTCCGAAGGCGAGAGGAAATTCAGCAACCTCTGAACAGTCTGCCGAAGAAGAGACTGATTATTATCTATCTTCAAAAATTGTTTTGGATAATCCTCTCTCGAAAGAGGCCAGAGCCTTGTGCCACTGCCCCCAGCCAAAACCATCGCCTTCATTATTTCCCCTCCCTAAATATTTGCATGATAACAGCAGCTTCTTTCATTCATGCCTTTATTATTTTCTTCCTTTTCGAATCAGTCGATACCTTTATGGCATTTCTTGTATCTACCACAAGCCTGCTATACTTTGCTATAAGATTATAGTCATATGAAGAATGATTGGTTGATATGACCACACAATCATATTTCTTGAGACCTTTTTCTGTCAGCGGCACTGAAGACATCTTAAAATCGTATTTCCTCATTTTATGCGTTTTCGGCACATAGGGATCATTATAATCAACCTTTGCCCCTTTGCCTCTAAAGAGTTCGATCAGTTCAAGCGAGGGAGACTCCCTCACATCATCCACATCTTTCTTATAGGCCAGGCCTATTATGAGTATCTTTGAACCCTTTATGCTTTTGCCTCTTTCATTAAGTGCATCTATTACTCTGTTAACAACGTAAAGCGGCATTGACGTGTTTATCTCACCGGCCAGTTCTATAAACCGTGTGGGAAAACCATATTCCCTTGCCTTCCACGTAAGATAAAAGGGATCTATGGGAATACAGTGTCCACCAAGTCCGGGGCCCGGATAGAAGGCCTGAAAGCCAAAGGGTTTTGTCTTTGACGCCTCGATAACCTCCCAGATATCAATCCCCATTTTGTCGAAAAGAATCTTCATCTCATTAACAAGCGCTATGTTTACAGCCCTGTAAATGTTTTCAAGAAGCTTTGTTGCCTCCGCTACTTTTGTCGAAGAGACAGGTACTGTCTTTGTAACTATTGAATCATAAAGTGCCTTTGCAACCTTAAGACAGCCACGGTCATATCCTCCAACAACCTTCGGAATCATGGAAGTTGTAAAATTTTTATTTGCGGGATCTTCCCTTTCAGGTGAGTAGGCAAGATAAAAGTCCTTACCTGCTTTGAGCCCCGTCTCTTCAAGTATCGCTCTCATATCTTCATCTGTTGTTCCCGGATATGTAGTTGATTCGAGGATTACTATCTGTCCCCTCCGCAAATTTTTTGCGATGGCCCTTGTGGTGTTAAAGACATAGGAGAGATCAGGCTCTCTGTGTCTACTGAGCGGTGTAGGGACACATATAATGATGCAGTCCATATCACAGAGCCTGGAGAAGTCAGTCGTGGCATTAAACTTACCGTCCGATATAAGATCTCTTATCTTCTCGGATGAAATATACCTGATATAGCTTTTTCCGCTGTTAAGCAGATCCACCTTCTTTTGATCAATATCAAAGCCTGTTATGTTGAATCCGGCCTTATGAAATTCCATTACGAGGGGGATGCCCACATAGCCCAAACCTATGATCCCGATGGGGGACTTTCTTTCTTTGATATTCTTAACAAGTAAATCTACGCTCTTCTTTCTATTGATCGCCATTGTCTTAACACGGCCTGGAAAGGTTTTTTATACCTCAACCATAGAATCATCTCCAACCATTAACCTCAGTGCCTTGTGTCTGGTATGCCTGAAAAGTCTTACCCTGCGGCCGATGAGACTATCTTCCATCCTTTCAATATCTCGCAGGTCACTTCCGTCCATTATTACCGAATGCTCAACACAGGAACATCTAATCTTTACATGGTTTCCTATACTCGTATAGGGACCAACAAAAGAATTTTCTACAATTGTTTTTTCACCTATAATTACAGGCCCCCTGATATTGCTCGTTTTTATGACTGACCCTTCACCAATAGATACACGGCCAAGTATTTTACTTGCGCTATCCACATTACCTTTTATTGAGACCTTCACCAATTCGTCCAGGACAATGGCATTTGCAGTAAGGAGGTCATCTTTTTTCCCTGTGTCAAGCCACCAGGTATGAAGGGTAAAGCTCTTTACAGTGCGTCCCATATCAATGAGCTTCTGTATCGCATCGGTAATCTCGAGTTCTCCTCTTTTAGAAGGCCTGATCTTTTCTATGGCCTTATGAATATTTGGAGAGAAAATATAGATACCCACAAGGGCAAGATTTGATATCGGGTTTTTGGGCTTCTCGATAAGTCTCAGTACCCTTCCCTTTGGGGCGACCTTGGCAACGCCGAAATTTCTGGGATCATCTACTTCTTTCAAAAGGATAAGGGCATCCGGTGAAATTTTTTTGAAGTCATGGAGAAATTTATCAATTCCACCTCCAATAAGGTTATCCCCCAGATACATTACAAAGGGTGAACTTCCAAGAAAATCCCTTGCCACCTTTACTGCATGAGCCAGACCGGCTGGTTCATCTTGAATTATGTAATTTATCTTTGTCCCCCACCTACTGCCGTTACCCACGGCCTCCCTTATTTCATGACCGGTCTCAGGAGAGATTATGATCCCTATTTCTTTAATACCAACCTGTACAATATTGTCTATACAATAAAAGAGGATGGGCCTATTTGCGACCGGTACAAGTTGTTTTGCGCCATAATAGGTCAGAGGCCTGAGTCTTGTACCTTTACCGCCACTTAATATCAGGGCCTTCATGTTTTATGATAGCTAAAAATCTCTTTTTTGTTCAATAAAGCGCCTTTAACTATCGACCCTTGGCTGTCTCGCGGGATTTATTATCCAGATATTACCGAAGTCTTTTTCCTGGTATGCCCGGACAAGCCCAAGCCTGATTAATTCAAGAAGTGCAACGAATGTCACTACAATCTGAAGCCTTGTTATACCGTCTTTAAAAAAATCCTCAAATCTTAGAGCATCCTGTCCTTCAATCATCTCCATTATGAGAGATATCCGGTCTTTTACTGTCAGGGATTCCTTTGTAATAGCAATAACTTCAGATGAGGCAGTTTCAAGTATTTTTTTGAAGGCGCTCAGGAGGTCAAAGAGGCTAACGTCAGAAAGGCAAATCTCTTTTTCGGCTTCCTCCGATACGGGTTCCCTATGAAATACCTTCATCCATTCGCCTTCTCTTTCTTTAAGGGTGAGAGCAGCATCTTTAAATGCCTGAAATTCAAGGAGTCTCTGGACAAGCTCAAGTCTTGGGTCTTCCTGTTCCTCTGAGGATGCCTGTTCTTCTATTGGCAAAAGCATCCTCGATTTGATATGAATAAGAGTTGCAGCCATAACCAGGAACTCTCCGGCTATCTCAAGATTGAGCTCTTTCATCAGTCCAATATATTCAAGGTATTGATGCGTGATAAGGGCAATGGGTATGTCGTATATGTCTATCTTGTTCTCCCTTATCAGGTGTAAGAGAAGATCGAGAGGCCCTTCAAATACGGGTAATTTTATGTTATAAGCATCTTCCATTCTTAACATAAGGCTCAGCTATTTTACCAGATTAAAGGATTTCCGTTTTTGAGAAAATTCCTTGACAATACAATGGCTTTAATCAATAATCAAACCATAAACCTCGCTAATTTTATTTTCCCCTCCCTTGATGGGAGGGGAAGGGAGGGTGCACGGTGGGGTAGTAACAGTCGGTAAAGATGATTCAGACAGAATAACAGTTTCCTTCCCTTATGATCCGCAACTTGTTGCGAAGGCCAAAACTATCGAAGGCCGAAAATGGAATAAAGATGAGAAATTCTGGAGCTTTCCCGATTCAGATGCCACATTACAGAAGATTCTGAAGGTTTTTGAAGACGAAGAAATCCACATAGATCCTATCCTGCAAACTCAACTTTCTGCTAATGTCATTGCGAGGCATCCTGAGCTTGTCGAAGGGCCGAAGCAATCCCGATTTGAAGACCTTCGAAAAGAACTCGTCTCAAGAAAATATAGCTATAAGACAGTAAAAGGTTATCTTTACTACAACAGGGATTTCCTGAGTTTTGCAGGTAAAAGACCTTTAGAAATCAATGACAACGATATAAAGAACTATCTTGTTCACCTTGCAGAAGAAAAGCATTCAGCAACATCAACTTTAAATCAGGCAATTAATGCCTTGAAATTCTACTACGGCACAATGCTTAAAAAGAAGTTTGTTTATGAAGTCAAAAGGCCTCGCAAGGACAAAAGATTGCCAGTTATATTAAGCAAAGAAGAAGTTGCAAAGATCATTGATTCGGTAGATAATCTTAAACATAAGACAATACTCATGCTTGTTTATTCTGCTGGGTTAAGGGTGGGTGAAGTGGTGAGATTAAAACCAGAGGACATTGACAGCAAGAGGATGCTGATACATATCAAAGGAGCAAAGGGACGGAAGGATAGGTACATAATGCTTTCAGAGACGGCTCTGGACATTTTAAGGAAATACTGGAGGCAGCATAAACCGAAGAAGTGGTTGTTCGAGGGAGCAAAAGACGGAAGGTATCTTTCCACAAGGACAGTTCAGGCAATATTCGATCATGCAAAAGAGAAGGCTGGCATTAAGAAAGATGTATCAGTCCATAGCTTAAGGCATAGTTTTGCAACACACCTGCTTGAAGGCGGCACGGATTTGCGCTATATCCAAGAGCTTCTCGGTCATGCAAGCTCAAAAACGACGGAAATATACACGCATGTAAGCCAGAAGTCATTGGGAAAGATAAAGAGTCCTTTAGACACTTTAAATTTGAAGAAAGGAGGTTGAAGCTGACAATATTTGTCAATAAAGAGGGGAAAGCTGGGTTTTCGCCCAGAGTAAAAATATCCGCATTGCGTCTATCCCTCCAATTGGCGGTGTATACGCAATAGTTGCGGATATGAAGTAGATACACGGTCATCGCTTCGCTCGACCGCGTATCGGGGCGGGTCGGCGGGTCGCCTGAAGGCGACCTAAAAATGGGCGTAGCCTCATGTATAGAAATGGATTCATTAATAAAGGGTAATCGCGTAG
>JBFMEC010000017.1:0-24317 GCA_040753575.1 Nitrospirota bacterium | reverse complement strand
TATATGAAGATAGACAAAAAGCATATTCAGCAGCGTCTCAGGTTATCGGAAGTAGAAGTGGCCAAGGATGAATCAAATCCCTTTTTTGAGCGTGATCATAATAAATGTGTACTTTGTGGCATCTGTGTAAGAACATGTCAGGAGATAGCAAAGGTTAGCGCCATTGACTTTGCGGGAAGGGGTGGCAATACAAAAATTGCAACATTTGGAGATAAACCCATAGCCGATTCAAGATGTGTGTCCTGCGGAGAATGTGTAATCCGTTGTCCTGTTGGAGCGTTAACATTCAGGAATCTCCGTCGTCCGGCAAAAGAGGTCAAGACAATCTGTCCTTATTGTAGTGTGGGTTGCGGAATCCTTCTTGGCGTTCGAGACGATACTGTTATTAACGTGCGAGGAGATATCGAAAATCCTGTTAGTCGAGGATATGTATGTGTTAAAGGCAGGTTCGGCCTGGGTTTTGTTCATTCGCCGGAGAGATTAACTTCACCCTTAATAAGAAAAAATAAAAGTAATCCCCTCACACCTCCCTTTACTAAAGGGGGGCTGGGGGGATTTGCAGAAGTCTCCTGGGAGGAGGCGTTAGATTTGGTTGCCTCTCGGCTAAATAAATATAAAGGGGAAGAATTTGCACTCATTGCCTCTACTAAATGTACCAACGAAGACAACTATATTGCCCAGAAATTTGCGAGAGTAGTAATGAGTAGCAATAATATTGATACCTCTGCCCGCTTGTGCCACACCTCTTCAATTTCTGCCTTACTTGAAACTGAAGTTGGAACGGCGTTTAAATCTTTAGATGAAATCGGAAGGTCTGCCTGCATTTTAATTGTTGGAGCAAATGTAACAAGCTCCCATCCCATTGTCGGTCTTAAAATAAAAAAAGCGGTAGAAAATGGTGCGAAACTCATAGTCATTAGTCCTAAAGAGATTGATATATGCCGTTTTGCCCTGGTCTGGCTTAAACCCTATCCGGGCACTGATTTAGCCTTGATTATGGGAATGGGCAAGGTAATTTTTGATGAGGGGCTATATGATAATGCCTCTATCGAAAAACAGTGTGACAATTTTGAGGACTTCAAAGATTCTCTCGATGGTTTTCCTTCTGGAAGGGTGGAAAGAATTACCGGGGTTTCAAGAAATAAAGTAGAAGAGGCTGCAAGGATATTTGCAACCAGCAAACCAGCAGCAATATTCTGGTCTACCGGGGTCACGCAATTCTCTCAGGGAAGAAGCAATGTACTTGCTATTCTTAATCTGTCCCTTCTTACAGGCAATGCCGAACGATCATATCCTCTCTGGGGTCAAAACAATGCCCTGGGTGCTTGGTATGTGGGATGTATGCCTGATTTTTATCCAGGTTTTCAGCCGGTGAAAGAGTCTGGAATAAGGAAGAAATTTGAGGCTGCCTGGGGCGTTGATCTTAACCCTGAACCGGGTTTGACCTTTACAGAGATTTTATCAGCCCTCATAGAAGAGAAAATCAAGGCTCTTTACATCATTGGCTCTGATCCCGTATTAAATGCACCTGCCCAATTGGTCAGAGAGGCATTGAAGAAGGCAGAGTTCATTGTGCTTCAGGACATATTTCTCAATAAGACTGCCGAATTTGCCCATGTCATTCTTCCCGCAGTGAGCTTTGCAGAGAAGGATGGTACCTTCACAAATACTGAGGGACGCATTCAAAAAATCCGTAAGGCAGTAGAGCCTGTCGGCAATTCACGGCCCGACTGGCAGATCATATGCGATTTGGCAAAAAGGCTCGGCAGCGGAGGCTTTGACTTTGCCAGCCCCGAAGATATCGCTTTCGAAATTTCCTCTATTATTCCTGAGTTACCTGACAGAAAAGATAGTTTCAGGCTTACACCATTACAATATAAACCCCCTGCAGAGGTTTCCGATATCGATTACCCACTGATTTTAATTACAGAAAGGGATCTTTACTCGGGAGGCCTTTTATCAAAAAAAGTGGAGGGTCTTAATATTTTAAGAACTAAAGACTTTGTATATATAAATCCAAAAGACGCGGCAGACTTTGAAATAAAGGACGGGGAAGCAGTAAAAGTAATTTCCCGCTGGGGTGAAATAAGCGGTGTGGCAAGATTGACATCCTCTACACCATCCGGTTTAGTAATGATGAATCTATTAGAAGAAAAGATTAATCAACTCGTGAATCCTTCTATTGACCCTACGGCGAAGACACCGGAGTTGAAGATATGTGCCGTAAGAGTTACCGCCCAAATATAGTATAAATCCTGCGGAAATTCTATAATAAGATTGTAATTTTTTACACAGAATATGGAATGAATAAGACAATGCAAGCAATTTTGAAGGTTCTTGAAAAACATCAAGAAGAAATCCTTGGTTCGAGGGAAATATCAAGGCAGCTCAAATTGCATGGAATAGAACTTACTGAAAGAACTGTAAGGTATCATCTTAAAATCCTCGATGAAAGAGGCCTTACAAGGGTATTCGGTAAGGAAGGAAGAAAGATTACAGAAAAGGGTAAGGAGGAACTCTCCCAGGCCCTTGTATCTGAGAAGGTTGGCTTTGTAATAAGCAAGATAGAAACCCTCTCTTACCTTACAAACCTTAATCTTGAGAAGAACGAAGGGGAGATAATCCTGAATGTATCCTATTTCCCGGAAGATAGACTTAAGGAGGCGCTCCGGATAATGAAACCTGTCTTTTCATCTCCCTATGTGATGTCCGATAAGGTTGTCCTTCGTAGAAGTGGCGAAAAGATCGGGGATTTGATCGTACCCGAGGGAAAGGTAGGGTTCGGCACCATATGCAGTGTGACAATAAACGGCATTTTTCTCAAAAGTGGAATACCAGTCTCATCGAAATTTGGAGGTGTATTACAGATAAATTCTGAGCCAACAAGGTTCACAGCCCTTATAAGCTATGAAGGTACTTCCCTTGATCCTCTGGAGATATTTATAAAGAGCAGGATGACAGATGTCTTAGGTGCTGTAAAGAACCACACCGGGAAGATTCTTGCAAGCTTCAGGGAAATACCCGTTGTCAGTCTTGAAGGGGCAAAGCAACTGAGAGAAGAACTGAAAGAGAAGGGGTTGGGTGGAATTTTGATCATTGGTAATCCAAACCAGCCACTCCTCGAAATGCCTGTCAGTATGGACAAGGCAGGTATGGTAATCGTCGGTGGGCTCAATCCTATTGCTGCTCTTGAAGAAGCGGGTATACTCACAGAGAGTAAGGCAATGTCGACTCTTTACCAGTTCGCGGACCTCATAAAATTTAAGGCACATCTTTAAATTAATCTAAGAATCTTTGTACTTCAAAAAATCATCTCTATTTATTTAATGTCGTAGATTCGAAAATGTGCTTTGTTTAATCTGTCATTGCCCGACCCCCGATCGCGGTCGAGGGCATGCTTGATCGGGCAATCCAGATCCTTCGACAGGCTCAGGATAACTGGATTCGGAGCCTGCCCCGTACTTGATACGGGGGTCAAGCCGGAAGCTGACGAAGAGAGTGAAGTAATGTCGTATCCAAATGAACATTCAGTAAAGTAAAGACGGAAAGGCCAAATGTTTGCTTTTTGGGGAATAATTTTTTATGCTAAAATATTAGACCTTTTTGGAGGATTAAATGTTAACAGTATCTGATGCAGCAACTAAAAAGATAAGAGAAGTATTAGACGCTGAGGGCATGCCTGATTGGGGAATAAGGATCTATTACGCAGGTCAGGGCTGCTGTGGCCCTACCTATGGCCTCAATTTGCAGGAGGAACAGTTGCCCAGTGATGAAATTATCGAGAACAACGGGATAAAGATCTTTGTGGATAAAGAGATATTTGGAACTCTCTCCGGCATGGAGCTTGATTATTACTCCGATGGAGAGAACGAAGGCTTTATCTTCAGGGGTGGCCACCTTCCATCCTGCGGACCAGAATGTAGTTCCTGTGAATAAAGTTTACGAAATGTTTCCTTTACACAGATACAGGAGACTCCGAAAGAACGAGACTATCAGAAAGATGGTGAGGGAAACATCCGTATCTCCCGATAATTTCATCTATCCCCTTTTTGTTACCTTTGGAAAAGGTGTAAAGAAGGAAATTTCATCCATGCCGGGATGCTTTCAGGAATCTGTCGAGGAAGTGGTCAAAGATGCGAAGGATGTTTATTCCCTTGGGATACCTTCTGTGTTGCTTTTTGGAATTCCGGAATACAAAGATGAAATCGGCTCAGGCGCATATGATGATCAAGGTGTGGTGCAGAATGCCATCAGGGCTATAAAAGAGGCAGTTCCGGAATTATATGTTATTACAGATGTTTGTTTATGCGAATATACAAGTCACGGCCACTGTGGAGTTATAAAAGATGGTGAGGTTCAAAATGATCCGACTCTGGAACTATTAGCTAAAGAAGCTGTTTCACATGCAAAGGCCGGTGCAGACATGGTCGCTCCATCGGACATGATGGATGGTCGTGTTGAGGCGATCCGCCTTGCCCTCGAAGATGAAGGGTTTTCCGAAGTTGCGATTATGTCTTATGCGGCAAAATATGCCTCTGCCTTTTACGATCCCTTCAGGGAGGCAGCAGAATCCACGCCGCAGTTTGGTAATAGAAGGTCTTACCAGATGGATCCTGCCAATAGAAGGGAAGCCTTGAAAGAAGTAGCCCTTGACATCGAAGAAGGCGCTGATATTGTGATGGTAAAACCAGCACTTGCCTACCTCGATGTCATCTCCGATGTGAAGAATGCCTTTGATGTTCCTGTTGCAGCTTACAATGTCAGTGGAGAATATTCTCTCGTGAAGGCAGCAGGGAAGCTTGGATGGATTGATGAAGAGCGCGCTATGATGGAGATACTCACATCGATTAAAAGGGCTGGTGCTGATCTAATCCTTACCTATTTTGCAAAAGAGGCTGCAAGGCTCTTGAATAAGTAACGCCTACAGAATTTCTACCAGCTTGATATCGAATATCAAATCTTTCCCCGCAAGAGGATGATTGCTGTCCATAATAAAGGACTTTTCTGTCTTGTCAACTACCGTAACCGTAACCGGGAGTCCATCGGCCCGATACATCTGAACCCCCTGTCCTACATCGGGATCGAAACCTTCAGGTGCCCTTTTCCTATCAAAGACAAAAACCCTTTCTTCATTGCGCGGACCGTAGGCTTCCTCCATGGGAATCCTTATTGTCTTTGATTCGCCAGGGCTCATACCTATAACGCCCTGTTCAAAGGTTGCGAGCAGCTCGTTCTTACCAACGGTGAACTCTCTGGGCCCCCTATCTTCTGTAGAATCAAATACTGTCCCATCCTCAAGTTTCCCTCTATAATGAACTCTAACCGTGTCTCCCTCTTTTACTGTAGCCATTTCCAAACTCCTTTCATTTCGAATATTATAAAATATTACAGAAGATTTTTATGAAGTGATCCGATAAGGTATTATAATTCGTTAACAAGATTATCCAATTCTGGATATTCCTTTTTTGAAAATGAAATATCCTCCTTCAATAACCTTAATCCTCTAAGGACATATTTCAGAAAATGTCTTTTGCCCTTCACCGTCGACAGAAATCCATATGCACCAAGGGCCTGCATATGACGTTGCAATCTGCAGGGAAGCAATGTTTCTATAAAATCTCCTTCGTTAAATATCCTTACGGGATTTTCTGACATCCGACCAATGTAATAATCAAGAAGTCGTTCTCCCAACCCGCCCTCAAGACGATAATACGGATCCCAGAGTATCGATACAATATCGTAGGCAGGTGGGCCGATCCTGGCACCCTGGTAATCCAGTATTCTCGGTAGTCTCCCCTTTGTAATCATAATATTCTGTGACTGGAAATCCCTGTGAATAACAGTTTTTGGAAAAGAATCTACTTTCAAGGCAAGCCTGTGAAAATCATCATTTAGGGCTGAAGGATTTCTAATGCTGACACCCCGGATACCCTTTACGAATCTTTCAACAAAATAGTCTGTTTCCCACCGGAGATGTTCGTAGTCAAAGACCTTATTTTGAAGAAGAGGACATTCAGATATATTTTCAGTTGCTACTGTATGGATTAGGATTAGTGCATCAAGTACCCTTCTATACACCTTTTCTATTTCACTTTGCTTGCGCTGGCATTTTAACCAGCTATACAAAGATATATCCCCAAGGTCTTCAAAAAGTGCGGTCTTCTCTTCAGGCTTTACCTCTATCAGTTCAGGTACCGGAATAGACTGTCTTCTAAAAAATCGGGTGTATTCTAAGTGGCGCTGAAAATCCGCATCTTCTGGAAGGCACTTCATAATGACTCTTGTCGATCCAGTTCTTTCTACCCTGTAGTATTTTCTGTCTGAGCCACCTGTACCTATGAGAAGGAGATTATTCTCCAGTAAACCCAGGGCTTCAGCCTCATTGATGTCTATTTTAAATCCCGGTCCATGAATACAATTTTCAATGAGAAATTCTCCCTTATTGAAAATCCCCCCAGCCCCCCTTTCGAAAAGGGGGGTAAGGTGGGATTCAATATCAGTTTCTGGCAACAAAATGCAATTTCTGAGAAAAAGATCTTTGTCGAGTCTGCATCCCTTCTCAACAACTACGTATCCATCCATTTCAACATTTTCGCAATCCTTCACAGAGGGATGTATATAGACGGTTTCACCAATCCTTCGCAGTTCATGAATGATAGCTCTAACATATGATACTGGTGTTCCAACATCACTCCAGTAGCATCCACTCACGTCTAATGTCCCAATTCTATGACCGGCCTTAATAGCCTTTAGCCAGCCATCCACAACGTTAGAAAAGCCTTCGGGCAGATATTTTAAAAATTCTGGAGAGCAAACAGCGATACCAGTAAAGGCTACACACCTCACTGTACCCCCTCCCCCTTGCCCCCTCCCGCAAGGGGAGAGGGAAGACGGCGAGGGGTGAGGGTGCTGGAGAAGTCCCCTCTCATCAATGAAGAGGTTATTAAATTCCTGATGATCATGCACGGCAAGGGTCACGAGATTTTCAGAGGAAAGATGAGATTCAATCAGTTTTTCTAAATCAATGTCTGAGACTATATCTGAATTTTGGACAAGAAAACCATCATCCTTTAAAAATTCTTCGGCATTTTTTAAGGCTCCTCCAGTGCCCAGGAGGGGATCTTCAAAGAAGAGGTGAATGCTTCCGCCGAAGTTAAACTGTTTTATCCATTTTTCAATCATCTCTTTTTTATGATGAAGGTTAATACCGATTTTCTTTGTTGGTAAGGTTGATATTTTTTCAAGGATGGACTGTAAAACAGGTTTTCCAAGAATAGGAAGTAGTGATTTAGGAATATAATCTGTAATAGGTCTCAGTCTTTCACCAAGGCCAGCGGCTAAGATAAAAATATTGACTTTTTCATGCATAAATTAAATATTTTTTCCTCATTTTTCTTTGAAACCGGAGACACTCTTCTTTCCACCATTCTTCCATCTCCTCAAGATCTTTCCTATTTTCTATATCAATTCTCAACCTGTCAGTCCCTGCAAGGATGTCAATTGGCATCTTATCGGTTTCATATTCATAGGGAGGTTTTTTCCAGGCAAAATTTTCTGGATAGAGATCATAAACGGCCTTAAGAATAGCTACACCAGTCTTGAAAGGTTTGAATTTTTCCCTGTTAACGACATGTATCTGAGCTCCTCCGCAAATTTTACCAGCATGTTTCTGGAAGGCAGGTTGAAAATATATTGGCCTAAAAACGACCCCGGGCAACTTGAATTCCCTAAGACGTCTAACAAGTATCTCAGGTTTTACAAAGGGAGCTCCAAATATTTCAAAGGGACGAGTCGTCCCACGTCCTTCACTGAGATTTGTGCCCTCAAGGAGACACATACCGGGATAAACAAATGCTGTATCCAGAGTCGGCATATTCGGTGAAGGCATCACCCATGACAGCCCTGTCTCATCGAACCACATCTTTCTTCTCCAACCTTGCAATGGAATCACATGAAAATCCATAGATGGATAATATTTATGATGTAAATAATTACCCACCTCTCCTATTGTCATGGCATGGCGAACAGGCAAAGATCTTCGTCCAACAAAAGATGCATATTCTTCTTCAAGGACAGGGCCTTCCACCAGATGTCCTCCAATAGGATTGGGCCTGTCAAGTATGACTACTGATTTGTCCGTTTCGAGACATGCCTGCAAGCAAAGTTCCATCGTCCATATAAATGTATAATAGCGAGAACCTATATCCTGAAGATCAATCACCATCACATCAAGGTCTTTCAACATCGCCTGATCAGGCTTGCGAGTTTTGCCGTAAAGACTGAATACGGGAAGCCCCAGATAAGAGTCATAAAAATCTTCCCACTCTATCATATTGTCCTGAGTCTCCCCGTAGATTCCGTGTTGAGGACCAAAGAGGGTTTTCAGTTTGACTATCTTAGATTTGAGAAAAAGACTTGTGGTGTGTTGGAGTTTTCTATTTACAGAAGCTGGATGTACGAGCAGACCAACCCGGGAGCCTTTTAGTTTCCGTGGCCACTTTTTCTCGAATATATCAAGTCCAATTTTAGTTGATGCATCAGACATTCTCTCCAATTATATAACTAATCTTAACATCAATATCTTTTCGTATGGAATGATAGACGGAGCAATATTTTTCCTGGGAAAGGGAGATAGCCCTGTCGAGCTTTTTAGGAGTTATGTTTTCACCAGATATGCGAATTATCATATTTATTGCTTTAAAATATTGGGGGGGTGTAGGGTTTCTCTCTCCAATAGTTTCTATCTCAAAACTTTTGATTTCCGCCCGCATTTTCCGCAAGAACGATACCACATCTATAGCCAGACAACCTGGCACACTCATCAAGAGGGTATCAGTTGGTACACATCCTTCCTTTGCGGTAGGATCATAATCAAATGCATAACCACGGATCCTGGCTGTGAAGACCAGATCTTTTTCCCAGGTTAAAAATCCTTTACTTATAATAGGTACTTTTTCTTTGTATCCCTTCAGAGATTCCTCCAAACCTTCAACGGAACTTTCAATTTTCTTTTCTTCCATAAAGTCCTCCTTATCTTTGCTTAAATCTTCGTAAAACCGGAAAAACAAGTAAATATAAAACTTTAGCTTTAGATTATATAATAATTAAATAATAATTTTAGCTTGACTTTTAAAGTATAGACAAAATAATATAGAAACGCATTGGAACCTTTTTGCATTGCCAAAAATAACTATCCCCTGTTTTTTTCTTTCAGCAATATTTTTTTCTTTTTAGAAGAAAGATGTCTGAGAAATCCGTATTGCTTTGAAAACAATTTAAGGCTGCAAATCAGAAAGCAGCTTACAAAATAAAGAGGAGGTAGCTATGTCTGGTTTACAATGGTTTTTGGTTCTTTTCGGTTGGTTCTCGGTCCTGATTTTCGTGGTCGGGAACATTTCTAAGTTTGTAAAGTTTTCCACTATGCCCTTAAACCTTCGCTGGGAAGTTTACCCTGTACCGCATGAACCTGGCGAGAAGCGCCATTATGGAGGTTCTTACATGGAAGAGATTGATTGGGCTAAGAAACCGAGGCACAGTTCGCTTGCAGGAGAACTCGTAGAAATGGGCTCTGAAATTTTCTTCCTGAAAAGGGTGAGGGAATACAACGCCTTTAAGATCTGGCCCTTTTCGATGGCACTCCACTGGGGGATTTATTTACTTTTTGCATGGATCTTTCTCCTTGTAATAGAGGCCATTTTCAATGTTACCGCCATATCTCCAATAACAAACATCGTAGGCGTGGTGTCATTTATCCTGGGGGCTTTCGGTTGTCTGACGCTCATTATCAAAAGAGCTACTGTTGAAGATCTTAATATCGATACTCCTCCGATCCTGTACTTTAACTTACTATTTCTCCTTTCTATCTTTGTTACCGGGATTATATCGTGGCGGCTTGATCCCTCCTTTGAGGGCTCCAGGAAATATATTGAAGGAGTTGTTCTCTTTAATCTTCAAACTATTCCACCAATTGTCATAGTGAATTTTCTTCTCTTCAACCTATTTTTAATATATACACCTTATTCAAAATTCCTTCATTACCTCGCTAAGTATTTTAACTTCCATCAAAGCTTATGGGATGATGCGTTTAAAGAGAAAGGTTCACCTAAAGATATGAAGAATCTCGAACAGGTTGGCTATAAATTTTTCTGGTCAGGACCCCATTCACTTCCCGATAAGACCTGGCTGGAAAATGCCCAAATCATAGAGAAAGGAGAGAAGAAATGAAATATAAAATCGCCTATAAAGATGTAGCTAAAGTTACAGATGATCCCCTCTTAAAACTCAAAGTTGAAGATCTTGAAAAGCTCCCCTATTTAGAAGAGGAGCCACCAATCGAGCCTCCAAAAGAGAAATGGCTTGAAACTTATGATTTTTCTCTCGACTGGCATACTCCCTTTGACATTCCAAAGCCAAAGACCCAAGAGGAGAAAGAGCAGCTGGTCTTTAAATTTCTGAGTGGACTGGAGAAACTTTTCAATCCCCAGGCTAACTGGACTTTTCTGAAGATTTTCAAGCTGACGATGGAATACTGTGTAAGGTGCCAGACATGTTCAGACGCCTGTCACACATACATTGCAAGCGGAAGACAGGAGATATACAGGCCTACTTATAGGTCGGAGATCTTAAGGAGGCTCCACAGCAGGTATTTCACGCCCAGCGGAAAACTTCTAAAATCCTTCGTTGGAGCTGATATTGAACTTAACTACAAGACCGTGTGGAGGCTCCTTGAGCTGGCCTATAGATGTAATGTCTGCAGGAGATGTGCCCTTTACTGTCCTGTGGGCGTTGACAACGCTCTGATAGCAAGGGAGATAAGGAAGCTCTTCAGCCAGGAGATGGGGCTCGCCCCCCTTGAGTTATATAAGAAGGGCACCAGGCAACATCTTCAGAAGGGTTCCTCTACAGGCATGATCCCTGTTGCCTTCAACAGTACGATAGAGTTTTTAGAAGAGGAAATCGCTGAGAGGACCGGAAAGAAGATAAAGATTCCTGTGGACAAAAAAGGTGCCGATATCCTTTTGATCCATAATGCAGGTGAGTTCATTGCCTGGCCTGATAACCCCGCTGCCTTTGCCATACTTTTTGATGCCGCCGGTATAAACTATACATTGAGCAGTGAATCTGTCGGATATGATGGTGTTAACTATGGCCTCTGGTATGATGACATAGAGGCGACAAGGATAGGATTGAAGCATCTAATGATAGCAAAAGAACTGGGGGTCAAGAAGATCGTAGTTGGAGAGTGTGGACATGCCCATAAAGCCATGTGTGTAATCCTTGACAGGGTATTACCAGGAGACTTTGCTCTTCCCCAGCTTCCCCGCGAAAGCTGTCTGCCCCTTTTCTGGGAGATAGTTAAGAGCGGCCGTGTGAAACTTGATCCAAAGAGGAATGACTTTCCTGTGACCCTCCATGATTCCTGCAATGTAGTAAGGTTGATGGGCATCGTGAAACCGCAGCGGAATGTCTTAAAGGCCATTTGTACCCAGCCTGTAAGGGAGATGAGTCCAAATGGACCGATGAACTACTGCTGTGGTGGTGGTAGTGGATTTGCCATTATGAACACCCTGAATTTCCCGCAGTTCAGGAAGAAGGTTACGGTAAGGATGAAGGTTAAACAGATCCTCGAGACCTTCAAGGATGTCCTTGACCCGAGCATCAATAAAATGGTCGTTGCTGCATGTTCTAACTGTAAAGGCGCTATGAGGGATGCTATAGGCCACTACGGCCTCTGGGATAAATACAGGATCCTCTATTCGGGATTGGTGGAGCTCATCGTCAATGCAATGGTGGATATACCACCATTCCTGAAGTGGGAGCTCGAGGAATAACAAAGGTCTGTTGATCTTTGAATATTAAGGGAAGCAAAATTTTTGCCTCCCTTAATATTCTTTAAGAATTCCTGAATTCAAGGCAATGTAACAGTTTTAGGTTGCTTTGTCCATCGTCACCTTTTCTTCAAATTCTTCAAAAGAGTTCCAAATAATTTTCTCTGGACTCTTTTATACAAATTTTAATAATTCCGATAGTTTCTGAAATATTATCCAAAATATCCATGTTCCCAGAGTCTCAATAAAAATATAAAAGTATTTGAATATTAGAATATATTTATGCTATATTATTTTAAGAAATTTATAAGGAGGGTCAATATGCTAAAAGTTCGATTTTTTCTTAATGAGCCAAGGGGAAAACCTTGAAAACATTTCGAGGAGATAATGCCCAGGCTGGGCAAAAAGTATGATATTGAGATTGAGGTAATGTCAAAACCAAAAGAGGAATACATTACAGACGAGTATTTCGCAACGGATCTGCCACTCGCACCTGCCATAATGGTAGCCGATGAAGTGGTTGTTGAAGGAAAAGATGTTTCAGAAAAGGAGCTCGAAGCTGTTATCTGCAGGCATTTGGGATTGGAGTTTAAAGATGAGGATAAAGGTTTTCTAAGAAAATTATTTAAAAAATAATCATCAAGGATAAGAACATGAAGAAGATAATAACCATAAGTGTGCTGCTCCTCATGTTTATGAGTTTTTCTACTCAAGGACAATCAATAGAGCAAAACGACGCTCATATGTGGAATAAGGTTGTTGCTGAGGCAAAAAAGGGAGGGTATCAGTTAATTACACCTGAGGAACTGAAAAAGGTATATTTAAAAGACCCGTCATCTTTTCTTCTTGTAGATACAAGACAGGAGTGGGCGTACCAGATGCAGCATATCATGGGAGCCTCACATCTCGATTTTACTCCGACCTGGTGGAATCAGTATTCTCCTATAACACGATCGGAGATGAAAAAACTTCTCGGTCCTGACAAAAATAAAAAAGTTGTCTTTTACTGAGACGGTCTGACGTGAGTGCGAAGTCACGGTGCAGCCAGTTTGGCTGTAAGGCTTGGATATGAGAATATATACCGTTTTGCTGAGGGGCTTCCGAAGTGGAAGGAGATGGGTTTACCTCTTGAGGCAGGTAGTGCGTCTTACGAGGTGTCCAGAGGACAGAAAGGCATCTCGACTGTTGTTGGACCAGGCTTAATCATAACACTAATTGGTGTTTTTTTGGGAGGCATCGCTTTAAATCTTACCCCCTGTGTGTATCCCCTGATTCCAATTACTGCCTCCTATTTTGGTGGAAGGAGCGAGAGTGGTAAACGTCAGGGGTATCTTGTTTTTCATGGGGTCCTGTACATCTTAGGGCTTTCTCTCATGAACTCCACTCTTGGTGTAACAGCGGCCCTTACCGGCAAATTAATGGGTTCAATTCTCCAGCATCCTGCCGTACTTATTTTTGTTTCATCTGTATTGCTCTTCATGGCTCTTAATTTTTTCGGGCTCTGGGAGCTCCGACTGCCGAGTTTCATGAGCTCTGTCGTGTCTAAATCTTATACAGGTTATGCCCAATCATTCTTTATGGGGCTAACACTCGGTATCGTCGCTGCTCCCTGCATCGGCCCCTTTATTATAGGGCTACTAACAATGGTTGCCCAGAAAGGGGACCCTCTATTTGGTTTTCTGATATTCTTTACTCTGAGCATTGGCCTTGGGTTACCACTTCTCATCCTATCGCTTTTTGCCGGAAATTTGAACAAGCTTCCCCGCTCTGGCGAATGGTTGCTATGGATCAGATATGTTTTCGGATGGATTATGCTTGCCATGGCTGTATATTTTTTAAAACCCCTCTTCCCCTGGCGTGAAGCAGGAACTGTTATTTTATCCTTCATTGCCTTAGCCTCAGGAATTCACCTGGGATTTTTAAATAAAATAGGCAAAAATCTGCGGGTCTTTGTTCTCATAAAAAGATTTGTTGGTGCCGCTGTTATCGGACTTTCTATATTCTTTATATCATCAATTCTCTTACAGGAACCGGGTGTATCCTGGCAAAAATATTCATCAGATGTATTTTTAAATGCAAGGGCTTCCGGGAAACCGATAATTATTGACTTTTATGCTGACTGGTGCACACCCTGCCGTCAATTGGAGAGAAAAACATTTCATGACAAAAATGTAGTAAAAGAATCTGAAAAATTCACCATGATCAAGGTAGATTTGACTAAGAAAGCTGATTTAGATGTCACAGAACTATTGCGGAAATACAATATTCAAGGAGTTCCTACTGTGATATTTTTGAATCCAAAAGGTGATGAATTAAGGGAATTGCGGGTTGTTGACTATATACCTGCAGAAGATTTTTTACTCAAAATGCAAAAAGCACTAAAAGGTTAGAGTAGACATAGGAGATAGAAGTTTTTTTAAAAAACAAAGTTGAGTTAAAACGACAAATAAACACAAGAAATGAATACGAATCGTATAAAGAAAATAATCATATTACTCATTATTATTAGCTTGATTGTAGCATTTAAGGTATTTAATCTCGGCCAGTATCTCACTCTTCCATATTTAAAAGAATCCCTGGACAGGTTAAAGGACCTTTATGAAGAACAGCGAGTACTGGTAATTGCAGGCTATTTTCTTATTTACGTTCTGACAACGTCCCTTTCGTTGCCCGGGGCTTCTCCATTAGGTATTGTTGGAGGAGCACTGTTCGGTTTCTGGGTAGCTACATTCGTGGTTTCTTTCGCAAGCACTATAGGTGCAACCATCGCCTGTTTTGTATCGAGGTTTCTGTTGAGGGATTGGGTCCAGAGCAAATTCAGTGACAAGATTGTAAAGGTCAACGAAGGGATTGAAAAAGAAGGGGCATTCTATTTATTTACCCTGCGATTAATCCCGGTATTCCCTTTCTGGATGATCAACCTTGTTATGGGGCTAACGAAGATGTCCCTATTAAAGTTTTACTGGGTATCGCAGGTAGGGATGCTTCCTGGAACTATGGTTTATGTCAATGCTGGAAAAGAGCTGGCAAAAATCGAATCTGTCAAAGGAGTTTTCTCTCCGAGTCTGTTAATCTCTTTTGCACTCATTGGTATTTTTCCCTTAATAGTGAAGAAGCTGGTAACTTTTTACAGGAATAGAAAGGAAAAGGCTGTTGGTTAAAAAATTTATAAAAAAGCGGCGGGCTTACGAGATGGCTGTCTTATGGCTTTAAGTAGGTGTATAATCCTTTTTGTCAAATACCCTGAGAAGGGAAAGGTAAAAACCCGTTTTTCAGCAAGACTTGGCGATGAAACTACCCAGAATCTTTATAGATGTTTCGTTTCCGATTTAATAGAAATTCTTGAAAAAAAGAGATATACGTTTAAAATAGCTTTTTATCCTCCTGACTCAGAAGAAAAAATAATTTCATGGCTTGGACCAGAACATTCTTACACAACTCAGGTGGGGAAGGATCTAGGTGAGAGGATGGAAAATGCATTCAAAGATGCCTTCATGGAAGGTTTCAATGAGGTTTTAGTCATCGGATCTGACATCCCGGATATTACCCCTTCGTTGATAGATAAAGCCTTTGAGACATTAAAGAGTAGTGATGCTGTCATCGGTCCCTGTTTTGATGGGGGTTATTATCTCATAGGATTTACTATGAAGACCTTTCTGCCTGATATATTCAAAAACATTCAGTGGAGTACTGAAGGGGTATTTAAGGATACAATGGAAGTGTTTTCAAAAAAGGGTTATAAGGTCTATGTTCTGCCGAAATTGAGGGATCTAGACAGGATTGAAGATTTAAGGGCCTTTTACAAAGAAAGCAAGAAGACGAGATGTAAATATTCAAAAACCCTCTTTTATCTTTCCTCTATCGAGGATGTCTTGGGTTATGAAGACTAAATTATCAATAGTTGTTCCCGTGCTTCACGAAACTGAGGCTATAAATCCTTTTATTGAACATATCCGTAAAGTGGGTGAGGGGGAAAATTATGAAGGAGGATTGGCATGACCAAGATAGTAAGAAATGTCTCAATAATGTGTTTTCATGATGAACTATGTCAGGTCTATAATTCCCTTATTACTGCCTTAAGTCTTCTCAGGGAAGGTTCAAGGGTAACGATATTCTTTGGATCGAGGGGTATTAATGCTATCCATAAACAGAAGGTCAAAGAACTGAAATGTTTACCTGATCAGCCAAAAAAAGTTGCAGAAGCAGTGATGAAAAAGATGGATGAATTGAACTTGCCATCTGTTGAAGACCTTTTCATAATGCTGCTTGCTGAGGGAGCAACCGTTCTTGCATGTCCTTTGAATATGTCATTGTTTGAGATGACACCAAGTGATCTGATAGACGGAGTAAAGGTCGCTGACCCGGCAAGATATTATAAAGAAGTAGTCATTCAGGCAGATATGAACCTGACTTTTTAAACACCGAGATTTTCTTAAAATTTTTGGAGTTTTATGAAAAAGGCGATCACGAAGCTTGTTGAATTTTCTATTCAGAGACCAAAACTCGTTGTATTGCTCACAATTATACTTACCGCCCTTTTTGCTATTCAATTCCCAAAGATAAAAATTGATACAGACCCTGAAAATATGCTCAGGAAAGACGAACCCATAAGGGTTTTTCACAATCAGGTTAAAAAAGAGTTTGGCATAGAGGAACTTATTGTGCTCGGGATAGTCAGAGATGACGGGATATTCCATCAGGACAGCCTTGAAAAAATAAAGAAGATCACCGATGAGATCTTGAAAATTAAAGGTGTTATCGCGGACGATGTGGTTAGTCTTACTGTGACAAACAATGTGGTCACAAAGAATGGGACTCTCAATGTGAGACCACCGATGTTAGAGGTTCCAAAGACACTGGAAGATTTAGAAAGGCTCGAGAGAGAAATTCTTGACAATCCTCTATTTAAAGACAGACTTGTATCATCTGACGGAAAGGGTGCAGCTATTTACATACCAATAGAAAGTAAAGATATTGCCCATGAAATAGGAGAAAAGGTAAAGGCAATATACCAAAAAGAAAAAGGTCCCGAGAAATATTACTTGGCAGGTCTTCCCATTGCAGAAGATACGTTCGGCTACGAGATGTTCGTCCAGATGGCATTTACCGCACCAATGGCAGGTGGCCTCTTAATGATCGTCTTCTTTATTATCTTCAGAAGGATTTCTTTCGTACTCCCCCCGATGATGGTCGCAATGCTGGCTGTTGTATGGACAATGGGCGCTCTTATTGGTTCCGGCTTTACAGTCCATATCATGTCGTCCATGATACCTGTTTTCTTGATGCCCATTGCAATATGCGAGACTGTGCATATCCTCAGCGACTTCCATGAAAAGCTGCCACAGGTTAATGATAGAAAAAAGGCAATTCTTCAAGTATTCGATGAATTGGTAAAGCCCCTTTTCTTTGCTCCCATTACCACTGCGGTAGGTTTCGCTGATCTCGCTTTAGCCGATATCCCACCGGTAAAGGTGTTTGGAATTTTCATTGCTATAGGCGTTATGATCGCATGGCTTCTTTCCATGACCTTTCTCCCTGCCATCCTCGTGCTAATAAAGGAAAAGAAGCCTATTTTAAAAGAAGAGTCTGGAAGTAGAATACTCGGCTGGGTTGGCAGATTTTCCCTTGGAAAGAGTTTGGCAGTAGTGATTGCAGGAGTGATACTTCTGTCCGTCGCCCTATATGGCATTACACTTCTTATAGTTAACGATAATCCGGTTAAATGGTTTAAGAAACATCATCCTATAAGGATTGCCGACAGGGAACTCAACAAACTCATTGGTGGCACATACATATCGTATCTTGTCCTTGAGGGCTCATCAGAGGATGATATTAAGAAACCAGAGGTGATAGGTTATATCGAGGGTTTACAGAAACATCTATCCAAAAATTCTCTCGTGGGGAAGACTACTTCTGTTGTGGATGTTGTAAAGAGGGTAAACTATGTTCTTTATGATGAAGATAAGAGATACGAAATCCTTCCAACGGATAAGGAAACGATGGGTCAGTATCTCTTCCTGTTCCTTATGTCCTCATCTCCAGATGAGCTTGATAACTTCATCGACTATTCCTTCAAAAAGGCGAATATTTGGGTTCAGCTCAGATCAGGGGATAACAGGGATATGACTTCAGTTGTAAAAGACGTGGATGATTACGTAAAGGGCAACCCATTACCAAAAGGAATGAAAATGGAGTGGTCAGGGCTTCCATATCTCAACATCACGTGGCAGGGTCTTATGGTAACAGGCATGCTTAAGGCGACTATAGGCACATCCTGGGTAGTATTTTTTTTGATGATTTTACAGTTTCGCTCCTTCTGGTGGGGAGCTGTTGGCATACTTCCTCTCGCATTTTCAGTGGTCTTCAGCTACGGGCTCATCGGTTTTGGAGGTAAGGAATATGATATGCCCATCGCGGTCTGCTCAACTCTCGCCATCGGATTAGGAGATGATTTTGCAATACATTTTATCCAGCGATTCAGATACAGATATCAGGAGACTGGAAATCTCCAATCAGCAATGGAATTGACAATGGGTGGGGAGCCAGCACTGGCCATATTCAGGAATGCATTTATCGTGGGGCTTGGATTTTTACCGATGGTTTTTGCAACATTGACTCCTTATATGACAGTAGGCCTATTTTTTGGCTCCCTTGCATTCTTTGCAGGCATAACAACATTGATATTCCTACCCGCACTGATAGGGAGTTTCAAGGGCTTGTTACTAAAAAAATTTAAGCACGAGGGGGTGTAAACGAATGAAGAGGCGGTTTAAAAAGAAAGCAGGCTTTATGGTAGCGATAATTTTGATGTTAGCTATAGCTTTGAATGTTTTTGCGTCAACTGCTGATGAAATTATCAAAAAATCACAGGCAGCATTTTTTTATCCTGGAAAAGATTTTAAGTCAAGGATAATAATGAAGCTGATAAGCAAAGGGGGGCAGGAGAGGATAAGGGAACTTACAATGTTGAGAAAAAATTACGGTGAGCACGGTGGTGACCAGAAATATTTCATTTACTTTTTCCATCCCGCTGATGTGAGAGGAATGACATTTATGGTTTACAAATATCCCGCAAAAGACGATGATCGATGGCTCTTTGTGCCCGCAATTAACATGGTAAGAAGGATTGCTGCACAGGATAAGCGCTCAAGCTTTGTTGGCTCTGACTTCACCTATGAAGATGTTTCTGGAAGGGATATCGAAGATGATACACATGTAATTGTGAGAGAAGAGCGAATCGGGAATCGAGACTGTTATGTAGTAAAGAGCACTCCGAAGGCAGCGGATGTTGATTATAGTTACAAGATCTCATGGATTGATAAGGCAAATTTTCTGCCCCTGAAGGAAGAATATTTCGACAAAAGGGGGCAGCCTTACAAGGTTTTCTCAGCTGATGAAATAAAAGATATAAAGGGTTTCCCCACTGTAATGAAAAGGACAATGAAAAACCTTCAGAGTGGACACAGGACGGAAGTCACGTTCACAAAGGCCGATTACAATCTTGGCATAGAAAATAGCCTCTTTTCAGAGAGATACCTCAAACAGCCTCCAAAGAAGTGGATTGAGTGAATAGTGCTGCAAAAAGGTGTTGAATTCTGTCATTACCGGGGTAGGCATGATTACCAGAAAATTGAGAATAATTTTACAGGTAGCAATGGTTATGCAATTACTGAAATCTTCATATGCAATTGCATACGATATCTCCTTGCATGGCTTCTTTCAAGGAAACTACTCACGTAACTCTGCTTCTGCAAACCCGGACGGTGGGGATTTCAAATGGGCAGAGGAGAGATTGCAATTAAAGCTCGATGCAAATAAAGAGCCATTCAGTCTATTTATAAAGGCTGACGCATTCTTTGATCATATTGATGAAAAGGGTGATCTGGAGTTGAGAGAGGGGTATGTTGCTTATACGGCTAATAAATGGGATGTAAGAGCTGGAAGACAGATCATCACATGGGGGGTTGGGGACTTGATCTTTATCAACGATGTCTTCCCAAAGGACTACGAAGCATTTTTTGCAGGGAGACCATTGGAATATCTAAAAAAGGGTGTTGACAGTGTAAAAATTGAAGCATATCCGGGTTTTGCATCTTTTGAGTTTGTATTCATACCATTCTTTGAACCGAACAATCTCCCCGATCCTGAAAGGTTCTGGTTGTTTGATCCCATGCCCAGCGTCACTAAGCGGGTTGAAAAAAAACCCATAACGCATCTTGATAATACTGAAATAGCAATTCGAGTTTACCGTGATGTAGACGGCTTTGACGCATCCATCTATTTTTATAAAGGTTTCTTCAGGCAACCTTCAATGATACCTGATAATTTGTTTATCCCAACAAAGCTTACGATGATTTTCCCCAGGCTTTCAGTTTATGGAGCAAGCATGCAAGGAAGAGCCTTAGATGGCGTTGTGAGCCTTGAAGCAGGCTATTATGATTCACGTCAAGATAGGAACGGCATAGATCCCTTTATCCCTAATTCCCAGTTGAGGTTTTTAATCGGCTATCAGAGGCAGATGTGGGAAGACTTTACCATGGGAATTCAATATTATGGAGAATACATGTATGATTATTTTGATTACAAAAGGACCTTGCTGTCAGGATTTCCCAGGGAAAGGAAACTACATGAGCTTTTCACAATAAGATTCACACAATTCTTTAGCCATCAAACTTTAAGGCTTTCCTTTTTCTCTTTCTATAGCCCATCGGATGGAGACTATATGCTTAACCCAGAGATAAAATACAGTTTCTCGGACCATATATGGGCTGCAGTTGGAGGAAACATTTTTGGCAGAGGAGAGAGATGGAGCCAGTTTGGACAATTAAGTAGAGATGACAATATTTATCTCCAATTTAGATATGAGTTTTGAGTCAGATAGCAGAATAAATGACCGTTACTGAAGCTTTTGACCTATATGTTGAAGATTATGACAAGTGGTTTGACACACCTAAATGAAAAGTGCTTTTTGAAATCGAGGTTAGGGCAGTGAGACTCCTTATGCAGAATCTTGAACGACCCTTTCTGGAGATCGGGGTTGGAACCGGAAGAAAGATTAGTCGGGATAATTTAAGGTAATATTCATACATATTTTTCCTGAGCATTTAATTTATTATAATATTTGCATATGATTAAGACACAACGGGTAGAAATACTAAAAGTTATCGCCCATCCTGTAAGGATAAAAATACTTGAAGAGCTTATAAAAGGCGTGAAGTGTGTTAGCGATATTGAGAAGTTTTTAGAAATCAGCCAGCCTAACATCTCACAGCACCTTGCGTTGCTTAGAAACCACGGTATTATTGACTATTATATAGATGGAAGACTCCGTTGCTATTACTTGAAAGAGCCCATAATCCCTGGCATAATCGAGATTTTAAAGAAAGACTATCTGGAGGAACTGCCGGCCCCTGCATGCTGTCCCGTTACGAAGAAAGGGAAGTACCCTGGGGAAAGAAGAAGATAAAGGCAGGGAAAAATTAGTATAAAAGTGGAGGTAAAGGTGGACATTAAACTTACAAGTCTTTCAACTTGCGCAGGTTGAGCATCAAAATTCAGTCCTTCGGACCTGTTCCAGGTGCTGGGGCAGCTACCTGCAATTACAGATAAGAATGTACTGGTCGGTACAGCTAATGCTGATGATGCGGGTGTATACCGTATTACAGACAATATTGCCGTTGTTTTAACCACTGATTTCTTTACACCTATTGTTGATGACCCATATTGGTTTGGTGCAATTGCTGCAGCCAATTCCCTTTCAGATGTATATGCAATGGGTGGTAAGCCCTTGGCAGCGTTAAATGTTGCCATGTTTCCGAATCAAGCCGAGTTTTTCCCTTCCTTAAAGAGAATTATGCAAGGCGGTATCGATAAGATGATTGAAGCAGGCGTATCCATTATTGGAGGGCATACCATTAGAGATAGAGAACCGAAATTCGGATTTGCCGTTCTGGGTTTCATACATCCCCAAAAGATTCTTGATAATTCAAAGGCCCGGCCAGGGGATTCCCTTATACTGACGAAGAAGATCGGCACTGGCATTGTTTCCACAGGGATAAGAGGCGGCATATGTGGTGACACTGTTGCCGGGGAGGTTACAGTCTCCATGGCAACTCTGAATAAAAGAGCCAGTGAGATCATGCTTGAGGTTGGTGTGAGCACTGCCACAGATATAACGGGTTTTGGCCTGATAGGACACCTCCTCGAGGTGCTCAGAGCGAGCAACTGTTATGCTCGCCTTTCCTCAAATCGTATACCCATTTTTGAAGAGGCTATAAGACTTGTAGATAAGTCGATTGTGCCCGGCGGAACCTGGGAAAATATGAGAACCTTTGACCCTTATGTTGAATGGGGCAAAGGTGTGCCAGATACCATAAAAGTCCTGATGAATGATGCCCAGACATCGGGGGGCCTTCTTATTTTCGTTCCTCAGGATAGAAAAAATGAACTTGTCATGGCCCTTGAAAAAGAAAATATATTGGCAGTTTATATCGGTGATGTTCACGGGGGCACCAGTGACGATAAAAGGATAATTGTAGATCTTTAGTTATCATGATCTTTTACATATTCCTCCTTTTCGCAGGCTCCATAGGCGGCTTTTTTTCGGGATTGTTGGGTATCGGCGGGGGCATTATAATGTTCCCACTCTTACATTATCTTCCGACAATTCTGGGATTTAAGGCTATAACCGTTAAGAGCATTACCGGTCTTACTATGATCCAGGGTTTTTTTGCATCTCTTTCGGCAATGCTCTTTTACAACAAAGAAAGACTTGTCAATAAAACCCTTGTTCTTACAATGGGCCTTTCACTATTTATTTCCTCCTTTATTGGATCATTACTTTCAAAGGGGGTTTCAGATAAGACTTTACTGTTGATTTTTGGCGTCCTGGCTTTTATAGCCTCGGTGATGATGTTAATTCCTCGAAGCTATCAGAAAGACGATCTGACCGAGGACAAAGTCGATTTTCATAAAACAATAGCGGTCTTAACAGGCATTTTTATTGGTTTTCTCCTTGGAATGGTCGGCCAGGGTGGCGCTTTTATAATTATTCCAATCCTTTTATATATCCTAAAAATTCCTTTAAGGGTAGCCCTCGGAAGTACACTCGCAATTGGGCTTTTTTCTGCAACTGCCGGTTTAGCAGGGAAGATCGCAACAGGACAGGTACCCTTTTTAATGGCAGGTGCACTTCTCCTGGGTGCGGTTCCTTCGGCAAGATTGGGGGGTATTATAAGCAGGAAAACAAAAACACA
Source organism: Nitrospirota bacterium (assembly GCA_040753575.1). Lineage (GTDB taxonomy): Bacteria > Nitrospirota > Thermodesulfovibrionia > Thermodesulfovibrionales > SM23-35 > JBFMEC01. Next base: position 1,234 of record JBFMEC010000017.1, on the reverse strand, counting down.
ATTTCTAAGATGGCTACTGGCATTAATCATTTCTGCTACAGCAGTAAAAGTGTGTTATGACATTTTTTAGATTTGGTTTATACGTTTGTAGCCGATAGCGTTAGCCCGCCTCAAAAAACATACCTTGAGTACTTCCGTCTGTATATAAAATTTAGGCCGTATAACTATTAAAAAGGAGGACAACTAAATGCAGAAGTGGAGACATCCGGGCGGTAAATTAAGAGAGCCTGGGGCAGAATCATTAACAGATGCAGAGCTTTTAGCAATCCTCATTTCCACAGGCACTGGAGGCAAATCAGCAGAGGATGTTGCCAAAGAAATTCTCGACAAATTCGGCTCTTTCAAAGGCATGGCAAACCAACCGCTTGAAAAGTTCCTTGAGATTAAAGGACTCGGAGATGTTAAGATTATCAGGATTGCAGCGGCCTTTGAAATCGCCAGAAGAATTGTTAATCAGGTGGTAAAAGAATATAATAAAACTTAACGGAGGTGTACATGCCTATTGCAATAAAAGACATTTCTGAAAAGTTAACTGCCATCATAGAACCCTCTGAAGGGGTTTATGTAGCAAGCTGTCCTGAGCTTGACCTTGCTACACAAGGCGATACCCCGGAAGCAGTATTGGATGATCTGATTGATATGGCGATGGATTACGCAGAGCAGTATATGGAAGAATTCGACCTGTTCAGCAAAAGCCCGAATAGAGCAAGCCATAAACCATATATCCTTGAGATACATAAAAGGGACTCGAAAGAGAAGGTAAGGGAACTTTTTTCCTGATGCCTACGTATGATGACTTTCGTACAGTTCTGAAACGAATCAATTTCAGAATTGCGAGGTCAAAGAAGCATGAAACATCCAAGGAAGGCTAATCAGGCTTTACTTGATTTTGCAGCACTTGTATGTACGCCGAGAAAGCCAGAACATGGACAGTGTCCTTTACATCGAAGTTGTCACTATTTCCTGCACTTAAAATGAGCAGGAAAAGGGAAAAGAGAACAAACAGCTTTATATACACATAAAACAATATAATAAAAACGTTTTTTCCAAAATCCTTTTATCGTTGGAAAATCCATATTGAGAGGGGGAACTTAAAAATAAGCAATTACTGCGTAATATATTCGAAAAAGCCAACCAGTTGTTCACCTCTCTGATCGAGAAAATCTTTTAGCTGTGCTTCTGTAAAAGGCCTAAGAACATCGGGCTCCTTTTCATCAGCCAGAACAAACATGAC
>JBFMEC010000016.1:0-24370 GCA_040753575.1 Nitrospirota bacterium | reverse complement strand
TTCTCTTACACCATCTTTTGTAAGTACTCCCATAAAATCAGGATGATTTTTGTTCATATAAATAACATCTATTTTTTTCAAATAAAAAGCTACCGGAACAATTGTTGAAAAAACCTTTTCTCCGGGTAAAAGATTCTTATTTATAAACTCTGCTGGAGTTTTATAATCCACTCTTCTGTAGTAATGCACCTCAACAGATGGCGAGTAAATGGTCCTAAAGTTCATCTGAAGCTTATCTATATTCAAAATGTGATATAAATTAAAATCTTCAAGAACGATAAAGAACAAGATACCTAAAAAACTGAAGACCGTGTAAAGTGCCATTTTGGATCTATAAAATACTCTTTTAGAAAGTACATAAAGGCAAAATATCCAGAGGAGAAGAAATAGAGGGTAAAGAAAAAAACTATATCTTGTAGAAACATAAGTTGATTTTATTAACCCGATGATAAAAATGCAGAAGATACAAACAAAAATAAAAAAATTAACTATCTTTTTCTCCTCTAATCTGCCTAACAGAGAATATATCAATAAAAAACCCGCTGTCAGAAAGATTGCCATTGACAGGATTGGCATCGCCTTTAGCCATGGATATATAAAAGAATCAAAGATATTTGGAAATTTGAATAAAACCACAAAGATTTTCCTTGCATGAATGCTTTGTAATCCATCAAAGTATTTAATCCATGAATCATTAGCTAAACCAAAACTAATCCAGAATATTAGATTGCCCAGAGAGCAAAATGCCAATTTCCCAATGGGTTTAGTGTAAATATCCTTCGGATCGATTTTATTAGCTAAGAATGCAAGTATAAAAATAAAAACCAGTAAACCAAACATTTGGAATAAACTTAATGCTACTAATACAAGGTATAGAAACTTCTTCTCCAGAGCTACATCTTTAACACGCCATAATTGAAACAAAAAACCTGCGTTAATAACCCATACACAAACGTAGAGAAAAAGCCATGAAGGAGATTCATAAACTGTTTTTAAAAGATAAAAGTTTGGCAAATAAAATCTTTCATAATAATCAAAATGTTCTCCAATAAATTCCACAAATCTTACACCATAATATCCACCCACGAAGTAAAGATAAAGACAGGCTATAAAAATGAAGCCTCCTACCAGAATGTTTAGTTTATCGTGTTTTTCTTTAAATCCTAAAATATTCGGGAAAAATAGCAATAATGACATAAAGACAACAGCTTCGTGGACAAACAGAGCTAAAATTGTCAAAACGTACAACCATTTGTAGCTCGATGTATTTCTATTGATAATCACATCATAGAGAAAATATATAAACCATAGGAAGATGGTTTGAAAGACAGTATACATCCTGATAAATCGAGAAAACTCTATCTCCCATACTGATAGACTTATTAGAGTAACAGCAACAAAACCAATCAGTCTATTACCTAAAACCCTGCCTAAAAGATAAATTGCTGGTAAAGATAGTAGATTGCATACTACCGGAAGTACCCTTAGCGTTCCCTCATCAAATCCTCCTACCAATGAAAATAGCGACTCAATATACTGGAAAAGAATACCCCTTAAGTAATAACCCCCTGTTTCAAATTTTGGTAATCCCTCCGTTAAAATATTTTTTACCGACATTGCTGTGTAAAACTCATCTGTTGCTAAAGGCCAATTACCAAGACCTTTAAATCTTGTATATGCACCAAAAGCTATAGAAATAACCATCAAGAGGAAAACAGATAACTCTATCCTTGAAAAAATTTTTCTTTCAGCCTTGTTTTCAGTGAACAAAGAATTCGTTCCTCTTAAATATGAAAGAAAATAAGGCTTCATTTAACTACTTTCTTGGTTTTGAGTGTCTTATCAATATGGCAACCGTTAATAGTGGAATAAGAAGAAGTATCTCGATAGTTATGGTCTTCAGATTATATAAAGAAAATAGTGTGCCGAAAATCTTCCCCTCCGGTGACATATAATCGAAGTAAGGAAAGACTACAAAGGAAATCATATACTCATTGTCAAAGAATGGCCAAAATAGTGGCACTCCACGGCCACCCGACAGAACCAGATAGTCTAAAAGGATATGGGATAAGTAGAGTGTAAGACCCAGAGTGAAGGCCCTTTTAACCTGTTCTATCTTTTTAAGATAACATATATAGCCGATCAAGAGACCAAAAAGGATGGAGAAAGTTATGCTGTGAGAGATGCCATGATGAAATCTTCTGAGGTCTTCTATTATAGCACCTGGTAGAAAATCAAGATCGGGTATATTAGCCACGATAAGACAGAAAACAAATACTTGCCATTTCTTGGTGTTACTATACGTAGTGTGTAATAGATAAATTATGTAACCCATTAATGAATGTCCAACTGGCGACGGCATTTATTCCAGTCAGTGATCTATAGAGAAGATATAAAAGACGTTAACACAAAAAAGCGTTTTGTCTTAACTGCTAGGGACTTGGACAATACATCATAAATTATACTTTTTTGCTGGGAATCCTTTAATGGCGTAGACCACTCCACCAGGCAAAGTGGCTATAATCAATAGTACTCTGTATGAGATGGCTATGCTAAGGCACATTTCTATCGGCATACCAACTTTCGAAAATAGAAATACCATTCCTGCTTCTAAAACTCCAATACCTCCAACTGATAAGGGAAGCATCGTCAGAAAACTTGTTAGAGGTATGAATAAAAAGAAATATCCGATCGAGGTATTTGCTGAAAAGCTTTCTGCGATGATGTAGTATACCAAGATAGTATTGAGATGGCTTAAGAAGGAAATTAACAGCACTTTCACTATGACCTGATGCTGATACTGATACATTAGAATATTCTCTAACATATCTCTGGCTTTTTTGAATAAGCGTCCCTCAAATCGACTTAACAGGTTCCTTATGACATCAATCACAATAGCTTGTCTCAATGCCAGTGGGATTAATATGCTGCATAGTAAAACCGCAAAGATACTATAGGAAGTTGCAAGCCCGATCTTAATCTGATTTGTCTTTTGGAGTGCCATAAAGGCAATCATTGTCACAATAGCAAGGGAGAAAGTCCCGATTATACGATCGACAAGTATGGATGAAATGGATCCTTTTATGTCACAGGTATACTTTGAGGCACAATAGATTCTGAAAATGTCCGAAGAAACGTTGACGGGCAGGAAATTTCCGAGAAAGGCACTAGTAAAATAAAAACGCATCAGATGACCAAAAGATATATCTGGCTGTTGAATCCATAAAATAGATGCCCATCTATAGGTCATTAAGAGACAGTTCAGTAAAATTCCAAGAAATCCCAAAATTATCAAGTGAGGCACAGCAGATGTTATGATGATTCTCATTTGTTCCATATCAATCATTCTTATCAGAAGGAGGAGAAGAAAAATACCAAATATCAGCCTCAAGTAAACCCAGATTTTTTTTCTGATTAGTTTATTTTTCATAATGCCTGATAATCCGACTTTATTAAATTTCGGAAAAATCGAACAGAATCTTTTGCGATGCGATGTCCCAAGATCTCCAAGAGCGATTTTCTCCCACGACCAGGTAGACGAAGGATGAATTCATCACGAAGTCTTGCGACATAATAAGGATTACCATACTGCCGATTTCCACCGCATTGTTCCAAGAGGCCCCAGTAATTGCAGCGATAGCCTGCTTCCCTGGATAATTGAACAGCAAGTTCGCTTCCGACAAAATATGGATAACAGAGGTGTTGAACAGTTTTTCCAGGGAGCTTCCTCTCAATTATACGCTTAGATTCTAGTAAATCCCAACGGATTGCTTCTACCTGCTCTTCTGCACTTTCGTAATATCCCTTCTCACCAAACCTCTTTCTATACTCAGCTATAAGCTGTCTTAACTGTTTTCTCCAGGACTGCTTTTTAAAAAAGCTCTTTCCCCCATTGTTTCGGACAAATTCGATACATTTTACCCGTAATTCTTCGTCATCCAAATATCTCCTTTTTCCTGCCATCCTGGGAGCAAATGCATAAATTGGCATGCCCCATTCAGCCTTACGTGCTATGTTATCTTTCTCCTGATCTCGAAAAATCGGAATATTATAGTTGTTAATGTAAGTATCATAAGCAGGATGGAAGAAATCAACAATCTGAGGCTCAGTAAAGACAAGAGAGTGGTACATCGTATGGGACTGGAACTCAATAACACCATTTTCTGCCATTTTCTTAATCTCCTCCCAAGTACAGAGTGGCTTTTGGCTTTTCTCTCGTTCAAACAGTTCGCTTTTTGAGACTCTCCCTTCCCAGAGGTCAACAAGATTCGGGAAATAGGTCCCACCTTCGTGAACCATGCCAGGATTAATGAAACAGATACCATGCATTCCATATTTTCTTAGTAGAGGATACCCATAGATCCATAGGCTTCCCCATCCATCATCAAAGGTCAGAAGCACTGATCTCTCACGGATTGATTTAGTCCCCGATATCATCTGATAGAATTCGTCTGCCGTAAGAGTCTGGTAACCATTGGCGTACAAAAATTGGAGCTGTTCTTCAAATTGAGCTGGCTCTATGAAATGAAATGTAAATACAGGGATCTCATCTTTAATGATCTCCGTGTGTGAATCAAAGACAAAGTCCGGATAGATTTTTTTTCGATAAGCATTTAGAAAAAGCAAATTTTTCTTGTAACTCCTTTTAACTTTTAGCCATATTGAAACAATATTCATTAATATTTTGTTCTCAAATTACCACAGTTCTCAGAGCTTGAACAACTGTTCAGCCACTTCCTCATACACCCTTTCTATATTCCTCACATAGGCATCGAGTCCATATTTGCGACTCTCCTCTTGAGCCCTTGTGCCAAGGCGTGCTCTCTCTTGCTCATGCTGGAGTAGATAAATGATCTTTTTAGCCATTGTCTGAGGGTCTTGAGGAGGGACAAGCAGGCCTGTTTCCCCGTCTCTCAAAATTTCGTTGATTCCACCCACCGCCGTCGCCACAATCGCTTTTCCTATCGTCATAGCTTCGAGTAGAGATAGCGGATGCCCTTCCGTAATCGAAGAGAGCACCTTAATATCAAATATTGAAAGCATACTTGCCACATCTTTTTGGAAGCCAGCAAAGATGACCTTCTTTTCGATCCCTAATTGTTGTGCAAGCTGTTTTAATTCATTCAGAAGCGGCCCATCACCCACTATTAGAAAACAGGTATTAGGAAGGACATTTAAAACCTTTGCTGCCGTCTCCAGTAAATATTGATTTCCCTTTTCTTCGCGCAGGCGGGTCACAGTCCCGATGACATGCCAATCCCATCTTATCCCGAGATGTTCCTTCACCTCCCTGCATTTTTGTTCATGGATAGGTATAAAGTCCTCCACAGGAACCCCGTTAGGCATCACAATCACTTTACTCGGATTTATCTTTCGCCTCTTTATATAGTCCTCTTTAACAGATGTGGATACAGTGATGACTTTCTCTGTAAATTTGGCCAGAAACAGATCAGAGAGTAGCTGATACCATGAACAGCGATAGTCAATACCATGACCATGAATGATAGACGGAACTCCTGTGATGACACCAGCTATACGACCGAATTGCTGAGAACTAAAACTATTGAGATGGAGAACGTGAATTTTTTCATGCTTGATAAGTTTTAAAAAATCAAATAATACAAAGGGATCAAATCTTCCCCGTCCTAAATACTTTACATTGATGCCTTGTTTCTCAAAATCTGATTTTAGGGAATCCTCCTTTCGTAATATGCAAGGAACTATATTAAACCGCTCCCGATCAATTTTGGAGACGACATTAAAAAAGAACCGGCCGCCACCATGAATATTTCCGTTGTAACCGGTTTTATCAAGGGCAACCAGGACATTGATTTTAGACAGAACGTTATTTTTTGGCATATAGGACTTCCTCAGTAATTCCCATCCCTCTTAAACGAAATTCCGGCCTCGAATAACCTTGGCAGGCACACCGGCAGCTATTGAGAAAGGAGGGACATCTTGATTCACCACTGCTCCAGCACCAACAATGGAATCCTTTCCAATCACTACACCATCAAGGACCTTAACATTTGCTGCCAGCCAAACGTTATCCTCTACGATGATCCCCTTTCCGCTTCTCTCCTGTTCCAGCACAGGTATATCAGTTCTGTCAAAGTTATGTGTTCCCCCGTTTAAATAACTATAGGCAGCTATCTGGATATTTTTCCCGAGCTTCACAAAGTTTGCCGAAAATATCTCGCAGTTAAAACCAATAAGTACATTATCATCTATAAAGATGTCTCCGTCTTTACAGCATAGAATTGTATTCCTACCTACAAAAACACTATTACCTATAAAAATACCTTTATTATCATCCCCCTTTGCGTCAAGCACACAGTTATCATCAACTACAACGTTATCGCCGATGTAAATTTTATGGGGATGACGGAGGACAACATTTGTTCCAAAGATAACTCCCTTGCCTGCTTTTCCGAGTAACAGAGGATAGAGCTTACTCCTCAGGAAAAGGCCTAAGGCCCCAGGTAACCAGCTTGAAAGTAATATAATTAGCTCATACTTTATGAGGCTGAAAAGCCCTTTCTTCCCGATAACGATGTCCTGATATTTCCCGACCCTGGATTTATCTTCAGAAAAAATCTTTCTCTGTATTAAATAGGTCTCCCTTTTTGTTTTTCCCGATGCTGTCTTTAAATCTTCCATTAGTTCGAACCGCTACACTTTGATGAACTATTTAATTGCAATGACAATTATGTACCAACCAAAGTGTCTTATAATTCCTTCAGGAATAATCTTTATCAAAGGAACAAAAATATGATTGTATAGCTGAGCAAAAATACCTGTGCGCCTGTTCGTTTCAGTAGGAAACTTATCTAAACATATTTTTATGGAAGAAGAAAATTTATTAAACATTTCTTTTACTTCTCGAATCGAATGAAGTTTATTAACAGGGGGATCTTTTGCTTCAGCAATCAAATTTGTTCTGGTTATTCTGGCTAATAGCGCATACCAGGAATGTCTATTATGGAGTAAGGCAACAGTCCTTCCTCCTGGTTTTAGTACTCGGAACATCTCATCAACGGCTCTATGAGGATCAGGAGTGAACATTAAAACTTGCCGTGCTATGACTACGTCAAAGGATTCGTCTTCATAAGGCAAATATTCCGCGTTTTGAACCTCAATGGTTCCCTTCAAATTGTTATAGGCAAAATATTTCTTTGTAAGTTCTACACAAATTGGGGAAAGGTCAATGGCAGTCACACGAGCCCCATTCCTTGCATATTCTAAGGCATCCAACCCGATGCCACAGCCAATTTCGAGAACAGATTTGCCCTCAAGGCTGGGAAGATTTATTACTTGATTGCTTAAGGTATAGGCTTCATCATGATATTTCTTGATATCTTGAAAATACTCCCTGGATCCTATTTTCTTATCTGTGAACTGACTTTGAATCTCAACGGTATATTGGTCCCAATATCCCTGTACCTCATCTATGGACAACATAATTTTTTGCTTGTTTTCCATGCTGCTTTTCGGGCCAGAAATATCTATTACCTCGTCATAACCTTTTAGCTTGTTTTGAATCGTCTTCATTTGTTCCATTATCAGGTTTTTCTGAAATAATAAGGATGAAGTCTCCATATTCTGGCAACGTTGATATCGAAAGATGTTTATATGAGCGCATCATCTGCTTCTGTATTATAGACGCTAGACGATGCACCTGTTTCGACGGAATAATTTTTAATATGCTCATAGCACGAAACGGTGTGAGCGTAAGAATGCTCCACCGTCGAGAAATGGCTGCTGAAATGTAAGGAATAACCTTTTGAATACTCAATCCACACTCTTTCAACATCTTAATCCATCCACCAAGGGAGAATGACGATAAATATCCATTGCCGAAAAAACGAATATTCATCCTTTGCCTATGCCATTGCCCTAACAGGGTCAATCCGATTCCTTTCAGAATTCCGGTTAAATAATAATGTTGATCTGCAGAATCAATTGGAACAGTACATATAAGTTTTCCGCCTTTTTTTAGGATACGACGAATCTCTGCAATAGCTTGACCAGGATTAGGCCGTACATAATAAAGAACCTGATTTGCAAAAACTGCATCAAATGATTCCTCTTTGAAGGGTAACTCAATTATATTGACGCGGAAGACCTGCGAATAGACAGACTTCCGTTGTGCCGCGCACAGCCTCTTCAAATCGAAATCAACCCCAATTACGTGTCTCTCGAACCCTAATAACTCCTTCAGCATTTGTGCAAATGTCCCATCGCCGCATCCCAAATCCAAAATAAGTCCATCAGGAAAAGAGACGTGACCCTGATAGGCTTTTAGCTCAAAGGCCTCAAAATACGCCATATAGGGCTTCCAGAAGTAATATTTCGTTGAGATGTCAAGAGGACTGGGCACGAATAATCCTGGATTTCATCGAGTTCATCTATCACTTTTGATTCTTTAACAAAAAATTACCTATTGCCAGATAATCCAGATTTCCCTGACAGAAAGAACGGATAGCATCAGTGGGGGAGCAAACAATAGGCTCTTCATGCATATTGAAGCTTGTATTTATCAGTGTAGGAATGCCTGTAATTTTTCGATATTCATCTACAATCTTGTAATAGCTTGGATTTACATCCCTCTCAATGATCTGAGGCCGTGCAGTCCCATCAACATGGACAACTGCCGGACATGTCTTCTTCATCCATGGAGTACAGTCAAAGGTTATTGTCATGAATTTTGCAGGATACCTGGCTCCTTCCATATTTACATAACATTGATCCTCGAATTCTTTGAGAGTCACAGGAGCAAAGGGCATGAATTCAGTCCGCTTTAGATTTTTATTTAGCCAATCATTGACTGTTGGATCCGTGGGCTGGTAAAGAATCGTTCTATTTCCGAGAGCTCTTGGTCCATACTCCATCCGGCCATCAAATCTGGCAACTACGCGCCCCTGGGCGAGGAGTTCGGCGATTCCCCGTTCAATATCTTGTACGTATTCTGCCTTCAGTCCCTCCTTCGCAATCGCCTCCTCTATCTCTTTTTCGCTATAGTTCGGGCCGAAATAAACGTCGTCTAATTTTATCGAGTTCACTTTCCTGCCCTTCTCCGAACTGAGCAGAGTACTCAGGGCGAAGGCTGCACCCACGGGCAAACCCTCATCACCCATGCCCGGATGAATAAACACTGAATTTACATTTAGTAATTCATGAATCCGTTGATTCAATTTGACATTGGCAAATACACCCCCTGAAAGTGCGACATCTTCACATCCTGTCTTCTCGACCCAATGCTTGATATATGAACAAGCAACGTCCTCGAAGACCTGCTGCATGCTTGTTGCCAGATCCTCTCTCCTGAATGATTTTGGAAGGGCCTTCTCGATAGCTTTAACCGCAGCCCAATAAAAAACCTGGCCCCTGTTGATCGTTCTTCCATCCTCGTATCCGACAAACCGTCTGAGTACATCTACATATTCCGGTTTGCCATAGGCAGCCAGACCGGTGATCTTTCCTTCATGTTTCTGCGCCTTGAATCCACAGATATGTGTGATATAGGCGTAATAATTTCCAAGGGAATTGAAGCTATCAATATTCCAGAATTGTTGAAAATTTCCATCTTTAACTAAGTAGACTTTAGATGAGGAGTTATCACCGGCCCCATCCATCGTAATTACCGTGGCATCGTTCAAACCGCTCGTAAAATAGGTTGAGCAGGCATGGGCAAAGTGATGATCAATAAACCTGATAGGACAGGTGAATTCCCAATCATGACGAAGAACTTGTTCAATTGCCCTTCTTCGTGACCTGCCCAGGAAGACTTTCAGATCATAATAAGAACGCTGTAAGAAGGGTTGGGCTCCAAATATCCTGTTTACCATTGACGAGACATTCAACAGTAGCTCCTTCATTGGTGCCTGCTCTCTAAGCAACCATCCATCGTAGACGACAGCTTTCTCTCTGAAAAATTCATTCACAGTTGCCACAGCAATAGCATCGATCTCCTCCGGCTTAGTGTGAGTATCCTCCAGGACTTTATTGATAGATTCTCGCGGAAAACCCGTTGCCATCTTCTCCCGTATCAGGCGTTCTTCATGCACAGCATAAAGGATTCTTCTATCTTCAATTAAGGCAGCACCACCTGTCATACCATCGGATATGCCTAAAACTTTCATTGTTTTATATCCTCCTTTTAGTCAACAATGAGCTAAAGAAGCTACCTTCTCTTGAGGTAAGACGGCATTCTTGATTGCTAAGATGGAGGAAAAAACGCAATAACGAGGTTATTTGAGAATGTATGGCTTGAGGATCTCAAGCCATATTCTGTATCCTTCTGACGTTAAATGAATGCCGTCGACAGAGTATCTCGCATCCAACTGACCTGTAGAATCGGCAAGTTTATCATATAGATCGATGTAACATAAGCCCTTTTCATGAGCATATATTTTCAAAGATTCATTAACCTTTTTAATTGTCTGACTGGATATATTTTCCAGGCGAACGGGCAAAATGCTGTGGATACATATCTTATCAGGAGATACACGTGATGATAATTTCTCCAGAAGAGAATGATATTTTCCGATAAAGTTTTCCATATCGAAATTTTGCCTGTTCATATCATTTATGCCAACCATAATGAATATTTTATTAGGAATTGGTCCTGCCAAAAATGTTATCTCAAATCTATCCATCAGTCGTTCGATTGTATCGCCCCCAATACCTCTATTCAAAATCATCGTATCTTCCAAATCATTAAAGTACTCAGCCCATTCAAAGGTATCTATTAGCGAATCACCGGCAAAAATAATAGCCTTCTTTCCTTCCATCTCTTTTTGAAGTAAATGAAACACATTAAGTCTTTGTCTGTAATATCTTGCATCTTCCACATAAGATGCTCCCTTCACATGCTTGTTATACCGGTACACAAAGACAGATTTAGTCTCATACACATAAAATCCGCCGCCAAGAAGTCCCAGCAAATTGATAACCAATGAGAAGATAAATAATCTCTTATAAGACCGTGAGATACGCACAGGTTCTTTTAGTTAACAAAAGTTGTGACATTCATAATCGTCAATTCTTTTTTAACAACCTATAAAAATCATTTCAAAAATCTATTTATGCCCCGGAGAGTTTGAAAGCTTAGTTGCAAAAATGTTTCCCATATAAACAAAAAATCAAAGAAAAGTGACATTTTGTCACATCTAATCATTTTTGCTGTCATTTGGTTCAATAGAGATTGATACATTTAAATCCTATCTATCAAGCCAGGCTCTTAGCCAGATTTCAAGAACCAGAAGCCCCCAGAGTCGGTGAGAATGGTTATGATCCTTTTTCAAATGTTCATCTATGATCCGGCGGACATAGTCTGTGCGAAATAGGCTCCTATTTACGAAGGACTCATTAGAAAATGTCTCCTCAATCCATTTCCGTACTTTCTTATTTTCTCGCAACCAATTTTTCATTGGAACGCTGTGTCCGAGCTTGGGTCTTTCATAAAGAATCTCTCTTGGCAAAACTTCTTCCAGAATCTTTTTATAGATATATTTAGTGTCAGATAATCCCCGAATCTTAAGTTGCGAAGGGATTTTAGCCGCATACTCAACCAGACGATGATCAAGTAAAGGAAGGCGATTTTCTATTGAGAATGCCCGAAGAAGACCTAATCGTCTAAGATAGAAGTTTACGAGGGTTTGGTAATCACTGTAGAGGCTGCGGCTCAACTGATCATGGCCATCAGCATCACTATTGTATTTAAGGATACTATCATACATTTTTTGTATATGGCAGTATTCAAAGAAATCTTCGGTACATAATTCTTGTAGCTCCTTAGGGGTATAATAGATTCTCCATCGGTGGCTCAGCAACTGAGGTGGAAAGGACAGACTATAAGCGAAGCGTTTTATTTTTACCTGAAAATTCTTCTTTTGATCACTGTCAGGAATTTTTTGTAACACTTTGACTAAAGGGCACAATAATGGCCGGGGGAATCGATCAACCACGGTGGCAACCTTGTCAGCAATATAAACCGGATGTCCTCCAAAAAGTTCATCACCTCCCTCACCGCTTAACACATATGACACTTTATTCTGCGCCGCCCGACCCAGAAGATAAGTTCCTATTTCAATACCAATATCGCAGAAGGGTTCATCCATTGATTCAACAGCTCTGGAGATTAAGAAAAGATCTTCAGGTCCATAGGGAATCTCAGTATGTTGGGTGTTATATCGTTCGGCAACATAGCGTGCATATCGGGACTCGTCATAAGACCGCCCTTCGCAACGGAATGAAAAGGTATGGATTGGCCCTCTTGATATCCTTGAGGCCAGACTGACGATCGTGCTGGAGTCTGTTCCGCCACTTAATAGGACACCTGGAATATTATCCGGCTCCATACGGATTCGGATCGAGTCCTCAATCAGGTTCAGGATTTCTTTGCGATACTGTTCTTCAGCCTTCAGGGTTTCCGAAAAACTCAGATGCCAGTATTTCTTAAGGGATGTCCCGGAATCTCTTACTGACAAGATATGTCCCCCCGGTAATTTATAGACATTCTGAAGAAAAGTTTCATCTCCAGGGTTGTAACAAAAAAGGAGGTACTGAAGCAGTGCTTGATGATTCAGTTGCCTGCTAATCCATCCTGTTTCCAAAAGAGTTTTCAGTGATGAGCTAAAGATAAATCTTTTCCCACCGTTGAAATAGAATAATGGCTGGATGCCAAATCTGTCTCGTCCTAATATGAGCTTCTGGTTTCTCTCGTCCCACAAGGCAAAGACGAATTTTCCATTCACCTTATCGAGAAAGTCTTGCTGGTATTTTTCATAAAGATGAATTAAAGCCTCACCCGAACAATCAGTATTAAATCTGTGTTCTCCCTCAAGGAAGCTTCTTAAAGCTTCGGCATTGTATACTTTTCCTTCAAAAATCATGAAGATGGACTGATCTTCATTCATAAAGGGTTGAGGATATTCGTCCAATGTACTAATAAGAGTTGGGGTCGAGCAGATTGCCAGACGTTGAGTGCCCCAGAACACAGGCTGAAGGTTTGTTTTGCTGTGATCTAGATGCTCCACTGCCTGGAAAAGATGACGTTTGAGTTCAATATTTAGCCTATCTCTGTCCAGCACGCCCAGAATCATCCTGACCTCTTCTCCTCATCTTTAACTTCCTTTTTTCTGTTTGTGGCTAGTTCCTTATACGTTCGCTGAAGTTTTTGAACATAGGCATCTACACTGTAAACCTCGGCCATGACCTTCGCGTGCCGGCTCAAGCGCTCCAGCTCCCCAGGACGAGTTATTACTTCTATAATTTTTTTTGCCAGCTCTTTTACATCCCCGGGGCAAACAAGGTATCCATTGATTCCGTTTTTTATAATTTCCCGTTGTTCCCCCAAATCGGTAGCGATAAGGGGCTTCCCCATAGCCATAGCTTCAAGGAGATTGACAGATGAAAACCTTTCACTGAGGAAGGGGGCTACAATAAAATCACAGGCTGAGACGAGTTCAGTAATATTCTCCGGCCACTCAACGAGCCGAACATTTTTCTCAATGCCGATTTCTCTCACTAGCGCCTCGAGTTTCATTAGCATGCTCTTAACATCGGAGCTTGATACTTGCAAATATTTCTGATTGGGAAGACGGTGGAAATACGTTGGTTTATACACCAATAAGAAAAGGGTATTTGGAATCGACTTCAAGACCTCACCGGCCGCATTTAGAAGATACTCGTTCCCTCTTTGAGGTCCGAGCTTTGTCACAGTTCCTATAATTCTTGCGTCCTCATCAATTCCCAGGCCATCTCTTGTCCTGATTATTGTTTCTCCCGGAATTGATACATATTTTTCAGATGGTACGGCATGAAACAGCATCTCTATCCGTCCACTGTCTATTTTCCTTTTTCTGATCAGGAAGTCCCGCACCATTGGTGAAGGCGCTATGGCACGTCGCGTCACAGAAGCCAGCAACCTGTCAGCAGCCCCGAGATACCACGGGTAAGGAAAATAGACCTCAGTATCATAGTCATGAACTATGGTTGGCACACCGGTAATCAACCCGGCTAACCTTCCAAAGGTGGAAGCACCATAACAATGGAGGTGCATGACATGAATGTTCTCTTCCTTGATCAATCGGAGAAATGTCAAAAGAGTCGTCGGATCGAACTTACCTTTATCCAGTATCCTGACAGGGACAGGACTTTTCTCAAAGACCTGTCGAATCGTGTCACTCGCCCGAAGCAGGCAGGGGACAATATTGAAACGATCTTTGTCAAATCGAGGCAGAATATTCCAATACAGGCGACCTCCTCCATGGAGGCTCCCATCATAACATACGTGGTCAATTACCCATAGTACGTTAATTTGAGACATTCATTCCTTCCTCGGTTACAAATAACCCTTTTCTTGATACCAGTCAGCGGTCAGCCGGATTCCTGTCTTCAAATCTATCCTTGGTTGGAATCCCAGTTCACTCTTTGCTTTTGAGATATCAAAGGCTCTTGTCTTTCTAAAGAAATCGACTCTTCTCCGGTAAAGAGGTGGATTAATGCCGAGCGGCTTAAAGACCAGCTCACACAGAAAACTGATTATGTAAATCGGGATGACTGGAAAATGCAGTCTTGGTGGGGTCACATCAACTATTTCCGCAATGACGCGTACAATCTGATTTAAGGTCGTCGGTTCTTCGCCTGTCAATATATATATGTTGCCAACAGCCTTATCTTCTGTGCCGCACAGGAGGACCCCCTGAATCAAATCATCAATATAGATCATCTGATAAATCACTTCTCCTGAGCCGAACATGACAAACCGGCGGTTCTTGATAGCTTTAAAAAGTTTCAGAAACCGCAGATCACGGGGTCCGTAAATACCTCCAGGACGAAACACCACCACAGGAAGTCTACCCTCTGCCATGTACTTTAACACAACCCTTTCACCATCAGTCTTCGACTCCTGATAATGATCTCCAGGTCCATAGGGCGTATCTTCATTGGCAGGAGGTTCCTTAATATCTCCGTGAACACCGATGGTACTACAGTGGACGAATCTTTGTACACCCCCATTTACAGCCGCATCAAGTATATTCCTCGTCCCCTGGACGTTTATCTCCCACATCTCTTTTCGAGATATATTCTCCTGTCGGAATATAGCAGCAATATGGTAGACAACGTTAATTCCCTTCACAGCTACTCTGAGAGAGTCAGGATCACGAAGATCTCCTTTGACAACCTCCACTCCCAAATGATGAAGGTCAGAAAATCGGCTTGTGTTCCGGACCAGAGCCCTCACCGAACATCCCTTCTTTATCAACTTCTCACAAAGATGGCTGCCCACAAATCCTGTTGACCCGGTAACAAGTATCTTTTCAGTATTCATCATGAGCTCTCTTCAGCAAGAAATTTTTCTTCGTGGTCTACTGCATCTGTCTGGAGTTCTTAAGACCTTACCTCTATAACTGCCTTTGAACCTTGTAGTTTCTGAATTAATTGAGGTACATATCCCGCCAGATTTCAAAGATCATCAGTGACCAAAGTTGATGGCTATTATTGGCTATGCCACTGAGATGCTCGGCTTTTAACTTTCCGATATAGGAGGCATCGAAGAGCCCTTCTTTTTTAAGGCGCTCTTGAGACAGAACGTCCTGCATCATGGGATTTAATTCCTGCCTGAGCCAATTCTTTATGGGAATACTAAAGCCTTCTTTCTTACGGTTGAGAATCACAGGTGGAAGTTTATTGTGCATACATCGTTTCAGCAGATATTTTGTTCTAAAGCCGTTCAATTTCAGATGACTCGGAATCCCAGCCGCAAACTCAACCACTCTGTAGTCCAGATAAGGAGTTCTGGCCTCCAGTGAATTAGCCATACTCATGCGATCCACCTTTACGAGAATATCATCCACCAGATACGTTTTTATATCAGCAAACTGCTGCTGCCAGAGAGGATCCGCCTCCTCAACCGTCTCCAAATAAGATACAAAAGGTAAAGACGCATTCAGGGGCATCACAGACCTTTTCAGCTCCTCACTGTAAAGATAATTCTTTTTTTCCTCTGTCAAAAAAATGTTCCAGCGGAAATGCTGGAGCGGATCTGGAAGGATTGATCCTTCGACAAATCTCTTCAGTTTATTAACAAAGCCTTTCTTGCGAGAGGAAGGTGGAATATAATTAACTAACCGAGGAATCCATCTTTTTCTCAGTGCAACAGGCAGTCTCCGATAATATCGATCAATCCTGTCAGCAATATACCACTCATAGCCAGCAAAAAGTTCATCACCTCCATCACCTGACAGTACCACTGTTACATTTTGTCGTGCAAGCTGTGACACGAGATAAGTTGGAAAAATAGAAAAGTCGGCGAGTGGTTCATCGAGATAACTAACCAGGGATTCGACCAAATTTACGACATCCGGTTTGATAGTGAGCTCGCAGTGATCAGTGCCGAATTGATTGGCAACTGTTCGGGCATACTGCAGTTCATTATAGGAAGGGTCATCAAAGCCGATAGAGAAAGTCTTTACCGGCTGGTTCATGATCTCGCTCATCATGCAGACGATCGTGCTCGAATCTATCCCGCCACTCAAAAAGGCGCCCAAAGGGACGTCGCTGATCAGCCTTATGCGAACTGCGTCTTTCAGCAACTCATAGAGCTCATGACAAAGGTCTTCCTCACTTCTCTTCAACCTGTTGAACCGAAGATCCCAGTATCTGTTAATAGAAACCTTCCCATTCTGGAGAGTCAATGTATGTCCCGGCGGCAACTTTCTGATCCCTTTGAAGATCGATAGTGGCGCAGGTATATACTCAAACGTCAAAAAGCTGTCGAGGGCTTTAAAGTCAATTGAACGTGGAATTTCTCTGTACTCAAGGATAGCTTTTATTTCAGAGCCAAAAACGAATGAACGATCATCGAAAAAATAATAAAGCGGTTTTACGCCCAGCCTGTCCCTGGCCAGAAGGAGCCGCTGATTGATGTGGTCCCAGATGGCAAAGGCAAACATACCGTTGAGCTTTTCGACACACTTTTCTCCGTACTCTTCATACAAATGGACAATGGTTTCCGTATCACTACTGGTAGAAAATTTATGGCCCCTCTTCTCTAACTCCTTTCGAAGGTCAGGGTAATTGTAGATTTCCCCGTTGAAAATGATCCGTATAAAACCATTCTCATTCAAAATAGGTTGATGGCCAGTGACAAGATCGATTATATTAAGACGCCTCATCCCCAGTCCAACATTCTGATCAATAAAAAATCCCTCATCATCCGGTCCCCGATGAATCAGGGTTTTGCACATCCTCTCAAGATCTTCCCGAACAACAGACTTACATAAGTCGATATGCACAATCCCGCAAATTCCGCACACGATCCTGCCCGGTACTATCCTGAATTTAAAGAAAGCAATAAGAGAAATCTCATACCATCTGTTAAGGGAAGTTTAATTAACCTGTGCCATCACAAAAAAGTTATGGGGTACGTAAAGCCAAAATCAATCTGCCGGTATATAAACAGCGGTGACTTCCTCAATCTCTTTGTCTATTCTTTCTTCATTCCAGCCTAATGCTTCCGCCATTATTTTTGCAGCCTCTCTGAGCGCTTTCTTACCAGGATTACCAGCCGAACCTAGATCCGTCCTTCGAAGAACAACGTCCGACAATTTCAGGGCCATTTCATTTTGCACAGCGTTCAAAATCTCCGCCCTGAGAACCTCATCGGAACCATCAACAATTTGTATCAAGCTCGGCTCTTTCTGCCCATACTTCAAAATATCTCTATATTTAGATCCATAATTATAAACAAGATGTCGGGCCACCTTTTCATCCAATCCTGATGTTCTTATTGCTTCGGCGAGACAATCCTCAAATTTCTCAATCTTTCCACCATAAATGGGGATATCTTCAGTTAAACATTTTGGAGGTTTTTTTTGAAGTTTTTTAAAAACTAAATCGATTGTTCTACTTACAATATCTCGATGGGTCGTATATTTCACCCCCACTACGGTAATCAAACCCTCCACTTCACCATCTGCAGAGTGGTCATGGATACAATATTTTTTTAGCAGTTTCACTTCACCGGTATCCGGTTTCACACCCGTCATGGGAAGAAGACCTCCATGGAAAAAACTTACCTCTTCACGTTTAATATCAACCCCTGGATAAGCTTGATTGACGGCATCCAGAAAATTCTGAATTTCGGCCTCTGTAACTCTGTAATTGCCTGGATCACCGTAGTAAGGGAGATGATTTGTTCCTATAAGGGTATATTCTCTCCAGGGCACGAAGAACAAAATCCGATATCCTTTGTATACTGATCCATCTTCTCGTTTTGAGTAATAAGATCCAGACAATCCTACAGCGTGTTTATCCAGAAGTCTTCGTTTGATTACGATATTCATCGCCGATGAATGGATGAATCTTCTTATAGGATGTCTACCATTGAGATTTTTTAAAAGGATATCTACCCATGGCCCACAGGTATTAACGATAATTTTGGCCTTTATATCAAAAATATCTCCTGTGAAATAATCTTTTGCTTTTATACCTGTTACCTTATTTCTATCCAATAAAAATCCAGTGCACTCAACGTAATTGGCAATATCAGCACCACTCTTTGAAGCTGACAAGATATAGGAAAGAACCAACCTTTCTGTATTAAAGCATTGGCAATCGTACCATAACGCGCCACCGCTCATGTCGTTTTTTTCATAATTAGGTATATAGCTTTTAACTTTTTCTCTCGATATTAATCTGCCTCTTGGTAAAAACCTTTTGGAGTCATCAAAGGTTTTCTGATCAAAGCCAATTAAATCAATTACAAATAAAGCAAAAAACAAGGATGGTCTGCTTTTTAAGCCATAGCCATATGTTGGCATTATAAAGGGTAAGGGATGGATTAAATGTGGAGCAATTTTCATGAGTACCTTCTGTTCATGGATTGATTCCCTCACCCGTTTAATATCTAATTGCTGGAGGTACCTTAATCCACCATGGATTATTTTTAAGCTGTTGGAAGAGGTAGCATTTGCAAAATCACCTCTGTCAATGAGGGCCACTTTCAGGCCGCGCAAAGAGGCATCCCAGGCAGCGCTTGCCCCGTAAATTCCAGCCCCGACAATGACAACATCATATTCTGTGCTTGAAAGTTTATTAAGATCCCTTTTCACCTTTATAGAATCATCCCTCTGAATATCAGAACTTTTCTTCAAGTTTGATTTTTGGCTTTTTCTTTTCAGACATAATCTTATATTGGCGTCTGCAGAAGGTAATGAAATTATTCCGCTTGCCTATCAGTGTGATGTTATTTCCCTTTTGTTTTAAAAGGGAACGAACCGATTCAACAGGTCGGGCAGCATTAAACTCTCCGGTTATGCTAAACCCGTATGATCCCAAATATTTTTCCTCCCTGTCAAAAGGCAGCGGATCAGAACCAGCTATAACCTTGAAGCCTCTTACCTTTGCATCTTTCATAAGCTTAGGCATAGGCCATAGGGTATTACGAAGTGGCGTATCGCCAAGTACCAATTTTTCCGGAGAATATTCTTCGAGTACCCTTCTTACAACTTTACCGCGAGAAAAGAACCATTTTCCGGGTGCCCAGTTCAAACCGGCAATCCCACCTGATTCATTGACAGCCTTTATGACATCATCGATCGTTCTTTTCCTGTCCTTTATATACTGAGTGGATATAAGAGAAAGTATTTCTAAGCCCTCTCTGGAGACTATCTGCCTTCCAGCCAGAATGTAAAGCACAGGCTGCCCAGCCTGTTCGATGACAACTGCCTCTTTTTCGGGGACAGGTATTAATTTGAAATCCTTTGTCTTGAATCGTCCGGGATACATGACCAATGTATCGAAGAAATTGCAATCAGAACGTTCTGTGAGCAGCCATATAAGAAAATATTCATCCGGGTTGCTTCGCTCTATTATATTTTCGGATGCCGCTTTCAAATTGTTCATTCCTTCCTGGACTGCCTTCGACAGATCGTAATGAGGATAGATGTGAACATGTCCGTCAATGAGCAGCAAGGTTTTTTTATAAATCACGGGGAAACGTTACTAACAAGTTCTATTATTCGTCCAAGTTTTTGCTTGTATACTTCCTCTCCATATTTCCTGCTGTAAATCATGTACGCATTGCGGGCTCTTCTTTCTGCCTCTTCTTTGCTTCCAAGACATTGAAGGATACCCAGCGCAAAATCTTCTTGCTCAGGTCTTGTTAAGAAGGCAGACTCATCCGTCAGTTCTTGGGTGTGTGTTTTGAGATTAGTGGCCACAACAGGTACCCCGCTTGCCATATATTCATAAATCTTCAGTGGGGTATTGGTTCCTTTCAGACGCGGAGATACAAGTACATCAGCTTCCCTAATAAACCTTTTAACCAGATTTACTTCAAGCATACCGGTGAATACCAGATACTCGGAGATGTTAAGTTCCTCTGCTTTTTTTCGCATCTTCGAAACCTGCTCAGTATTTCCTCCTATGAAAATAAAAACCAAATCCTGTCTTTCTCTGACTATCGTTTTGATGCTCTCAATATACATATCGAGTCCCTGATAGGGCTCAAAAGTCCCTGCATAGAGGATTATTTTTTTCCCGTCGCTGTTTATAATATTTTTAAGATTTATATTGCAAAGATCATCAATAAAAATTAAGGGAGAAAAAAGAGTATTTTGAATAAGCTCATTTTTCTCCTCATAACCATATTTCTTTACGAGTTCATCCAGATCGTCGCATATTGTTATTACTGCCGATGCCCCTTCTATAGAAAGTTTCTCAAGATATTCGAAGAGCTTAACTACCATCTTCAATTTGGTAAAGTTGAAATTCCCGAGCTGCTGGGGGAGACTGGAATGCATGTCGTAAATATAGTTCTTCTTGAATAGATACCTGAATAACAGACAGAAGAATACAGCCTCTTCATGAGCATGGATTACATCATACCTGTTTTTAATCATCAGCTTTACTGCCTTTAAAAATAGGGGGATATCCAGGAGTAACTTGGTAAAAGAAGGACCGATCTTAATGTCGTATAGAAAGGGCAATCCGGGGCTTCTTATTATATTCACATTTTTTATGTCTACATCATGGCCCAAAGGATATGTCAGAAGATCAATTTCATGGCCCAGTTCCGAGAGTATCTTGGCGCGGTAGTAAACACTTAGAGGGGTCCCCCGGGGCGTAAAAAAGGGTTGGGGTGCAACCATCAATATCTTCATATCACTCCGGTTTCTTTAACTTTAAGGGCTTTGATCTCCTGCTACGAGTATAAATAATTATCTCTCCCACAAGACCGATAGCGAATATCTGAATCCCGATAACAATCAGAATAGAAGCAACAAAGAGAGACGGTTTATCACTTAAGCCGAAACCTTCCGTAAAAAGACGGCGATATATTAAATAGAGAATAATGGCTGAACCCAGAATTGTGAGCATTGAACCTATTATTCCAAAAAACCTGAGAGGCTTAAAGGTAAAACGCAAAAGAAAAAACAGATTCATCAAATCGATAATTCTGTGGAGATACGTTCTTAAACCATAGAACCTTGTTTTTGTGTCTTCTTTTCGCTGCTTAACCACCACTTCCTTTATCCTGAGGCCGCGATGTTCTGCAAGAACTGGAATAAAGCGGTGAAGATCGCCATAGATATCGAACACACCGACCATTTCTCTTCTCATTCCTCTCAAACCACAGGAAATGTCCCTGTAATTTGCTCCCGTTAATATTCTTAAAATCTTGTGAAAAACGAAGGATTGAACTCTGTTAAAAAAAGAGTCCTTTTCTCTATCTCGTCTCGTTATGACGATATCGCATTCATCGTTAATAAGAAGTCTGTACATTTCTGTTATTCCGTCAGGCTCAACCTGAAAATATGATGATAGAGTAAATATATAAGTGCCACTGGCCCTTTCACAGCCCGTCGCTAAAGCCGCAGATTCTCCGAGAGGTCTCATAAACTTTATAACCCTTATTTTAGGGTTATGGCGGGAAAACCTCTTGACACTCTTATAAGCACTCTCCATATGACCATCAATGACAAATATGAACTCGTAATTTTCAGTGAGTTTCTCTATTTCCTCAGCGTAAGACAGGTACAACATCTCAAGATCATCATATCTCTCCACCACCGGCACTATTACAGAGATATCAACTGGTTCATTCCTTTCTGGCTCTTCAACTTTCTGAAGTACCTGTGACGTATCAGTCTTCATGAACAAACATCTCCTCTGAGCTATTTGTCTTTATGAACAACTCTGAGATTAAGCCAAAGGCTGTCAGGCTTGCCGCAAGTAACAAATACAGAGCACCAGTTCCGGACATTGTAATAGTTGACGGTAATCCAGAATGGAGGGCGTGATGTATGTATGTATATAACAAATAAATCCCTATCAGCCAGAAAGGAAGGGCAAAGAAACCAAAAAGACGAGCAGGCCTTTTAGAAAAATCTGTCAGAACCTTTATCAATATGATATCCAGTAATGCTTTCCATCCATTCCAGATACTGTAATTCTCCTTGTTCTCCTTCTGCCCGTAAGTTACTTCAACCTCCCCGATTAGTGCACCTATCGTAGCTGCTAAAATAGGCAGATATCCGTACATACCTGAATACAGGTTTATGTAATCCAGAAGGTTTCTCCTAAACCCCTTAAAAGAGGAGCCTATATCATGAATCTTTACTTTGCAAAAATATGATACTAATGCATTCACCGTCTTGACAATTAATCCCCTTAACACTGAATTCATAAATTTACCTTTTCTCCATCCACAAACCACGTCATGACCCGACTGAAGCATGATGACCAAGCGCAATATGTCAGCAGGGTCATATCCCTTGTGACCTTCCATAGTTACAATATATTTACCTGAGGCCAGTTCAAATCCTTCTAAAAATGCTTCATTACTATCCACCCTTCTACACATTACCACCGACCTTATGGGAGCATCATGGATCTTAAGTTCCTTAAGTTTTTCCAGTGTTCCATCCGTTGAACCTTCATCAACAAAAATAATCTCGTATTTTAAGGATAATTTTTTAAGCTCTAAACTTATCCTTCGATAAATTATCTCGATATCATTGACCTGATTATATAAGGTAATAATAAGTGATAAGTCCATGATCTCCCCGTCTTACATGAAATTGTGTGAACCTGTTATCTTAAATTTTCTCTAATAAATTTAACATTAAGAGATAGGACGTTATCTAATTTGCTTAAGTTTCTGTCCCAACAATAATTTCTTTCAATAACTTTCCTGGCATCTTCACTAAATATCCTCTGTGGTCTGGTCTTCATTCTTCACGCAGGCGTAAGTGAATTTCGGATTTAATAATAGGTTAAGGCTAAAGTTGAGGTCAAAGGATCAAATATGATTGCGAGCACCTTGTGAGTGCTCGCAATCATAAAATCAAATACCTGCAATTGTTATCGCCGGATATGGATAGTCTTACATTGAGCTAAGTTTTAAGATTTCTAAACGTACATGTGTATTTGTAAGCTCTTCCTCGAAGTTCCGGTTAACAGATAAAGGTCTGGTTATTCTGGATATCCTATTTTTTCTTATTCCTGTGTCTAAGGAACAGGTATATGCCAGCACCTGACAGGCTAGATCCTATTAACGCCAGTGTTGCTGGTTCTGGCACTGCAGATACAGGATATACTCGCGGCCCTTCCTGAGCTTGTCCAGAGCCGTCAGCATCAGAATGTACAGGAGATATCTGTGGCCCTTCTATAGCTTGTCCAGAACCATCAGCATAGGCCATATTTATCTCGCAATTCTTTATCGCTTCAGGTAAGTTGGACATCATCAATACTGTTGAAAACAACCCAAGAATGATAGATAAAATTTTAGATTTCATTATTCTCCCCCCTTTTAAGTAAAAGATTTTTTGATTTTCAGGCTCTATTTCTCCCCACCTCCTTTCCAGCTTTATTTGTTCAATCTTTGGTATTTGAGTTTTATTAATACGGTTTTCTCTTCAACCTTCTTAAGTAAAAGATTTTTGTCAACAGATTTTTACTTTCATTTCTCGTCCTTATTTCTTCTGCCTTTTTCCCCTGCAGTTTAGGAGTTATTTCCTTCAATTCTTTTGGAAACTTATATTTAATTTCCTCTATCTGTTTTATAATTTCATTCAACCTTGCATCCAGATTTATAGTTTCTCTATTTTCTAATTCTGTTCTCAATTGATCCATAGCAAAATTGAGCTTTTCTGACTTTTTTCCGGGAACCTTGACGTCACCGTTATATTCTTCGGAAATTTCATCTTCCCAGTATCTATTTTCTCGCTCAAGGTCGTCAATCACTTCTCTAACCATATTCTGTGATATCTCCTTCTTCTCTTCAACAAAAGCAGAGAGCAGAAGAAAATCACAGGCGATATTTATAAGTCGCGGTATGCCCCGAGCGAAATTATGG
>JBFMEC010000015.1:0-25517 GCA_040753575.1 Nitrospirota bacterium | reverse complement strand
CTGATAAAACCCCTTTTATTTGCATAACTCCCTCAATAGGGTCTTTGAGAAAGTCCGGATTTTCTGAAAAGACACCGAGTCTTAAGTTGTAAGCTAAAAGTTTTACCAGCGATAACCCTTCTTTGATCAGGGCATCTGTTAAAGATCTCTTCTGGTGGTGAATAAAAATAGCTGTAAAAGAAAAAGAGATGGTTATTATGAGAATAAAAAATTTAATAAAGACCCTTGTCTTAAAATCCTTACTAAAAAGTTTCATTATTTCTCTCAGTAAATTATTTTAGATTTCCGGATGATTTTATCATCCACACTAATGCCCAATCTTTTAGCTGTTATTAGATTGAGAGATAAAATAGCCTTTCTTGGTAGACTCATTGGAATATTGCCTACATTTGTTCCAGAAATGATTCTGTTGGCCATCTCTCCAGCCTGCTGTCCAACATCCATAGTATCTATCTGAAGGGCCATTAATGCCCCGATCTTTACATATTTGGCGGAGAATGTAAGTATGGGTATGCTATTTTCAAAAGAGAATAAAAGTAAATATTCTATGGTTTCCTGAGTGATTACAGTTATATCGGGCAACATCCAGAATGCATCTATTTTCCCTTTCATATCTTTTATTGCTGAAGGGACTTCTTTAGAGCTGTAAACCTTCCGGGAAACTATCTCGATCCCCGATGAAGAAGCAGCAGACTGAGCTTCATCAACGAGATGGGCGGTTTTTCGTGGGTCATAAATTAATCCTATTCTTTTAATATCCGGAGAGACTTCAAGGAGAGCAGTAAGCTGCTTCTCAGCAGATATATTCATACCAATACCGGTGATGTTTTTTTCTCCTGAGAGCATGGACATGGGATTTGATACCATAGCATAAATAATGGGTATGTCTTTTATCCTCTTCATGCGGGAAAGTGCATCCATACCAACTGCAAAAATCAGGACGGGCCTGATTTTTCGGACTTCCTTCAGCAATTCTGTGCCATTTAAATCTGAAATTGTGAATTCTCTGACATTGGCTTTGCAAACACTTTTAAATCCTCTTATTGCTTCGTCATAAGGTTTAATACTGGTACTTTTGATGAGGGCTATTTCCTGAGTAGCATCGCCGCCTGCGATATGACAAAAAGTGACTGCTATAAATAAAAATATGAAGAAATATCTTTTTGCTTGCATGTAATCCGCAGCAATTATATTATATCCGACAAATATCTCGCTATGTGCAAATATATTCCTAAATCATGCATTCTCTTTTTCTATTGCATACTATTCTCAGGGTATTTAAACCAAGCTGCATCTGCCCAGTCTGAAGAGGAGATGAAAATCTTGCACTTGTACTTTAAGGAGGATGAGCTTGTTGTTACAGCTACAAGATATCCCAAGCCCGTATCTCAGGTTGCAGAGAACGTAACCATCATTACCCCGGAGGATATAGAGGCGATAAATGCACATACATTGACGGATATCCTTAATACTATTCCCGGTATACAGATGGAGATAAGAGGAGGCCCTGGCAGTGGAACAAATGTCAGTATACAGGGGTCTGAATTCAGGCATGTCCTGGTAATAGTAGATGGTGTTACACTGAATAATTTATCTGATAACTTCGCCGATATTGGTGCAATCCCTGTTCAGAATATTGAGAGGATAGAGATAATAAAGGGTCCTGCCTCATCCTCATGGGGTTCATCCTTAGGAGGGATAATAAATATCATAACAAAATCTCCTGATGATTCAAGAAAGATGGGAGGAACAAATTCAGCTTCCTATGGAGAGAGGAATACAGGGGATTACAGGGTTGAGGCATCTGGCAGAGCAGGCAACTTTGGCTATTATATTTATGGTGGAAACTTAATCTCCGATGGCCTCAGGCCAAATACCCCTTTTTATGAGAATAACCTCTACATGAAATTGAAGTGGGATATGACAGGAAGGGCAAGCTTTCTCTTCACCTTTGGGTACAATAAGGGGAATAGGGGGATGGGTGAGTATCTCGACTTTTCATTCAGAAATAATTTTGAGTATCTTTTCTCTACACTCTCACTAAACTATTCAATAAATGATGAAGCAGATTTTGAACTTTCTCTCAGGACATCAAGGCAGAATGTAGAACATTTTCTGAATCAGCTAAGCACAGGTGCAGAATTGGCAATGAATACCTTTCATGATAAAGGAAACGGTGGAAGTGCAAAGCTTACATGTAGACATGGAATACATACTTTGGTCCTCGGTGCTGATCTTGATGATGGAGAATTAAAATCAAATGTTATCACAGGCAGAAGGCAGGACCTTAAAAAATGGGCTGTCTTTGCAAATGATACCATAGCAATCAACAAGTTTTCCTTTACCCCTGGTATCAGGTATGACCACACAAACACAAATGGAGAATTTCTCAGCCCGAGCCTCGGAATTACATATAAACTTACTGAAAAGACTATCTTGAGGGCCTATGCAGCAAGAGGTTTCAGTATCCCACCTCTTTCTTATACTTTCGGAACAGGCTTTTTCTACCTGACTAATCCCGACCTTGAGGTTGAGAAGGTCTGGTCCTATCAGGCAGGCATAGAATCTACTGCCATCAAATACCTTTGGGTCAAAACAACTCTATTCAGACATGATATATGGGATGCCATCTCTAAGAAGGAGTTGCCTGGCAGTTTATTTACACAGATTAATAAGGAAAAACAGAGGAGACAGGGTATAGAGCTGGAGATAAAGACAATTCCTGTTTATAACATATCCTTCCTTGCAGGCTTTGCCTTCGTGGATGCAAAGGATAGAGATACAGGAGAGAGAATACAAAACATTGCAAGATATACCTATGACGTAGGCATCCAGTATAATTACTGTAAATCTTTTAGGGCATCATTGAAGGGTCATTATATATGGTGGAATGCTGAATTCTTTAATAAAGGAAAATATAGCTCCTTCATCTGGGATCTCAGTCTCATAAAAGAGGTTTTTAGAAGGGATAACAGGGCTGTTGAGGCATTCTTTACTGCCCATAATATCTTTAATGGCTCGCAGTATCTCTATGGAGCATTCAAAAATCCAAGGAGATGGGTAGAGGGAGGAGTCAGGCTTAGATTTTAACTATATGAATTTTTTAATTGACTTACATAATTTTTTGTAATAGTATTCTTTCAAAACATCTCCTTTGGGGGTGTAATCAAAATAGGGGAGGTTGAGATGGAAAGAAAGAATATCATAATACTTGACACCGGTATCGAAGAGCCATTCATTATCCCTGAAGCCTGCTGCGCTGGATCTTTTTTGCCACTTATGGGATAAATAGAAACTACAAAGTAGTCATTAATATTGATTATGAAGGGAGGACTTCTCCCTTCATTTTTTAATGCAACTCTCCAATTACATCAAGATATACCCTCATAGAGAGAGATGGGGTTATCTTTTGCTCTTTTCTACAAAGAGGGCATCAATTATCCTTCTTCATGAATCTGTCCTGAAATCAATTGAAGATGGGAATCTTTCCTCCTCTGAAGAAGAAACTCTCCACCGCCTCGGCTTTCTGGTACAGGATGTAAATGAAGAAAAGAAAGAAATGCTCGGACTTTTCAATGAGGTTAATAAGAGAAGAAAGAAATTCAATGCCCTGGTAGTCACGAACCTCGACTGTAACCTCGCCTGTAGATACTGTTATGAGGGAAGAATGAAAGGAAAGTTCTACATGTCTTTAGAGACAGCAGACCTCCTGATTAATTTTGCAGGAAGGCATTTTGCCGCTGGAAAGACTGTTCATGTTAATTTCTACGGAGGAGAGCCACTCCTCAGTTTTGAGCTCATCAAGTATATTTCTAAAGAATTGAAGATAGCTGCCGAAGAGAGAGGTCTAAAATATACCTTTAACCTTGTTACAAATGGGACACTCCTTACAGAGAATAAGGCAGAAGAGCTTGCACCACTTGGTCTAAAAGGTGCAAAGATAACTATAGATGGCCCGATGGAAAACCACGACAGGTTCAGGCCCTTCAAATCAGGTACAGGTACCTTTGATGTAATCATCAAGAATATCAAGGATACCTGTGAAATTCTCAAGATTCAGGTAGGTGGCAATTACACATCTGAGAACTACAGGGACTTTCCCGGCCTCCTCGATTATCTTCTTGATGAGGGTCTCACTCCTGATAAAATCTCTATTGTTAAGTTTGATCCTGTAGCAAAGACAGGGGGGAAGTTCGCCCTTCCTGATTTCAGAGAGGGATGTGAATCCATAAATGAACCATGGCTCTTTGAGGCAAGCCTGTTTTTGAGGGAGGAGATACTGAAGAAAGGTTTTAATACCCCAAAGGTAGCGCCGTCTCCATGCATGATAGAATATCATGACGAGATTGTTGTAAACTTTGATGGCACAATATATAAATGCCCTGGTCTTATAGGCTGGGAAGGTCTTGGGGTTGGTGACTTAAGGAGAGGCATAAAGGATTACAGCAAGTCCTATAACCTTGACCTCTGGAAAAGAGAGGAATGCCTTAACTGTGAATACCTGCCTCTGTGCTTTGGTGGATGCAGATATATGAAATTACTCAGAGATGGAAACATTGATGACGTTGATTGTAAGAAATCTTATTTAGATGCTACATTAGAGACGTTTATCAGGCAGGAAATAAAGTATAGACTCAAGATTGATAGACCTTAAGTAAGACTGAGGAGCTCAAGCTCTTTTTTCTGCATCTTTCTTCTCCCGTAACTGCTTTTTTCATGATCATAACCTATAAGATGAAGAAGACCATGTATCATCATTTCCCTTAATTCTTCATCGAAGGTCAGACCATGTTCGACTGCCTCTTTTTGAATCATGGAGAGATTGATAACGATGTCGCCCAGCAAAAATCGATCTGAAGGCTGAAATTTTAAAATGTTTCTCATCTCTTCTGGATTATATTGCGGGAAGGAAATCACATTTGTGGTTTTATCTATACCACGAAACTGACGGTTTATTGACCTCATCCTTCGGTCATTGACTAAGACAATGCTGACCTCGGCCTGATTAAGAGTGAGTAGACGGAGAGCCTTCTTTAGATATCTTTCTATTCTCCGTTGATTTACCTTTATTTTCCTTTGCTGGTTCTTTATATAGACCATCGGCAAAATAAAATCCTGGATAATCCACCCTCTTATGAAATATACCTGTAAGTATATAAGTAAAACGCTTCTTCACTTCATGGATATCCTTTAAAGTAAGCTCGCATTCATCCATTTCTCCTTCAAGAAATATGCGATTTATTACCTTATCAACAAGGGATGCAATCCTTGAAGGTGTGGGGTCTTTGAGAACCCGTGAAGCTGCCTCGACTTCGTCGGCCATCATTACGAGTGCTGCCACTCTGGTCTGCGGTTTTGGTCCGGGATATCTGTAATCTTCCTCGGCGAGCGAAGTCTCAGTGCCCTGCTCCTTGGCTTTCTGGTAAAAATAATTTATCAGAGTTGTGCCGTGATGCTGCTGAATAATATCGATAATTGATTGAGGAAGTTTGTTCTGCTTTGCTATTTCAACTCCCTCCTTAACGTGGTTGATTATTATCATACTACTCATATGGGAGGTTAATCTTTCATGTTTGCTCACAGAGCCGCTCTGATTTTCTATGAAATAATCAGGCATTTTAATCTTACCGATATCATGATAATAGGCGCTTACCCTGCCAAGAAGGGAGTTCACGCCAACTGCCTCAGCTGCAGATTCTACAAGATTTCCGACGATGACGCTATGATGGTAAGTGCCCGGTGCTGCAATCATAAGGTTTCTCATTACTGGCTGGTTAAGATCGAGAAGTTCCAGAAGGCTTATGTCAGTTGTGACATTAAAGGAATATTCGATAAAAGGTAATAATATAGAAACAATTGCAGAGACACTCACACCCGCAAAGGCAGCAAAAGTCATTGAAGATAGTGTCTTCAATGTAAAAAGGCCACCATCAAACAGAGATATTATTATCACAGCGAGAATATTTACTACACTTACATAAAGTCCTCCCAGGATGAGTGCAGACCGCTTTTTGCATCTTATAACACTGAAGGCTGCCGTCAAACTTCCGACAAAGGCATAAAAGGTAAAGGAAGCATCCTGAAGCCAGAGACCTGTTAGAATACTAACGATAAATGAGAAGGTGATGGCAGTATGAAAGTCAAAAAGAAGGGCCACGAGCATCACTCCTGCAGGGAGGGGAATTCCGAATTCATTACCTTCTACCGGAATGAAACCAATGCCCTTGGAAAGACTAAAAAGGAGATAACTATAGAGTCTTACTATTAAAAAGGTACTTACGAGAATAAGTCCGAGAAGCAGCAACATGCTGTATTTTTTAATGTAGGCAGGTTTGTAGCGCATGATATCCCGGTAAAGAATGAAGAGCAGTACACTCGCAATGAGAGACCCGCCGGCGAGTTGCTCTATGCTCGGTCTTTCCAGGATGGAGAGTGCAGAGATTAACCCGAAGAGAAGCAGTATTGCTATTCTACGAAGATCCTGCCTGCTGAAGTAAGAAGCGGCTTTTTGCCTGGCCTGAGGAATCCCTCTTTTAACGTCACTCCTGGTGATTCCGTTTTTCATATCTTTCATATGCCCTCACAATCTCTTGAACGAGCTTGTGTCTGACAACATCCCTTTCAGAAAAATAGATGAATTTTATACCCTCAATATCTTTCAGGATCTTTTCAGCCTCTATCAAGCCTGATGTCTTTCCCGGAGGAAGGTCTATCTGTGTTATGTCACCCGTAATCACCGTCTTTGAATTGAACCCAAGCCTTGTGAGGTACATCTTCATCTGTTCTGAAGTTGTATTCTGTGCCTCATCAAGTATGACAAAGGAATCGTTTAGAGTTCGGCCGCGCATGAAAGCGAGGGGTGCAATCTCAATCACTCCTCGCTCTATAAGCCTGCTGGCCCTTTCTGCCTCCATCATGTCAAAGAGCGCATCGTATAGAGGTCTAAGATAAGGGTTAACTTTCTCGTATATATCACCCGGCAGAAAACCGAGTTTTTCGCCCGCTTCAATGGCCGGTCTTGCCAGAACAATCCGGTTTGTCTGCTTTTTAAGGAATGAATTTATAGCCATGGCCATGGCAAGATAGGTTTTACCCGTGCCAGCAGGACCTATGCCTATGACTATGTCATAATTCTTAATGACATCAATATATTTTCTCTGAGTCTCTGTTTTCGGTATTATGAACCTCTTTTTTGAGGATACAGGGATATTGTTCAGAAAGAGGTCTTTTACCGATGTATATTCCTCTTCAGAAGTTGAACTAATTGCATAACGAATGTCTTCAGGGCTTAAGTTATAACCGCTTGAGCTTATTGATCGAATATCCTTTATGAGTTTCTCTGCCTTTTCTACTGATCTATTATCGCCCTGGAGAAATATTCTATTTCCTCTGTGAGAGGCTGTGATATGAAGGGTTTCTTCTATTACTTTCAGATTCTTGTCAAGTCCGCCATAAAGAAGGTTAGACTCCTTTTCGCTATCAAGTTCGATCTCTAATGTTACCGTAAGTTTCGTCCTCTTATTCTGTTTTAAAAGTTACAAATGTCGGAAGTCCTTCCGCCTTTTTTATTTTAACAGAAAGTGCCTCAGCATCTCTCCTGGTACTGAATTCGCCTATCCTGACCTTATAAAGCCTTTCATTTTTAGTTTCCGAAAGAGTCACATAGGGCTTATATCCTTTTTTGTCAAGCCTTTCCCTTAAAGCTTCTGCCTCAGAAGAGTCTTTGAAGGCAGAGACCTGAACTGTATAGATAATCTTTTTTGGTTTCTGGGATTGCTGGGAATCGGTGGCTCCTACCTCGCCCTGGGTTTTCTCTGACGTTGTTTCAGGAACTTGGTTTGCAGACGCGGGAGCAACCTGTTGAACCTGTTGAGTAGAAGCAACCGGAACAGGACTCTGGAAAGGTTTGACATCAGACTTCACTTTCGTGCTGCTTTTCCCTACAAAATAACCGAGTGTAAGACTGAGTGACGATATGGCAACAATTGCCGCTATAATAAAACCTTTTCCGATAAGAAATATGGATGATTTTTCTTTGAAAACAGTCCTTCTCATAAAATTAGCATAGCATCGCCATAGGAGAAAAATCTATATTTTCTGAGGATAGCCTCCTTGTATGCCCTCGACAATTTTTCCCAACCACAGAGGGCTGAGGTTAACATCAGGGGGTGGATTTCGGGAGGTGGAAATTAGTAATAAGTGAGGTAAGAGCCCTGAATTCGTAACCGGGATAGATGAAGATGTCTGTATATCCGTATATGGAACCGTTATTCTGATAGGCAAGAGACCGAAAGGATCCGAGGGTTCCAGGATTCAAGGGTTCGAGTGAATGATTTATTTTTTCGCTTGACTCCTTGACCCCTTGACTCCTTGACCCTTTTTCTTTGACCGATGACCACCGACTACTGAGATAACCT
Source organism: Nitrospirota bacterium (assembly GCA_040753575.1). Lineage (GTDB taxonomy): Bacteria > Nitrospirota > Thermodesulfovibrionia > Thermodesulfovibrionales > SM23-35 > JBFMEC01. The sequence continues at coordinate 17,100 of JBFMEC010000015.1, read as the reverse complement.
TCTATTGCCCTAGCCGTAGTAGTTCCCACGGAGATTACCCTTTTGCCTGAGGCCTTAACCTTCTTTATTTCTTCGATTAGACTTCTATCAATCTCGAAATACTCCAGATCCATCGAATGTTCTTCAACATCTTCTGTCCTTATCGGTCTAAATGTGCCTGTGCCTATGTGCAATGTTAATTCCCGGATTTTTGTCCCCTTTGAGGTAATCTCCTCCAGCAATTTGTCGGTGAAGTGAAGGCCTGCCGTAGGAGCAGCTATGGAGCCCTCCTTTTTCGCATAGACAGTTTGATATCTCTCCTTATCTGAATCATCAGGTCTGCGCTTTATATAAGGAGGCAGAGGCATGAAGCCATGCTTCCAGATCAATTCTCTGAAATCCCCAGAACATTTGAAGGATGCTGTTTTTCCTTCATAAATCTCGGCCCGCATCTCTTCCGAAATCTTGAGCGTTCCTGTGAAATTTCCCTTTGAAAGAATTTTCCACAGATCATTTTCCTTTTCCTTCACAAGAATGATATCAAGTCTGCCCCCGGTCGGTTTATATCCTCTCAGCCTTGCAGGAAAGACCTTCGTGTTGTTAAGGAGAAGCATATCTCCTGCACCAAGATAGGACGCAAGATCAAGAAAACTTTTGTGCTCAATTGTGCCGTCTTTATGGAGTACAAGGAGCCTTGAGCAGTCTCTTCTTTCTAAAGGTCTCTTGGCGATAAGGTCTTCAGGAAGAAAAAAGTCAAAATCAGCGACCTTCATACAATTGGATTGTCGTTCCCGGGTAGAAGAAAGATAGAATTTCTTTGTAATTTTTCCCTTCGCGGGCCATCTGAAGGGAGCTCCATTGACAGAGCCCTACACCATGACCGTAACCCTTTCCTTTAAATATTATGGAATCGCCATTGGGAACTAAGGTAAAATTTGTGCTTGGAAGACGATTCCATCCCAGGGATTTTCTCAAATCTGTTCCATTTATCCTGGTTGTTCCGGATTCACTGATTACTTCGAGTTCCTTAACTCTATTTGTAGCTGTATAAGATTTTATTGATATTTCTTTAATCCTCGGAAGGTTCAATGCCTGTTCGATCTCTGTCAGAGGAATCTTTTTCTCCCAGATCCAATAAGGGGATATTTCACAGTTGGATTCGACTGATCTGAGATAGGGATAACTCTTCCCAAAGACATCCTCGGGGTTCTCTGTCCTGCCTCCACAGGTCGAATGATAGAGGGCTTCCACTGGTTTATCATCGTAAGTGAGTATCTCTCCGGCTGTTTCCGAGACAGCATGTGCTATCCTTGAATCTGAATTATTGCCTTTGTAAGCCTGATGGAGTACGGAGGAAGTAATGTGGTAAGGAGAATCTCCATTTATGCTTTTTTGATAAACTGCATAAGTCCTTGATATGACGGCCTGTGCCTTCAGAGCCTCCCTCTCCCAATCTGAACCGACCTCTGCAGTGACAACATACTTGACATAATCTTCGACTGGAATTTCATTTATCAGATAGAGTCCGTCTTTGCCTTTCAATACCTCGATATTGCCGCCATAGGCAGAGCCCGATACAAGAAGATATCCGTTCATACTGCCAAGCCTTTCTGTTTTCTCACCCTTTGAAGGGATTCTGGAAAATACGTCGTTAAGGATAAGAACTTTTATTGTGTCGTCAGCATTAACGCTGCCAAAAGTATGTATCAACATAGACAGTGTTATAAGTAAGGTACATATTATTCTCACTTCTTCACCTCCTTCTTATCCAGAAAAAAAGTGTTAATAAAAGTGTCAATACTATGCTCAAAAGTATGCTTGTGGCTAAGGGAAAATAAAAAATGAAATTTTTTCTCTGAATTATAATGTCTCCGGGAAGTCTGCCGATCCAGGGGATTTTCCCGGTAAGTAAAAGAAGTCCTCCCATGGTAGCCACTATTATCCCCAGAATTAAAAGAAACTTGCCTATATACTGAATACCATCGGGCATTTATGTTAAATAACCAGACTCCATCATTCTCATTGTTTGGTTATCGTGATTTGATTATTGGTTATTTTATTCTTAAGGTATCTTTCCATCTCAGAATATATGCATCCACAGTACTTCTGTCTGTAAAGCCCGATTCCCTTAGAAAGACTCATACTTTCTTTCCAGCCAGGTCTGAAGTCCTCACAGTAAAAAGGAATAGAATATTTCTTACCCATCTCTACTCCGACGTTTAAGATCATATCAAATTTCTGATATGGACTTACAAGGAGCGAAGTTGTAAAACCGTCAAGACCCAATTTTTTTGCGGTCTTTGCGGTTTCTTCAAGCCTCATAGAGTAGCACAGGAGACATCGATCATCTTCTCTGTTTACCACTGTCCTCAAGAATTTCTTCAGACCGTAGTCGTCAATATATTCGATATCAAGGTCCCAGAGTTTCTGTAAAATTCTGACCGCTTCAAGACGGTTTTTATATTCTGTGTAGGGATGGATATTAGGATTGAGCCAGAGACCTTTAATATCAATGCCTTTTGAGAAGAGGGTCTTCAGTGGATATAAGCTACAGTTTGCGCAGCAGATATGCATTAGAAGCTTCATGAATTAAAATAATCCTTTCGGAATGTTTACGCCAAGGTGTTCATAGGCATGTTTGGTTGCTACTCTTCCGCGAGAAGTTCTTTCAATTAATCCTTCCTGTAAGAGATAAGGTTCATAAACGTCTTCGATGGTCTCCTTGTCTTCCCTCAAGGATGCGGCAATAGTTTCTATACCCACAGGCCCACCGTTGTACTTTTCTATAATTGTCGAAAGAAGTTTTCTATCCATTTCGTCAAGACCTCTTGCATCGACATCCAGAGATTGCAATGAACTTCTTGTTATTTCTAAATTGATCTTCCCTTCTCCCTTAACCTGGGCAAAATCTCTTATCCTTCGGAGAAGCCTGTTGGCAATCCTTGGAGTTCCTCTTGAACGGCTGGCAATTTCGTAGGCGGCATCTTCTTCGATTTCAGTCCTGAGTATCTTCGATGAACGGAGAACTATCTTTTTGAGGTCTTCGGGAGGATAGAATTCAAGCCGATTTATCACGCCAAATCTTTCCCTTAAGGGAGAGGTAAGAAGGCCTGTTCTTGTCGTAGCACCTATCAATGTAAATTTTGGAAGGTTCAGTTTCAGAGTTCTTGCGCCTGGCCCCTGACCTATGATTATATCGAGCTGAAAATCTTCCATTGCCGGATAAAGAATCTCTTCCACTATCCTTGGCAATCTGTGTATTTCATCTATAAAGAGTGTGTCCATTTCAGAGAGATTGGTGAGAATAGCGGCAAGGTCACCGGGTCTTTCGAGTACCGGACCCGACGTGGTTTTTATATTCACCCTTAATTCCGTTGCTATAATATGAGCAAGGGTTGTCTTTCCAAGTCCAGGTGGTCCGCAGAAAAGAACATGATCAAGAGGCTCTTTTCTTTTGCCTGTAGCCTCTATAAATATTTTAAGATTCTCTTTAATCTTTTCTTGGCCGATGAATTCATCAAAGGCCCTTGGCCTTAATGTAAGTTCGTAACCGAGATCATCTCCGCTCAGGGCTGAAGAGACAGGTCCTATCGACTCATCAACTTTTTTCACTCAAATTTCCTGTCAGATATTTTAATGCCTCCTTGAGAAGCCCTTCGATGTCATTGTAACCTTTTTTATAAGCCTTTTCCAATGACTCCTTTGCAATCGATTTCTTATATCCGAGGTTTATGAGTGCAGAAAGGGTATCCTCAAAGAACCTGTCTCTCTTTTCTTTTGGTGAAGGAAGTTTCTCCTTCAGTTCAAGTATCAGCCTGTGGGCGGTCTTTTTCCCAAGCCCCGGTATTCTGCAGAGCATTGCAACATCTTCGGTCTCTATGGCATGTAAAAGTTCATCGTGAGAAATTCCAGAAAGTATGTTTAATGCCATTTTAGGTCCTATACCCGTTATACCAAGCAGCGTGGTGAATATTCTCTTTTCATCTTCTTCTGTGAAGCCATATAGTTGAAGTGAATCCTCCCGTACATGGGTATAGACATGCAGGAAGATTTCATTCCCCTCTTCAGGAAAGACGGAAAGAGTATTTAAAGGTACGTTTACCTGGTACCCTACACCGCCTACCTCCACAATAATGTGGTCAGGGTTTTTATTAATTAACTTTCCTCTTAACGAACCAATCATAATTCGTGACAGGTGACGAGTACAAAGTGACTCCAGGTTTTAGAAATAACCCATCAGTTGCAGAAAGCATGGGCAGACATGCTGAAAAACCCTTGCAATGCAACATGATTCTATTTGTGATACACATGACTGCAAATTTCACAGTTTGTGCATTCTGGCAAAAGGCTGGCAGGCCAGTTTGTTCGGCTCTAAGGTGTTGCCACAAGCCTTTTTCAGCATATCTGCCCACAATTGAATGAAGTTTATGCACTGTTTGAGATAAGTAACGGTGTAAATACTTTTTTACTCATACTTATGAATTGCCTCTCGAAATTTCAAATTATTCAAATGACATAAGGCTAAGGCTAGGGCGTCCGCACTATCTTCAGTGAGATTCCACATTTGAGGATTTAGATTCAGGATTCTCATTACCATTTCCTGAACTTGCCTCTTTTCAGCCTTTCCATAGCCAGTAATAGCTTTTTTCACATCAAGAGCACTATATTCGTGCACATTCACACCCTCAGAGGCAGCGGCAAGAAATACAATTCCTCTCACCTGGCCTAGGCCCAATGCAGCCCTCACACTTTTTGAAAAAAATATACGTTCCACTACCATCTCCAGCGGTTTATATTCTCTGATGATGTCAATAAGTGTATCGTGTAGCTCTTTCAATCTGAGGTGCAACGGATTTTTTGATAAGGCTATTCTCCCTGATGAAATATAAACAGGAGAAGAAGCCGTTTCTACTAATCCATAACCACAAGAGATGCTGCCCGGATCAATACCAAGGATTCTCGCCTCACCGCTTACGGAGGCTGTTAGCTGAGGGCTATTTTTTTCTCGGTGCCTCAAAGAGTATCTCCTCCACCATCTGGCAGAGGACATGTCCTAAGGTTATATGGGTTTCCTGAATCCGGGGGGTGTTGTCGGATGGGACGATGAACGAGTAAGTCGCCTTCGATGCCAACTTGTCTCCCCTGATGCCAGTAAAGGCGATAGAGGTTAGTCTCTTCTTCTTTGCAACCTCTATCGCCTTCAGAATATTAGGTGAATTTCCGCTCGTACTTATGGCAATAACCACATCCCCTTCATCTGCAAGGGATTTGAGCTGCTTTGCGAAGATTTCGGAGTAGTCATAATCATTGGCAATAGAGGTGATCACTGCCATATCAGTATTAAGTGCTATTGCCGGAAGACTTGGACGATCTTTCTTAAACCTGTTAATAAACTCTGCTGCGATATGAGAAGCGTCAGTTGCACTTCCGCCATTCCCGAAGAGGATCAATTTTTTTCCATAATTAAAGGCATCGGAAATAATCTTTGCTACTTCCATGATTGTATCAACATTCTCTTCGGCAAATTTCTTTTTGACCTCGATGCTTTCTTCGAAGGCTCCTAATATTTTTCCTTTCATGGCTAGCCCCGCTTTAGAGTAACTCAACGGGAATTTTCTGTCAATCAATCGAATAGTAGGCCAAAAAAGGCTTTTAAAACTCAAGATTCGCTGTGTTAATATAAATCAAATCTCACTTTAGGGAGTCTTATGGCATATAAGGACCTCAGAGATTTCATAAGATTACTGGAGGATAAAAAGCTTCTTAAACGCATTAAAGCTGAGGTTGACCCGGCCCTTGAGATATCAGAGATAAATGACAGGATTGTCAAGGAAGGTGGTCCTGCACTTTTTTTTGAAAATCCCAAAGGCTCTAAGATCCCGTGCATTGTAAACTTGTTTGGTTCCTATGAAAGGATGAGGCTTGCCCTTGAGGTAGAAAGCATCGATGAAATCGGGGCGAGGATGCTGGAGTTTCTCGAACCTGAGATTCCCACAAACCTTATAGAAAAACTTAAAGCTCTACCAAAATTAAAGAGGTTAGCAGACTTTCTTCCCAAATATGTTAGTTCAGGCCCCTGTAAGGAGGTTATTATCAAGGACAATCCTTCACTAAACATCTTCCCAATATTAAAGAGTTGGCCTGAAGATGGGGGAAGGTTCATCACGCTTCCAATGGTATTTACAAAAGATCCTGAAACGGGTGCTCGCAACTGCGGGATGTACAGGATGCAAGTCTATGATGAGAGAACAACAGGAATGCACTGGCATGTTCATAAAGATGCCGCCAGACATTATAGAAATGCAGAGAGACTCGGTAAGAGGCTCGAGGTCGCCGTCGCAATAGGAGCAGATCCAGCTGTAATGTATGCATCTACTGCCCCCTTACCTGAAGGTGTTGATGAGATGCTCTTCGCAGGATTTTTGAAAAAGTCCCCTGTTGAATTAGTAAAATGCGAGACCGTTGACCATGAAATTCCAGCAAATTCGGAGATAGTTCTCGAAGGTTACTGTGAACCCTTTGAAAGAAGAGTTGAAGGGCCCTTTGGAGATCATACAGGTTATTACTCATTGGAAGATGAATTTCCGGTATTTCATATCTACTGTATTACGCACCGCAGGGACGCAATTTATCCTGCAACAGTCGTTGGAAAACCACCAATGGAAGACTGTTATATCGCAAAAGCAACGGAAAGGATTTTTTTACCTCTCCTCAGGAAACAATTGCCTGAAATCGTTGACATGAATCTTCCCGTGGAAGGTGTATTTCACAACATTGCGATTGTCTCAATAGATAAACGTTATCCGGGTCATGCAAGGCGTGTAATGTATGCCCTCTGGGGGATGGGACAGATGAGTTTTACCAAGATGATTGTTATCTTCGATAAATGGGTGGATGTGCAGAATCCCGGTGAGGTTGTCTGGAGAATTGGTAATAATGTTGATCCCAAAAGAGATATAGTTATTGTGGAAGGACCTCTTGACGTTCTTGAACATGCTTCCGATATTCCTGCTTATGGAGGGAAGATCGGGATCGATGCTACAAAGAAATGGAAATCAGAAGGTTTCACAAGGGAATGGCCAGAGGACATTGTCATGTCAGAAGAAATAAAGATGCTTGTAGATAAAAGATGGAAAGAATATGGGATTTAAATGGGTGTATATACCTTAGCCATAACCGGAGCAAGCGGTAGTATCTATGGAGTCAGGCTCCTCCAATACCTTCTCAATCTGGGTCATAAGGTATATCTGATCATAACTAAAGAAGGCGCTTTTATATTGAAGGAAGAGGTAGGTTATGACTGGCAGGGACCTGAAGACATGGTGGAGAGAAAAATAAAAAGAGAACTCAGACCGAAAAAAGCTCATCTTTCTTACTTTGGTGAGGAGAATCTTTCTGCGCCCATTTCAAGTGGTTCAGTTAAGATTGATGCCATGGTAATAATGCCATGTTCCATGAAGACCATTTCCGGTATCGTTCATGGCTATGCGAATAATCTTGTTGAAAGAGCAGCAGATGTGATGATAAAAGAGGGCAGAACTCTTGTGGTGGTTCCGAGGGAGACACCTTTAAATACAATACATCTCAGAAATATGCTTTCCCTTTCCGAAACGGGTGTGAAGATTATACCTGCAATGCCTGCCTTCTATAGCCATCCAAAACATATTGAAGATATTGTAAATTTTGTCGTTGGAAAAGTTCTCGACTACTTACAAATAGAGAATGACCTCTTCAGACGCTGGAAGGAAGGAGAATAAAAATAAGTCAATATTATCTTTAACTTTTGTTATAATTTTAATGAAATTTAAATAATTTTATTTAATAAACTTGAGACGAGGCGAAATGGTAAAAAAAACTAACACCGGAAAAGATAGAAGGAAAGCTTTCAAGATCTTATCTTGAAAAGAAAAAATGAAACATTCATACAGTTTTTATATCGATAACAAATTGCGAATTAATTTTTGGGGAAAGAGGATAGCCGAATACACTGGAAAAACCTCCTCTTCCGTTCTGGGCAAGAAATATTATGAAGTCCTTCCAAGGATATTCATTGACGATAAAGATGCAATAGCGATCTCTCTAAAGGAGAATAGACCGCTAACCTTAAAGGATTATTGTTTTAATTGCCTTAGTGATCAGATAAGAGCAGATATAAAAATAAATCTTGAAAAGACTGAGTCCCCTGAGGCTAAGAGGGTGAAAGTCGACATTTATCCTTATTCGACCTGTGCTCTTGCTAAGAAACTTCAGAATTCGCAAAGGCTTATTGATATTGGTAGAATTGCTTCGACCTTTGCACATGGTGTGAGGAATCCTCTAAATGCCATAAAAGGTGCTGTCATATATATAAGACAGAGATATGTTAATGAGCCAACACTAATTGAATTTACTACAATTATGGAAGAGGAGATCTCGCGCCTCGATAATTTTGTCTCAAGATTCCTTAGTACCTCCGTAATAGAGGCTAGATTAAGTGAGACAGATGTAAACTCATTGCTGAAAAAGATAGAAATATATACTTCCCTTCAAGCACGAACCTGCAACATAAAATCTGTTTACCAATACGGTGATATCCCAGCCGTAATGATAAACACCTTTCAACTTGAGCAGGCAATTCTGAATGTTATAAACAATGCAATAGAAGCTATGTCGTCGGGTGGCCAATTGACTGTGAAAACCGAATCTGAGAGGCGATCTGGTACTGAATTTGCTAAAATAGAGATAGTAGACACAGGCTCCGGAATGGAAAAGGGCAAGAATGAGGAATTAACAGTGCCTTCCAGGAACAAGGGAAAGGGTTTTGGATTGTTTATAACTCGCGAAATTCTTCAATTCTACGGTGGACATCTGGAGATAAAAAGTAAGAAAGGCTCGGGAACTACTGTAAGGTTATATCTTCCTGTTAAGAAAGATTAGGTCACAAAATGGGTGACAGCAACAGAGGAAGGGTTTTGATTGTTGATGACGAGCCGAATGCTGTAAAGGTGCTCTCCGCTATTCTCTCTGATGCTGGTTGCGGTGTCATTGATGCTCCAAATGCTGAAAAGGCTATCAAAATAGTCTCCAAAGAAGATGTTGATGTTGTTATCACCGACCTGAGAATGCCAAATCGAGACGGGATGCAGCTATTTGAGTATATCGTTGAAAACCATTCTGACATTCCTGTTATCTTTCTTACAGCTTATGGAACGGTTGATTCTGCCGTCTATGCGATGACCCGGGGAGCCTTCTATTATTTTATTAAGCCGCCCGACTATCTCAAACTCAAGAGTATCGTAGCAAAGGCTATAGAACAGAGATCTTTAAAGAGAGAGCTCGAAATCCTGAGAAAGAAACTTTCCGATGATAAGATGCCGACTCATATTATAGGCAGTACGCCGCGAATGCTTAAGATACTCGAAACTATTGATGCAATAAAGGATTCGGCAAGCAGTGTTCTAATTTATGGAGAAACGGGTACCGGAAAGGAGTTAGTAGCAAGGGCACTGCATTATAACAGCACGAGAAGAGAAAAGCCTTTTGTTGCGGTAAACTGTGCTGCCATTCCAAGGGAACTAATGGAGTCAGAACTTTTCGGTTTCGAAAAAGGGGCCTTCACGGGTGCCATTTCAAGAAGGATTGGAAAGATTGAAGAAGCCTCCGGCGGTATACTTTTCCTCGATGAGATTAGCGAACTTGAACTTTCCCTTCAGGCAAAACTTCTGCGCGTTCTCCAGGAAAATGAGATTGAGCCTCTTGGAAGCAATAAGAAGGTGAAGGTAAACTTTCGTCTGATATCTTCCACAAATCGCTACCTGAAAGAGGCGGTGAAGTCTGGAAATTTCAGGGAAGACCTTATTTACAGGATTAATGTGATACAGCTAAATTTACCGCCTTTGAGAGAGAGGATTGCGGATATCTCGCTTCTGGTATCAGAATTTGTTAAAGAATTCTGTATCAGGGAGGGAAAGGCTTTGACTGTCTCGGATGAAGTAATAAAAATCTTCATGAGCTATAATTGGCCCGGAAATATCAGAGAACTTAAGAATGTGATAGAAAGGGCGATTGTTCTGGCAAAGGGAGATTCAATTACGCTTCAGGATTTGCCCGATGAATTTTTGTCCCTTAATATTAAAACGGATCCCTTTTCAAAAATGACCCTGAAAGACCTTGAGATGAAGGCGATAAAAGATGCTCTTAATGAGTGTAGCGGCAATAAATCAAAGGCTGCAAAAATGGTCGGCATATCGAGAAAGGCTCTCTATAAGAGGCTGAAGGAATTCCAGCTTCTCTAAAGTGTATCTAATGGGTACATCAACGTGAAAAGCTTGTCTCCATGGGGTACAGTCAGGTTACTAAGTCACAGCCATAAATGTATTCCCCTTCATTATTCTTCTAAAGAATTTTCTTAAAATCGCAAATCTATTAAGAAATTATTCTGAAAAATCTTTATAAGTTAAATTTTCCAGGAAATGAATTTTAATTTTTGTAGGACAAAGACTGACAATATTAATAAGAAAATGCCTGACAAGAAAGCACTTGCATTCAAAAAATTTTTATATTTTTCAATGCATTACTACTATAACTTAAAGTAGTTTATCATATTTGCTTCTGGTATGGTCATTGCTTTTGAAAAGAGAGGTAGTAATTTTAAATGGATTGGTTTGCTTTATATGTTAAATCAAGGCATGAATTCTCAACCGATGGTGAATTGCGGAAAAAAGGAATTGAGACCTTCCTGCCATCTGTAAAAAAATTGAGACAATGGAAGGACAGGAGAAAGCTCATCGACTTCCCGCTTTTCCCTGGTTATCTTTTCGTCCATATTCTCCCCAATCCCGAAGAGGTTATCAATGTTCTTAAGACAAGAGGGGCGGTAAACTTCGTCACAGCGAAGCCAGGTCATCCCACGGCTGTCCCGACAGAAGAAATAGATTCTTTAAGGCTTCTGATTGATAGCGGGAAAGATCTTGATGTCTATCCCCATCTCAAAGAAGGAACATGGGTCAGGGTGAAGAGAGGACCCATAAAAGGAGCTGAAGGAATTCTGTATAAAAAAGAAGATCGGTATACATTTCTGGTTAATATAAATCTTCTCGGCAGAAGTGTGGGCGTGAAGATTTTCGCTGATGATGTAGAGAACGCCTGAGAACTTCCCGGGGATTAGAGACAATTTCAAATAATTTTCCTTCCAACCTTTTCGGTTACAAATGTAACTGAGAAGGCGGAGCACTGCTTAAAGGGATTCATTAATTTCATCACTACCATAACCTATCAAATATTTTTGGGGAGAGATTTCTATGAAAAGGATATTGATAATTGATGAAGTTGGATTTTCTCGTGTCTGTTCAGCCATCCTCGAACTTGAAGGACATAAGGTTGAGGTGATCGAAGACATCGAAAACCTTTCATTAAAACTCGATAATAAAGAATTTAGCTTGATAATCACAAGTTATCCCTTTGGTTCAGTTTTATTTGAAGCGTTGAAGAAACTTGATCTTCCAACTATTATACTGACCCCCCACATAAATAAGGAGATCATCAATCTCTTGAAAGGTTTTGATAATTCCTATTGTCTAATAAAGCCGATTGATTATCAGAAATTCAGAACCCTGGTGAATCAGCTGGTTGATTGTGATAGCAATAAAATAGGTGAGTATAACATCTTATAAAAATTTTTTTGAACGAAAGAGTCTCATAAAAAAGATTTAAGACGATGAGAAAATTAATCATTCTGCCGGCAGGTGATTTTATATTTTCAAGTTTTGCCCTGCTTTTAGCTTTTTCTCTGAGACTTGGTGAAGTGTCAGGAAGAGGAGAGATATTCGGTCTTACAGCGGCTAAATTTGTAATTTTTGGACTTGTTCTATTATTTGTATCGTTTCTTTTTGAACTGTATGATCGAGAAAAAAATTTAGGGAAAAAAGAGGTACTTGTTAGAGTGTTTATTGAAATTATAATTTCATCTTCTATACTCTCTTCTCTCTATTACGCATTTCCCGTAATTAAGCTCGGAAGGGGTATACTCTTGCTTTCAGTCCTCTCTTTCGCTCTATTTCAATTCTTGTGGCATGTCAGTTTTAGAGCCTATCTTATGCTTCCTGGCTCTGCAAGGAAGGTTTTGATCCTTGGTACGGGACCACTCGCGCAAAAAATTGGTGAGATTGTTAAATCGACAAACCATAGTTATACTCTGACGGGATATGTCAATCTACCGAGTGAGTCGGTTTGTGTTCCGATGGACTGTATTCTGGTGAATGGTAAAGATAATAATTTAGTAGACACAGCAAGAAAAGAAAGGGCCGACAAGATTGTGGTGTCACTCTCTGAGCGCAGGGGGGTTTTCCCATTGGAAGAAGTTATGAATTGCAAATTTAATGGCATCGAAGTTGTTGATGCCCCTTCTTTTTATGAAGAAGTAACAGGCAAGTTATTTGTAGAGGGAATAACACCAAGTTGGTTCATTTTTTCTGACGGGTTCAGACTGACTCGTCTAAGACATTTTAGTAAGAGAATCATTGATATTTTCTTATCATCCGTCGGGTTAATAATTATTTTACCTTTATTTCCTTTGATTGCTTTGATTATCAAAATTGACTCAGTGGGGCCAATTTTGCTTAGACAGTTGCGTATCGGAAAAGAGGGAAATAAATTTATTCTTTATAAATTCAGAACAATGTACGATAATGCAGAAAATGAAACAGGTGTAATCTGGGCGCAAAAAAAAGATCCGAGAGTTACGAGATTCGGAAAATTTTTGAGAAAGACACGGTTCGATGAATTTCCTCAATTTTACAATGTCCTGAAGGGGGATATGAGTATTGTTGGGCCCAGACCTGAGCGACCGGAGTTTGTCGAAAAACTTAAAAAATTGGTTCCTTATTATTCGGAAAGACACGTTGTGAAGCCGGGCATAACAGGTTGGGCCCAGATACGTTATTCTTACGGCTCTTCTGTGAAAGATGCTCGGGAAAAGTTACGCTACGATCTTTATTATATAAAGAATATATCACTCCTTTTAGATTTTATGATAATTATGGAGACCATTAAAGTGATGCTCTTTGGAAGAGGAGCCCGATAGGAGGAAACATGAAGAAGAGAAAATCTTCTGTATTATTTGCTCTCTCAATTTTTATTTCTTGTTACTGTACAATTGCTATCGGTGACCAGGGATATGTGATCGGTGATGAGGATGTTCTTCAGATATCTGTCTGGGGGAACCCTGAATTAAATGTTCAGGTACCAGTAAGGCCTGATGGTATGATTTCTGTCCCTCTTGCAGGAGATGTTAAGGCATCTGGGCTTACGCCTCAGGAGCTAAAGGTAATTCTTGAAAAAAGTCTTACGAAATATGTTAAGGCGCCAACAGTGAGTATAATAGTAACATCCGTAAATAGTTTCAAGGTCTACGTACTCGGTGAAGGCATTAAGGCAACAACACCGGGACCAATAACCCTGAGAAGAAACACCTCCCTTTTACAATTACTTGCGCAACTCGGTTCTTTACAGAATGCTGATCTTGATAATGCCTTTATCCTTAGAAATGGTCAAAAGCTTAACATTGATTTCTACAGACTCGTTGCCAAAGGCAATATATCACAGGATGTTGAACTGAAACCTAACGATGTAATCTTTATCCCCGATAATTTCGAAAAGCGCATTATGGTTGTAGGCGCTGTGAAAACACCCAGTGTTCTTCAATATAAAGAAGGAATGACTACCCTTGACGCCGTAATAGGTGCTGGGGGCTTCACAGAATTTGCTGATCAGAATGACGTAATCGTTGTAAGAAAGGAAGGAGTTGGGGTAAAGAATATTGAGGTAAGATTAAAGGATGTAATGAAAAAAGGTGAAATCAGCAAGGATTTGTCTTTGAAACCAGGAGACCGTATCATTGTCAAAACGAGTATTTTTTAAGAGGTATTTATGCAAGAGAATATACAATCTTTTGAAATAAAGCGCTACATAGCAATAATACTAAGGAGGAAATACATAGCCCTCTCTACCGGGCTTGCAGTTCTTTCTTTGTTTACCTGGTTTAGCTTTCTTATGCCCAAAACATATGAGTCAACTTCCACTATAGCTATTGAAGGAGGTTCAGTTCTCAACCCCTTGATACAGGGTGTGGGAGTCACCATGGGTAACGAAGGGAGAATTGGAAACCTTAAGAATCAGATTACGAGCAGGAGCTTTATAGAAAAAGTCATAAAAAAGCTAAATATTAATGCCCATATTATGGACTCCGTGCATTATGAAGTCTTTTTAGGGAACTTAAGGAACAACCTTGATGTAATTATAAGAGGTGATAGACCAAACTTATTGAGCATTTCATATAAAGGAAGAGATCCTCAAAAAGTTGCTGATTTAGTTAACGCTATTTCAACGGTATATATAGATGAGAATATGCATTCGAGAAGAACTGATATTTCTGAAGCTTATGAGTTTATCAAAAGTCAGCTTCTGGAATATAAAAATAAACTCGAGGAGTCTGATAGGGCGATAAGGGAGTTTAAAGAGAGGAATCCCAATACGGTGCCACAAAGTGAAGCCACCTTGCTTTCGCGGTTAGAGAGCCAGCGGAGTTCTGAATTAGATGCTGAAATCAGATTAAAGGAGCTCATGAGAAAAAGAGATAACCTTCAGAAACAGTTATCCGGTGAAAAGGAGCTTACGATTGCTTTGGTAACAAGGGAGGGTTCTTCTCAGACAAGATTGAACAATCTGAACAATCAACTTATGCTTTTGATGGCCAAATATACGGAGAATTATCCTGAAGTGATAAGGATCAAAAATGAAATAGAAGAATTGAAAAAACAGATAACTCAGTCTAAAGGGTCTCACATAGAGAGTTCGAGCTCCGAGACATCAGCCTTAAACCCTATTTATCAGCAGTTAAAGGAAGAGTTGGCAAGAACTGATGCCGAGATAGCATCTGTAAGGGGAAGAATGGCAGCACTTTCAATGCTGCAACAAGATACACAAAGACGTTTTGGACGTATACCGAAAGAACAGGAAGAGTGGACAAAGCTTCAGAGGGACAGGAATGTCTATCAGCAGATGTATGATCAACTGCTTCAGAAACTTGAAACTGCAAGAGTTTCTGAGGAGATCGAACTTGCTGAAAAAGGGGGAACCCTGAGGATTGTAGAACCTGCCAGAGTTCCATCTTTTCCCATTAAACCTAATAGGGTCAAGATGATACTTATGGGGATATTTTTTGGTTTAGCTTCTGGTTTAGGTGCAGTTTTTGGTCTTGAGTATTTTGATCACTCTCTTAAAGACGAGGATGCCATTGAAGCCAACCTCAAATTGCCAGTGCTTGCCACGATTCCGAAAATAGTCACAGAAGCTGATGAACTCGCTGCAAAGAGATTTGATCGAAAAATATTTATGGCCTCAGGCGCTTACCTTTTTATAATAGGTCTGGTGTTTGTAGGGGAATTTATATCGAGATATATGGGAATCAAGATAATAAATTTCTAGTTATGTGTCGTGATTTCTGCGTTAATGAGTTCCGAGTTGCGTGTTTCGGGTTCCGTGTTTTGCATAAAAAAGAATCTAACTCGCAACACGTTAACCCGTAACCCAAGAAGGGAGGACTAAGTGAGTCGAATAGAGGAGGCATTAGAGAAGGCTGTAGAAATGAGAGAATCGATGAAGGAAGCTCCCGTTACTGAAACGGTTGCCGTTGAACAGAAGGTTTGCCTTAAAGAATTTGAGATTGGAGAGTCTATAGTAAATCCAGAGGCTGTACACAGGCATGTGGTTTGTATTACCGATCCATGTTCTCCGGCGGCAGAACAATTCAGAAAATTGCGTGCACGGATTCTCAGGACTACTGCGAAAGATTTTCTGAATACTATTATGGTAGCGAGCGCTGACATAGGGGAAGGAAAAACAATAACGGCAATAAATCTTGCCGTTGTAATAGCAAACGAAATTGATCATACCGTTCTACTTGTGGATGCTGATTTAAAACACCCGTCAATACATAAATATCTCGGCATTGAAGCGAGACACGGCCTTAGTGACTTTTTAATGGGTAATGTGGAACTTCAGGATGTTCTCATAAAGACAGGTATTGGAAAGCTTGTTTTTCTGCCTGCAGGCAGCTCTTTCGAAAATAGAGCCGAACTTTTGTCCTCCGAAAGGATGAGAAAACTTGTTCATGACATGAAATTCAGGTACAAAGACAGATATATAATCTTCGATTCACCACCCATACTTGCAACATCGGAGTCACTTCCCTTGAGCAGTTACATGGATGGGATTCTTCTCGTTATCCAGGCAACGCGCACTACCGAAAAGGCGGCATCACATGCGATTTCACAGATAAAGGGAAGCAACATCCTGGGTGTTGTATTCAACAATGTTCCAAAGGACCTCGCAAAAAACCTTTACCCCTATTATTACCTTTACGGGAATGAGGGATATTATAAGAAGGCAAAGGAAGGTTAAGAAAACCTTAACCTTAACCTGAGTAGGATGTACACCTCCTTTTTTGGCTTTAAACAGAAACCCTTCGAACTTACTCCTGATCCAGAATTTCTTTTTATGAGTAAGGTACATAAAAAGGCCCTGACATATCTAAATTATGGCATTACTTCTAATTCCGGTGGATTTATTCTTATTACCGGTCAGGCGGGAACAGGTAAGACAACTGTCATTAGAAGCATAATGAAAAGACTGATAGAGGAAATAAAATTTGCACGTATTAACAATACTCGTGTGACATCAGAACAGTTAATCGCGATGATTAACGAGGATTTTGAGCTTGACACAAAGGGCAAGGACAAGACACAGATGTTAAGGGATCTGACAGATTTTCTTGTGGAGCAATACAAAAAAAACAGAAAATCTTTTCTTATAATAGATGAAGCTCAGAATCTATCACCTGATCTACTTGAAGAAATAAGGCTTCTTTCGAATCTTGAGACGGACAAATCAAAACTTTTACAGATGATACTTGTTGGACAACCTGAATTGAGAAGGGTTCTTGCCCAACCGGAACTTAGAGCATTAAGGCAGCGGATAAACGTAAGCTGTCAAATATATCCCCTCACGAAGGAAGAGACAGAGGAATATATATTCCACAGGCTTGAAATCGCCGGCAACAGAGGAGCTGTGAGCTTTGAGCCGGTG
>JBFMEC010000014.1:0-25838 GCA_040753575.1 Nitrospirota bacterium | reverse complement strand
CTTCCTCAAAGGCGCCCTGTGCTACTCCTACTCCCTGAGCCCCAACACCCGGTCTCGAATTGTCAAGGGTTTTCATAGCTATAATAAACCCTAACCCTTCTCTACCAATGAGGTTATATCTGGGAATCCTGCAACTATCAAATATGAGCTCCCTCGTTGAAGATGCCCTTATACCCATTTTTTTCTCTTTTTTCCCAAAGTAAAAACCTGGTGTGTCCTTTTCAACTATGAAGGCCGATGCTCCCCTTGCCCCCTTTGTTTTATCAGTTATAGCAATTATTGTGTAAATCTCTGCTTCTCCTCCATTGGTTATCCACTGCTTCGTTCCGTTAAGTACATATTCATTGTTTTCAAGCCTTGCCGTCGTCTGTATCCCCGCAGCATCGCTCCCTGCATTTGCTTCTGTGAGAGCAAAGGCCACAAGCCTCCTTCCTGACGCAATATCAGGAAGATATTTCTTTTTCTGCTCTTCCGAACCAAAAAGAAGAATCGGAAAGGTGCCAAGGGCATTTGCCGCATAGGTTGTTGACACGCTTAGACATGCCCTCGATAACTCTTCAACGGCAATGCATAGTTCGAGACATCCCTTTCCGAGGCCTCCGTATTCCTCCGGGACAAAGAGACCGAAGAGGTCCGATTGGGCCAGTACTTTCATTATAGCCGAAGGAAATTCCTCTTTTTCATCAAGTTCCTCTCTTACGGGGACTACCTTTTCCTCCGCAATCTGTCTGGAAAGGTCCCTTATCATCAGCTGATCTTCCGTCAGAAAGTAGTCCATATCTCCCTCCATTGTTGAATGAAAATGTTCTTAACCCGAATAATGCAGGCGACATCTGCATTTCCTTAACTGCATTATTTGGGTTAATTCTTGTTGGGTTTTAATTCTAACAGAAAGAGTGGGCTTTTGGAAGCCGAGGCCTTTAATATCCTTTGGTTTTAAAACTAAAAATGTGTTAGTTGATTAGTTAAATTTATGGCCACAAGCTGAGAACGGCTGGAGATATTATATTTTTTGAAGATCCTGTTCAGATGTGCTTTAACAGTTTGTTCACTAAGAGAAAGCCGCGAGGCGATCTCCTTGTTTTTATAGCCCTGACATATATATTCTATAATCTCTCTTTCCCTTTCCGTTATCCCGCTCATCTTCCCTGTCTTGGTCATAATTCCCATATCGTGAAGAAAGGCCTTAACAATGCCATTATCAACCCAGATCTGCCCTTCACTGATGACCCTCAGGGCCTTCTTAAAAAGGCGCAGGTCCGTACTGACTGAAATCACACCATGGATTTTATAAGAAAGGAGGGCCAGGATAACATCTTCCTGCCTCATGCCCGTATCTAACAGGATAATCTTTGAGTCCGAATATTGAGAAAATAACTTTTTGGTTAAATTATGAAAATCTACGAGGAGGATATTTGGTTTTACGTTTTCGGAGACGCCTTTTTCTTTAGATCCACAACATACTTGATACCCATCACCTTCTTTTTTTAAGAGTTCATATAGAGCCTCGCAAAGAAGATGGTTACTCAGTGTGATGAGTATCGTCAATTCTTTCCCCTCCTGTGATTTAACTAATATGTACACAGTTAAAAAAATTTTCAATCACAAAAAAGTTTTAATTTTTGAAGAAAGAAGTTTTAAGAAATGCTTAAAACCAAAGTTCAAGAAATTTCGATACCTAATTTAGCATTTTGAGGCCAGCCATGACAGCAGATTCTTCAGGTTTCCTGCTAACCCATATGATCTGTGCTTTGACATAGAAATTTCCGATCGTGAGATCTATTACATCGCCTTCAGTTATGGAGTGATTCCCTTGTATTCTCACACCTATTCCATTTGCCGAATAGTCTATTGTGCTTGCTTCGAGGTTTTGTCCTTTATAAGGAAATAAAAAGGAAGTCTCCTTTCTGAGCCTCTTTTCCTCCCTTTTTTCCGGACCATACTTACCGCTGAAGACAAAACCGCAATGATGGCACGCACAAAAAGCTTCAACAGAAGCACTATACGAATCTTCGTTACATCTTGGACATGTAAGCCTTAAGATCGTATGCCTCCTTGGAAAGGATTTCTTTAAAAATTTAATAGACTACATCTCTTAAAATAAACACTTTCAAAAAATTTTTAAATTAACCTAACGGCTAAATTTTTATCTAAAAGGACGTAATAGTCCTATATTTTAGTTTTAAAACTTTAGATATAATCAGGCCATATCTTATAGGTATAAAGGGCTAATTGGAGTCTGTCAGGTACCCCAACCTTTTTATATATTCGGTTACAGTGAGACTTTACCGTCTGCTCGCTAATACTGAGCTTTTGGGCAATTTCCTTGTTCCTGTATCCCTGACAGATCAACGCTACTATCTCTCTCTCTTTCCTCGTAAGATTTACTCTCTTTTCAAAGGAACCTCGGGATGACAGAATAACCTTTACAGTTTTACGGTCTATCCAGAGTTCTCCCGAATACACAGCACTTATTGCCTTTTTCAGGAGAGCGGAGTCAGCACTGGGAGGCAGGATACCGACAACTCCTCTCGAAATCAATTCAGGGATTTGCTTATCTGCCGCAGATAGCCATGACCTGTCGCTTATAAGAAGAATTTTTAATCTATTATTTATTGCGAAGTCTTCGGGAAAGCCCCGAAAGATATTGAAATCAGCAAGAATTACGTCTGGATTAAGTTTTATAATATCCTTTAAGTCAATACCTTCGTCGAAAATGCCGATTATATCTATACTCTCTTCATCCTTTAAGAGCTTTTTTAAACCCTCCCCCAGAAGGTAACTATGACAGCCTATAGCAAGTTTCAATGCCATTTTGCTTAAAAAACCTTTTCATCCAGAGGTTATCTTTAAGAGAGCCTTTTATTTAACCGTAACCTAAAATATTATTGTTTGTCAATGATTTTCAGAGATATTTTCTTATAATTCTCTTAAAAGAAGATGCTTTGCTCAAGGATGGATCAATTATTTGTGATTACGCACTTATGTCAGTCGGGCCAATCAGAAGACTTGGGGTTCCAAGATTGCCGTAAAACCTGGTATCATTTCCCACTGCCTCTATCTTTCCAAAAAAATCGAGGATATTACCTGAAATAACGGCTTCCTTCACGGGGAACTTAACTTCACCTTTTTCTATCCAAAGTCCCGACACCCCGATGGAAAATTCACCAGAAATGGGATTTGCCAGGTGTATACCCATCGCCTCCGTAATGTAAAGGATTCCATTATCTGCCTTGAAAAGATTCTCCTGACTGGTAACATCTGATTTTGAAACAGCCTCCACAAAGAGATTCGATATCCCAATAGAAGGTAAGGCAGAGAACCTGCCCCTGACAGCATTGCCCGTGGATGATACACCATCTTTCTTTGCCGTGTATATATTGTAGAGATATCCTTGAAGTAAACCTTCTTTTATAAGGATTTTTTCCTTTGATGGAACTCCTTCATCATCAACTGGTCTGCTCCCGAGTCTGCCTGAAAGGAGGCCGCTATCAACAATATTTATCTTCGGACTGATCACCTCTTTTCCCAATTTTCCGGCCAAAAGGGATTTACCTTTCTGAACAGATTCAGATGAAAGAGATGATGCAAAGATCCGGAGGAAATCGGCTGCCACTGAATTGTGAAGAATCACCTTCGCCTTCAGGGCTTCAATCTTCTTTGCTCCAAGTAACTGCAAGGCCTTTCTTGCGGCATTCCTCCCCACATCCTCAAAGGAGACTTCGTCGAGAAAACGGCTTCCTGAAAAGTCCCATCCCATCTGGCTACTCGATTTATCTTCCGCAACGGCTGTTATATGCCCGGTGCAAGCCGTGGAAGAATACTCCATGTCCAAACCTTTCGAATTCATAATTATCGTCTTCGCCGCTGAAAAGTTTCCCGCAGCCTTCCTTGTTCTCTTAATTCTTTTATCCTCCCTGCGGGCAGATTCCTCCAGAAGGATAACCCTGCTCACAATATCGTCTTCTTCAATAGAATCTATCTTTTCATCGAAGACATCAACCTCGCCAAATCCATTTGCCCCGGGCAATTCAAGGTATCTATCTCTGTCGACCCATTTCGCAGCCTCTACAGCATCTTTTACAACAGAATCGATATCCGCCTTTTCTGTAGAGTAAGTAAAACCAAGTCCCTGATTTTTAATGACACGGAGGGAATAACCAAAGCTGAGGGAAGATTCAAGGGCCTCTATTTCTCTGTCCTTTATCTCGACTGATATACCTTTAGAGGACTTTATATAAACCTCTACTTCGTCCGCTCCCTTACTTAGAGCAAGATCGATGATCAGCCTTGCGAGATCCCTTTCAGTCTTCATAGTAAGTGGCAGAGGCTGTCTCAGACTCCCAGACAGTTACGGCAGAGCAGCGGACATTATTATCATTTATTTTCTTTTTAAGGGAATCGTAGATCCATTTTGCAATATTTTCAGAAGAAGGATTTTTCTCTGTAAAGGGGAAAATCTCGTTTAAGAAGCTATGATCAAGGGGAGTAATAATCTCATCGGCGAGCCTCTTAATTTCATGGAAATCCATTGCAATGTCTATGTCATTCAGCTTCTCAGCAACGATATGAAGCTGGACCTTATAATTATGACCATGAAGTTTTTCGCACTTGCCCTTGTATCCCCTCATCTGGTGAGCGGCTGAAAAATATGTTTCCACCGTCAATTCGAACATCTTTAGGTCTTCTTTCTAAAAACCGAGATATAAGGTAGGTTCCTGAATTTATTATCATAGTCCAGACCATAACCAACTACGAACTCGTTTGGTATTTCAAAGCCCCTATAATCTATAGGTACATCCACTATACGCCTCTCTTTCTTATCGAGGAAAACACATAGCTTAAGGCTTCTGGGAGATCTCAAAAGTACTCTTTCTCTTATATAGTTAAGGGTGATCCCTGAGTCAATGATGTCATCCACAAGAAGGACATCTTTATTCAGAATGTCCTCCCTTATGTCGCAATGAATTTTGACCTCTCCTGTTGTATCGGTCTTCATATAGCTCGAGGCTATGATGAAATCGAGCGTAAGTGGTATCTTTATAGCCCTCACAAGATCAGAAAAGAACATGAACGCACCCTTAAGAATGCCTATTACGACGAAATCCTTTCCTGAATAATCTTCAGATATCTTTATGGCCAGCTCCCTTACTCTTGCCTGTATCTGTTCGAAAGTGAAAAGGGGTTTGCCCACAACCATTGGCTCCTCCTTCCTGTTAGATTAATATTCTTTTGACTGACAGCAACCCCAATGTTACCCCGATTATCTTAATAATATTGCTTCAAATTCGCAAGGGCTTCAAAGACCATGATCACCTGGTCGTTTATTGACCTCCTGTTTTCTCAGCTTTTATAATGGTTTAGAACAGGCATCAGATAAGGGCATGGGTATATGTCAATAAACAGACCTGATTTCTTAATCTGCGGAGCAGGGATAATAGGACTTACACTCGCCAGGGAATTGGTCATGAATGGCTATGAGAATATACTAATAATAGAAAAGGAGGGCAGTCCTGGCCTACATGCCTCGGGAAGAAACAGCGGAGTTTTACATGCCTGCATTTATTATACCCCTGAAAGTCTGCGGGCAAAATCATGTCTCCACGGAAACCTGATGATGAGACAGTATTGCAAAGAGAAGGGATTACCTCTTTTAGAAACGGGCAAGGTGATAGTTTCAAGGAATGAGAAAGAGTTAGAGACTCTTAAAGAATTGCATGAGAGAGCAATTCGAAATGGAGCCAAAGTTGAGTTAATAAATGAAAGACAGCTTGAAGAAATAGAGCCGAAGGCAAAAACCTGTGAATTAGCTTTATATTCTTATTACACTGCCATAGTCGATCCAAAGGCTGTATTAAGGAGTCTCTATGAGGATCTTCTTTCTTCAAGAAAGGTCAGGCTCTTAACTAAGACGGAATTCCGGGGAATAAAGGGAAATAATATCGCCGTGACAGGTAAGGGGAAAATAGAGTTTCAGACCTTTATCAATGCTGCCGGTGCTTACAGCGATAAGATAGCCCATACCTTTTACATAGGCTCAAATTACAGATTAATTCCCTTCAAGGGAATTTACAGGAAATTGAGAAATAACAAGTCAGATATGGTAAGGGGTAATATTTATCCTGTTCCTGATATCAGGAATCCCTTTCTGGGCATTCATTTCACAAGAAATATAAAAGGCGAAGTATATTTGGGACCAACCGCTATTCCTGCCTTTGGAAGAGAAAATTATGGTTTAATAAGAGGTATAGATAAAGAAGCCTTTGATATTTTTTTAAGAGATGCTATGCTTTTCATTATAAATCCAAAATTTAGAGATCTGGCACTTACAGAACCAAAAAATTATATCTTTAAATTTTTCTTTAAAGAGGCAAGAAAACTATTGAAAGATCTGAAACCAGAAGATATCGAACCCTCTGACAAAGTGGGGATAAGGCCTCAACTTGTCGATTGGAATAAAAAAGAACTCGTTATGGATTTTCTTGTCATTAAAGATCAAAACAGCATTCACATACTAAATACAATTTCTCCCGGTTTTACCAGTTCCATAGATTTCGCCAGATTCATAGTCAAAGAATATATTCAAGATGGTAAATAGAGAATCCCTTCTCTCCTTCTTCAGGGAAAAGTCGAGGAAACCCCTAAGTTTTAAAGAAATCGCATTATCCATGAATCTCAGCCGGTCTGAGTCGAGAGGATTGAAACGTCTGATCAACGAAATGGTCAGAGAAGGAAACATAGTTGTAACGCGTAAAGGGCTCTATGCCTCTGCTGATCTCATTAATCTTGTGACAGGATATTTTGAGGCTCACAGAGATGGCTATGGATTCGTCATACCGGAAAAACCGTCCGAGAAGGATGTCTTTGTTCCGGCTCCCTGGAGCCTCGGTGCGATGGACAATGACAGGGTAGTTGTAAGGATAGAGAATTGGCATAAACGAGAAGGAAGGATAATCAGGATTCTTGAAAGGGCAATAACAAGAATAGCCGGAAGACTTGATGTTATGAAGGCCGCATCCTATGTGAGACCGAAGAACAAGACTATTCCCTTCGATTTTTATGTGTCACCGACAGATAGAGGAGGGGCGAGGAATGGAGATATTGTTGTTGCAGAGATAATTTCCTATCCAGCGGATAAAAGACCGCCGGCCTGTAAGGTCATTAAGATTTTAAAAAGACCGGAAGACCCTCGATCTGAGGTGGAATCTATCATGGAGGAATTCGATCTTCCCCAGAGATTTTCTAAAAAGGTTAGTGAAGAGGCAGAGTTATTAATGCAAGAAGATCTATCCAGAAGGAAAGACCTGACAGGCCTTTTGACAGTCACGATTGACGGAGAACGCGCCAGAGACTTTGATGATGCCATATCAGTAAAACTCTATGAACATGGATACAGATTGTGGGTTCATATAGCGGACGTTGGTTTTTATGTGGCCTGGAATTCAATTGTTGATCTTGAGGCAAGAAAAAGAGGTACCAGTATATATTTCCCTGACAGGGTCATACCAATGCTTCCACGGAGACTTTCCGAGGATTTGTGCAGTTTAAAGCCGAAGGTTAACCGATTTGCCTTAACGGTGGAAATAGATTTCGACAGATATGGAGAAAGGCAAAGGGTAAGGTTTTATCCGAGTTTAATAAAAAGCGATGAGAGGATGACCTATACGTCTGTCAGGAAGATCCTTGTTGACCAGGACAGGACCGAAAGAGAGAAATATGATCATCTCCTTCAGGAATTCGAACTTATGAGTGAGCTCTGTGGCATTCTCAGGATGAAAAGGCTTGAGAGGGGAAGCCTTGACTTTGACCTTCCTGAACCAGAGGTATTGCTTGATTTACAGGGAAGACCAGAGGCCATTATCAGGGCCGAGAGAAACCTTGCACATATGATAGTAGAGGAATTTATGATAGCTGCCAATGAGGCTGTGTCGGAACATCTATACTCCCTAGGTGTTCCGACACTTTACAGGATTAATGAAAAACCGGATCCGATGAAGCTGGAGGAGATAATGAGGATCATCAGACCTTTTCTGAGAAGCAAGAAAAGAAGCCCGCGGTCAGGAGATTTCTCCCGTACCCTTCTTGAGATAAAGGGAATTCCTGAAGAGGAGATTATGAACTACTTACTGCTGAGAAGCCTCAAACAGGCAAGGTATTCTCCAATCAACGTCGGGCATTTTGGTCTTGCCTCAAAATGTTATACACACTTCACTTCGCCAATCAGGAGATATCCCGACCTCGTTGTTCACAGAATATTAAGGGAAGTGCTAATGAAGAAAGATCTGCCCGATAAAAGGATCAAAGAACTTGAATCCCTTCTGCCTGACATTGCCCTTCATTCATCCAGGATGGAACGCATCGCCGACGAGGCTGAAAGAGAAGTTCTCGATGCAATGAGGGTATGGTTCATGAAAGATAAGGTCGGCGAAGAGTATGAAGGAAAAATTGTAGGCATTGCGCCCTATGGACTGAGAGTAAGGCTAAAGGATTTCTATATCGAGGGATTCATCCATGTCTCTTATATGACAGACGACTTTTATAGATATAACGAAAGAACCTTATCTTTGATAGGAAAGAATACGGGCCGCTCCTTCACTATAGGTAAAGAATTGAGAGTAAGAATTGATAAGGTCGACATGGAAGAAAGGGAGATAATGCTCGGACTATGTTAGCCGATATTATGCCCGCCTGGTTTTCTGGATTTATTTGTTCAATCCGGTAATTCAGTCGGCCATACCTCGATTCTAATCAATTCCCCACTACGGATTACGGCAACAGATAGAGAAGTCCCGATTTTGTGACGTCCCAGAACCAGCTGGAGGTCATCCAGTGATGAAACCGGACTTGAGCCAACCTGCACAATGATGTCACCCATATTGATCCCTGCCCTATCTGCTGCAGTACGGGCATGAACATCGGTTATCAGTACAGCTGTGGAGTACTTGAGACGATGGCGAACAATAAGGCGCCGGTTTAAATTTACCGTCCGGCCGGAGATCCCGAGATAGGCCCTATGTACACGGCCTTCGCTTATCAACTGTGAGGCGACCCATTTAGCCATATTAACCGGAATGGAAAAGCAAATCCCCTGGGAACCTGCGATGATGGCAGTATTGATACCAATTACACGGCCACGAGAGTCCACCAGAGGACCTCCGGAACTACCAGGATTAAGCGCAGCGTCAGTCTGAATCACATTCTCGATAAGCCGGCCAGTCTGAGTGCGCAGGGTTCGGCCAAGTGCACTGATAACGCCAGCCGTAACGGTTGCCTGGAAACCAAGGGGATTACCAATGGCTATTACGAGCTGACCTACCCTGAGCAATGATGAATCGCCAAGCTCCGCTGCTGGAAGGCCGGCCTCCGGAATCAGGAGAACTGCCAGATCACTGTGGGAGTCATTGCCAACAATTCTTGCTTCGAAAGACCGTCCTTCCTGAAGGCGGACCTCTATTCTTTCTGCCGACTGCACAACATGACTGTTCGTAAGAACGTAGCCATCTGGAGCAATAATCACTCCGCTACCTACACCTCGAATCTCTGGCAGGCCCTGTCGTTGCAATTTCTCCGGCGGGCGTATGGCCAAGCCCACACTCACAACGGCTGGACTGACACGTTCGACAGCTTGAATTACCGCTTGCGAATAGGCATCAAGGGCCTGAGTTTCAACATCTTGAGTCTTTACTGATGGTTTCAAGCCCTCGGTATCAGAACGAACCCTTTTCAATCTCACCTGTAAATCTCCTTTTTAACCCAGCCTGATTTTTTATTTTATCACAGTTTTAATTCTCGAAATTGCTGTTAAAGATTATAGATCAACTTCAGTAATTTTAGACAAATTCCTACTATTGAAAATTCAATATCTTCCAAGTTGTTGTATTATTAAACAAATTTATGTTAATAATAATAATTGATAAAATTCAGAGATATTGAGATTATTTCTTTTTTTTCTGGCAAAAACCTCTAAGATATAACTCGAATTATAACCTAATAAAAGGAGACAAATGAAAAGTAAGGTGTACTTGATCGATGTAACAAACAGGGATGGTGTACAGACATCTCGAATACTTCTGCCGAAGCTCTCTAAAACGATGTTAAACCTCTATCTAGATGAGATGGGGGTCTACCAGAGCGAAGTGGGTTTTCCTACTTTAAAGCACGAAGTTAATTATATCAATGCAAACCTCGAACTTGTAAAACTTGGCGCTATGAAAAGGATTCATCTTGAGGGCTGGTGCAGGGCAATCCCTGAAGATGTTATTCTAACTTTTAAAAACTGTCCCGAATTAAAGCATATAAATATCTCCATATCAACATCGGAAATAATGTTGCGTGGCAAGTTTCAGGGTAGAAAGACCTACAGGGATATTATCAAGTCTCTTGTTGAGTCTGTAAAAAAGGCGAAGGAGCTTGGTGCGGAGACTCTTGGGATAAATGCTGAGGATGCATCGAGAACCGAACTCGATAGGTTAATAGAATTTATACTTGCCGGTAAAGAGGCTGGGGCAGACCGTTTCAGATATTGCGATACGCTCGGCACCGATGATCCGATCACCATATATGAAAGAATAAAGGCTCTCGCCCTGGCGACTAGATTCCCCATAGAAATGCACTGTCATAACGATCTCGGAATGGCAGAGGCCGTTTCTGTGGCAGGTGCCCAGGGAGCTATAGAAGGTGGCGTTGATTCTTACATAAACACAACCATAAACGGTTATGGGGAACGCTGCGGGAACTGCGATCTTGTTTCAACAATTCTGGCATTGAAATTTTCACATGGTCTTACAGATAAAGTTCCTCTTGATGAATATGTGGATCTTAAGAAAGCCTGGAAGATCGGCAGATATGCCTCCCATGCGTTTAATATACCCATACCCATAAACCAACCGGGAGTTGGTGCGAATGCCTTTGCCCATGAATCAGGTATACATGCCGATGGAGCTCTTAAGGACAGACGTAATTATGAACTTTATGATCCCGAGGATGTTGGGAGAGGTGAACCGGAACTTCTCGAGACAGGGAGGATAATAACGACGGGAGAATATGGCGGCATAAAAGGTTTCAGGCATGTCTATGACAAGCTGGGCATTCACTTTCATGATGACAATGAAGCAAGAAAGGTCCTTGAGCTCGTCCAGTATGCTAATCTGCATACACAAAAGCCTCTAACGGACGATGAGTTGAGGTTTATTGCAACTTATCCCGACATTGCACGGAAGATACTCACGGTAAATCTCTAAATGTATACAGTTACATTAATCCCTGGGGATGGCATCGGTCCAGAGATCTCCGAAGCCACAAAGCGTGTCATCGAAGCCACTGGTATACCCATTGGATGGGATATCCAGGAAGCAGGAGAGGAAGTCTTTCAAAGGGAGGGTGCTCCTCTTCCTCCAAGGGTAATCGATTCCATTAAAAAAAATAAGGTTGCCCTCAAAGGACCCGTTACCACACCGGTCGGTACAGGCTTCAGGAGCGTAAATGTAACATTGAGGCAAAAACTCGACCTCTATTGTTGCTTGAGACCGGCCCGAACCTTCAGAGGTGTAAAGAGCAGTTTTAAAAAAGTGAATCTCGTCATAATCAGGGAAAATACTGAGGATCTCTATACGGGCATCGAGTTCAAGAAAGGTTCAGAAGATACAAAAAAGGTCATAGATTTAATAAATACTCTAACGGGAAAGATTATCAGGTTCGATTCTGGTATCAGTATAAAACCCATATCAGTCTTTGCCACGGAAAGAATTGTAAGATTCGCCTTTGAGTATGCCCGGAAAAATAATAGGAAGAAAGTTACTGCTGTTCATAAAGCAAATATTATGAAATACTCTGACGGACTTTTCCTTCAAACTGCAAGGGATGTCTCAAAGAGATATCCTGATATTGAATTTGAGGATAGGATAGTAGACAATATGTGTATGCAACTCGTCCAGAAACCTCAACTCTATGATGTCCTTGTCCTTCCCAATTTATATGGTGATATCATATCCGACCTTTCAGCAGGCCTTATAGGAGGTCTTGGAATAGCACCGGGTGCAAATATAGGAGAAGAATTCGCAGTCTTTGAACCTGTCCACGGTAGCGCTCCGAAATACAAGGGGTTGAACAAAGCCAATCCTCTTGCTATGATACTTTCAGGAGTAATGATGTTAAGATATTTGGGAGAAATTAAGGCCGCTGAGAGATTGGAAACCGCAATCGCCTCTGTTCTATCAGAGGGAAGATATGTTACTTATGATATGAAGCCATCACCCGATGACCCCACAGCCGCAACCACTTCTATGGTAGCTGATGCCATAATCCAGAAATTGATCTAACCATTCGATGGAAACTGATAGTTCTTTTCTATTCCTAAATTAATATGTGGTTTGATATTTTTCTTATCATCATTTTTATTATTTTAAATGGTTTTTTTGCTGCTGCAGAGATAGCTGTCGTTACAGCCAGGAAGACCAGAATAAAGCAGCTAATTGAAGAGGGCGAAAGGAATGCCAGAATATTGCATAAATTCAAGGAGGAACCTGACAGATTTCTTGCTACGATCCAGATAGGCATTACCCTTGTTGGGGTCTTTGCTGCAGCCATCGGTGGCGCGGCGGCAATAGAGGTCTTGAAACCGGCTATCCAAAAAATTCCCCTTAGGCCAATTGCCGCATCCAGTGAGGCTATAGCGATAGGTATTGTGACAATAGTGATAACATATTTTTTACTGATCTTCGGCGAGCTTTTACCGAAATCAATAGCTTTGACAAACCCCGAAGGGGTTGGATTAAAAACTGCAAAGTTTATTGAGATTTTCTCCAAGATGGCAACAGTCTTTGTGAAAATTCTGACCTTTAGCACTAATATCTTACTCAAGCCTTTTGGTAGAAAAGCATTCACCCAGAGGGCTTATATATCAGAAGAAGAAGTAAGAATGCTGATAAAAGAAGGTGGTGAACAGGGTGTCTTCGAACCAACAGAACAAGCTCTTATCCACAGTGTTTTTGAATTTACGGACATGTCGGCTAAAGAGGTTATGGTGCCTTCCACCCAGATGGTAACAATCGGCATTAATATGTCTGTGGAGGAGATTAAAAACATAATCACAGAAGAACAGTTTTCTCGTTATCCCGTTATCGGTAAAGACCTTAATGATGTTCGAGGAATCCTCTATGCCAAGGATTTCCTAAATGCCCTTTCAAAAGGTAGCGTGGATATAAGAAAGCTCATTAAACCACCATTTTTCATACCCGAAACCATGAAGATAAGTAACCTTCTGAGAGACATGCAGAAAAAGAGGATTCATATGGCCCTTGTTATAGACGAATATGGTGGGGTCTCCGGTCTGGTTACAATGGAAGATCTTTTAGAAGAGATTGTCGGAGAAATAAGGGATGAATATGATGTCGAAAGTCCCGTTGTACAGCTTGGCGATGGAATATACATAATAGACGCCTCCATCAGTATTAGGGACCTGAAGGAAGATTATGGAATAGAGATTCCCGAATCCACAGAATATGAAACACTGGGTGGTTTTTTATTGACGACCCTTCAAAGGATACCCAAGATTGGTGATGTAGTTGAAGTGGATGAAAAGAAAATAACCATTTCTGAAATGGTTGGACAGAGAATAGCCAAGGTCAAACTCGAGAAGCTGCCAGAAAAACCTTCTGAGGAATAACTATCTTATTCTCCATTCTCAGGAGAATCCTTTATGGGAAAGCAGGAATCCATCACTGCAAAACTTTCACCACTTCTTTACTTTATTTTATAATGTTTAGTCAAATGAGAAGGAAAGTATCCATCATAGGTGCCGGAAATGTTGGCGCCACAGCAGCACAGTATGTAGTTCAATCGGGTATTGCCGATGTTGTTCTCTTCGATATAGTTCAGGGAATGCCACAGGGAAAGGCACTCGATCTTGCACAGGCATGCCCCCTCTGGAACTCATCAGCTCTAATAAAAGGAACAAATAATTATTCCGATATGGTCGGTTCAGACATTGTCGTAATTGCCGCTGGATTTCCCAGAAAACCCGGTATGTCGAGAAGCGATCTCCTTCATGCAAATGCTAATGTGATCAGGGAAGCCTCCATGGAGATTGCGAGGACATCTCCCAATTCCATTGTTATCGTTGTCACCAATCCCATGGATGTCATGGCTCAACTTGCCTGGAAAACCACCGAGTTTTCCTGCAAGCGTGTTATCGGCATGGGAGGGATACTGGATGCAGCAAGACTGACAGCCTTTCTTTCATGGGAATTGAAAGTATCGCCCGAGGATGTGGAAGCACTTGTGCTAGGAGGACACGGCGATGACATGGTACCGCTTTCAAGGTTTACTGCCGTTAAAGGTATACCGCTGACAGAGCTTCTTCCGAAAGAAAAGATCGAATCTCTCATAGAGAGGACAAGAAGAGGTGGTGCCGAAATAGTCGGTCTTCTTAAGAGCGGGAGTGCCTATTATGCTCCGGCGGCATCAACATTTCATATGATAAAGTCAATTCTTCTTGATGAAAAAAGGATGCTTCCCTGTGCCGCCTATCTCAATGGAGAATATGGTGTTAAGGATGTTTATATGGGGGTGCCGGGAATACTTGGAAGAGAAGGTGTCGAAAGGATCATAGAGATAAAACTCACTCGAGAAGAAAAGGCACAGTTTGGAAAATCTTGTGCATCTGTTAAAAAATTGGTTGAAAAATTAACATAAATTACCGGATGATGATTCATAATACACGATGCATGCTAAGGAATAGATTGGTATCCACTTCATTTAACCCAAATCCAGTGATAAGCCGTGGAACCCATTGATATTATGTCACACTGAGCGTGTCGAAGGGTGACACTTATGTTATTATGGTTCGACAGGCTCACCATGACATTTATCGCCAATTATGACCAATTATCGCTGGATTTGGGTTAACATGAATTCTGCATCCTGCGTCACGGAGGACTGATGGAGAGGACATTATCAATAATCAAGCCAGACGGGGTGAAAAAAAATCTCACAGGAGAGGTTATAAAGAGATTTGAACAGAGTGGCCTCAGGCTTGCAGCACTCAAGATGCTCCTGTTGTCAAAGAGTGAGGCAAAAGAATTTTATATTGTCCATAAGGATAGACCTTTCTACGAAAGTCTCACCACTTTCATGTCGCAAGGTCCAATTGTTGTTATGGTTGTTGAAGGGGAAGATGCGATCAATAAAGTCAGGGAGATTATGGGTGCCACAAATCCGAAGGATGCTGCGCCGGGCACAATCAGGGCTGATTTCGCCTCAGATATTGAACGTAATATAGTCCACGGTTCTGACTCGAAAGAATCGGCATCCTATGAAATTCCTTTCTTTTTCGCTTCCCTTGAAATCCTATGATTCATGCGGCTTGTTGACTTTAAATGCCAAAAGACTTATTATTTTATTGAGGAGTATAGTAGTTTGAAGAGATAACATGTTCGAAAAATTTACCGAAAGAGGAAGAAAAATAATTATCTATGCGAGGGAAGAAGCGGAAAAACGTCAAAATGACTATCTCGGTAGCGAACACATCCTGCTTGCGATTCTGAGAGAAGAAGACGGTCTACCGGTAGCCATCCTGAAAAGGATGGGCATAACCGTTGAGGAAATTCGTCTTGAGATAGAAAGAAACCTGCCTCAGGGAACAAATATCATGACCTTCGGTGATATACCCTTTACACCTCGCGCAAAAAAGGTCCTCGAACTTGCAGTAGAAGAAGCAAGGCTCATCGGTCATAATTATATCGGAAGTGAACACATCCTCCTCGGCCTTCTGAGAGAAGAAGAAGGTATCGGCGGCAAGATATTGCGTAATTTTGGTGCAAATCTTCTCGGGGCAAGGCAGCTTGCAATAAATTTCTCTGTAAAGAGTCATACACATGTTAGAGAGAGAAAGAGCACAACACCAGCACTCGATGAGTTTGGAAGAGACCTCACACAAATGGCGAGGGAGGGGAAATTAGATCCCGTAATCAGCAGGGAGGATGAGATAGAACGCCTGATCCAGATACTCGGCAGGAGGATAAAAAATAATCCTGTTATTATTGGAGAACCGGGTGTTGGGAAGACAGCAATAGTCGAGGGACTTGCCCAGAAGATCGTAGCAGGCGATGTTCCTGACACACTTTTAGGTAAGCGTATCGTCTCTTTGGACCTTGGTGCACTGATTGCAGGCACCAAATACAGGGGTCAATTTGAGGAGCGGCTCAAGATTGTCATGAAGGAGATCGTCCAGTCAGACAACGTCATACTCTTCGTTGATGAATTGCATACACTTATTGGCGCAGGCGCAGCTGAAGGATCTGTAGATGCCTCGAGCATGCTGAAACCCGCCCTTTCGCGGGGTGAGATACAGTGTATAGGTGCAACCACGCCTGATGAATACAGAAAATATGTCGAGAAAGATGGTGCCCTTGAACGTAGATTCCAGCCGATCAACATACAACCGCCGAAGGTGGATGATACGATAGAAATACTGAAGGGTCTTAGACCCAGGTACGAGGCCCATCATAAGGTCAAGATAAGTAATGACTCCGTTGAAGCAGCGGCAAAATTGTCGGATCGATACATCTCAGACAGATATTTGCCTGACAAGGCCATAGATGTCATTGATGAGACAGGTTCAAGGATAAAGTTGAAACGTTATACTCTCCCTCAGGAATTGAAGGAGCTTGAAGTTGATATACAGAGGCTTTCCAGAGAGAAAAACCTTTACCTGAAGCTTCATGATCTTGAAAAGGCCTCATCCGTTCGGTTAGAAGAAGATCGATTGAAACGGATTTATGAACAGTTACACAAACAGTGGAGAGATAATCTAAATAGGGAGATACCCGTTGTAATCGAAGAAGATGTGGCTTATACAGTATCAAAGATGACCGGAATACCGCTGTCGAGACTGGAAGAAAAGGAATCTGAAAAACTTATCAAGATGGAGGATGTACTCCACAAAAGGATAATAGGTCAGGACGAGGCAATTAAGGCTGTATCCAGGGCTATAAGAAGGTCACGGGCAGGACTTAAATCCAGCAAGAAACCTATTGGTTCATTCTTCTTCCTTGGACCAACAGGTGTTGGTAAAACTGAACTTGCCAAGGCCCTTGCCTGGTTTTTGTTCAATGATGAAAGTTCGCTCATCAAGATAGACATGTCTGAATATATGGAGAGATTCAATGTTTCCAGACTGACAGGAGCCCCACCCGGTTATGTAGGATATGAAGAAGGCGGGCAACTCACGGAGAAAATAAGGAAGAGGCCATACTCTGTTGTGCTCTTTGATGAGATAGAGAAGGCCCATCCGGATGTCTTCAATATACTCCTTCAGGTACTTGATGAGGGAGTGCTGACGGACAGCTTCGGAAGAAAGGTGGACTTCAAGAACACCGTAATTATTATGACCTCGAACTTAGGTGCGAGGATGATCGAGAAGGCAACCCCTCTGGGATTCCAGCGGAACGCATCCGACATTATTTACGAAAAGATTAAAGAAAATGTTCTGAACGAGCTCAAGAAAACCTTTAATCCCGAATTTTTGAACCGCGTTGATGAAGCGGTTGTATTTCATCCCCTCGAAAAGGAACACCTGCTGTCTATCATCGATTTACTTGTGGAGGAAACAAACAGGATGCTCCTGGAGCATGGATTCGTAATAGAGGTGTCGCCCGAGATAAAAGAATGGATATTGACTCATTATTATCAGCCTGTCTATGGTGCAAGACCCATGAGAAGAGCCGTGCAAAAAGTTATAGAAGATCCACTTTCTGAGGAAATTCTCAGAGGAAGATTTAAAGGAGCGGGCAAGATAAAGGTCATACTTGGGGCCGACAAACCAGTCTTTATAGAGGTCGAAACCGAAGAAGAAGTGTTTTCGGGCGCTTAATTAATCTACGATTGAAAACTTTTCCCCTTCCACTCTTATTTTAAAAATGAACGACCACGAAACAAAGCTGTGGCTATCAAGACTGGAAAACAGCCTCATTTGTCATTCCGCACTTGATGCGGAATCCAGAGAGTCATGATATTTGTGTATTTCTGGATTCCTGCCTTCGCAGGAATGACAGAGCAGATGAGCAATAGATTAACCCCGAAGCAGCTTCAAGGTATTCTTCTGATTAACCATATGACATCTTTGCAAAAGTTTTTCTCTGTCATGAAGTGATTAACTTAGGAGAATATCGTTCATTGAGGAGTAAACATTGAAGGCTCGAGGAATTATCTTACTGGTAATCCTTTTATCAGGTTCACTGATCCTCCTCTTTGGCATAATAAGACAGGAAACCCCGGAGATTAAAAACATTGAGAGTCTCAAAGCTCCTGAATTCGTTTTAAAAGATCTTAACGGTAACATATATAATTCTTCGGATCTAAGAGGCTCTGTTTTATTCATTAATTTCTGGGCATCATGGTGTGAACCATGCCTGGAGGAGATGCCCTCTATAGAGAATCTCTATGATCATTTCAAAAATGACAATCATTTCCGGATGTTCGCCGTTCTTTACAGAGATGATTATCAGAAGGCAATAGGTTACATGAAAGAAAACGATTTTCACTTTCCGGTATTTCTGGATAATGGAGAAAATGCGGCCAGGTCCTTCGGAATAACAGGAGTACCCGAAACCTATATTATAGATAAAAAGGGCATCCTGAGGGGAAAGGTCATCGGCCCCGAAGAATGGAATTCGCCAGAGGCAATAACATTTATATCAAATCTACTTAAAGAATAGCTCTATTAACCCAAATAATGCAGTTTAGGAAATGCAGATGTTGTGGAAAAATTTATTTTTCGATACCTTAGTGTACCTTTAACTGATAGTTTTCGGAATGTTTTAGTGAATATAACAATTAAAGATATTTTCAATAAATTCATCGAGTTAAATAAATTTTTGAACAATGTCTGCATTATTTGGGTTAATGGGGATACCTTCTCAACCTGAAGAGGTTCTACTTTTTGTTGGAGCACTTTTTCAGAATGGAAAGTATCTCGCCAGTGCAAAGGAAAAACTGAAGGAATCCTTTGGAGAAATACTTGTGGAGAGTCCTCTGCTGGAATGGAACTACTCCGACTATTATAAAGAAGAGATGGGCTGGCCCCTGAAAAGGATCTTTCTTTTTTTCAAAAAAAGGATTTGCCCTGAAAACCTTCCGGAGATAAAGTTAACTACAAATAATATAGAACGCCAGTTTTCAACAGAGGGAAGGAGAAATATAAATATTGACCCCGGTTATCTAACATTGTCAAAGGTAGTTCTTGCCTCAACAAAAAATTATTCCCATAGAATATATCTGGGCAAAGGTATTTATGCTGAAGTAACATTGATATATAGAAATAATAGATTTCAGCCGCATCTATTCACATACAGGGATTATGCAAGTGATACATATGCGGAAATATTTGCGCGGGCGAGAAGGTTATTAAAGGAATCATAAGAGTACAAGGTTATCCCTGTGGATCACTTCATCAGAGTATTTATAGCCAAGAGTTTTTTCGATTTCCGACGTCTTCTTTCCTTTTATTTTTTCTATTTCCAAGAATGAATAATTGGTCAGACCTTTTGCGATACGGTTCCCCTTTGTATCCAGGCAATAGACAGCATCTCCGATCTCAAAATCACCTTCCACAGAGATAATTCCGGAGGGAAGAAGACTTTTACCTCCACTGATGATCGCCCCTTTGGCTCCATCATCGATGATTATGCTTCCTTTTGGCCGACTGCTGTAAGCGATCCAGCCTTTCCTTAGAGAAAGCCTTTCCTCTTTTGGCCTGAAAATAGTTCCAACCCTTTTTCCCCTCATGAGTGAACGCAAGAAGCCTTCTTTCCTGCCGTTGATTATGTGAACCGTAATTCCTTGTTTCATCGCCCTCTTTGCAGCAAGAAGTTTCGAATACATACCCCCCGTGCCCACAATACTTCCGGCACCCTTTGCGTTTTCCTCAAACTCCGGCGTTATCTCACTAACATATTCGATAATCCTTGCATCGGGATAACGTTTTGGATCCTTTGTGTAAAGTCCGTCAACATCAGAGAGTATTATGAGCCTTTCCGCTTCAATAAGACCTGCCACAAGAGAGGCAAGATGATCATTATCACCAAACTTTATCTCATCTGTTGCAACAGTATCATTTTCATTGATAATTGGTATGACATCATAGGAGAGGAGTGTGGTCAATGTATTTTTTGAATTTATGTACCTCCTTCTGTCGGAAAAATCATCTTTGGTAAGAAGCACCTGGGCAACCTTCTTCCCATAGTCTTCAAAACTCCTCTCGTAGGCCCACATCAAGGCACTCTGTCCAACGGCGGCGGCAGCCTGTTTAAGTTTTATATCTCTGGGCCTTTCCTTCAGGCATAGCTTTCTCATACCTGCAGCAATGGCACCTGAGGAAACAACAACGACATTATTGCCCGAATTATGTAGTTCGGCTATCTCCTGAGCCAAAGAAGAGATACGTTTCGTATTGAGACCCTCTTTCTCATCGGCAAGTATGTTGCTGCCTATCTTTATTACGAGACACTTTTGGCGTTTGATCTTATTATTTTCTCCTCTCCTTTAACATATTACCATTCCATTTCCAGAAATACCTTTACAACCCTTGGATCAAAATGTTTACCTGCCTGCTGCCGGATATATTCAAGTGCCCTTTCTTCTGGCACTGCTTCTCGATAGGGTCGGTCCGATCGTTGGGCATCCCATACGTCTACTACGGCAAAGATAAGAGCTGCCCTGGGAATTTGCTCACTCTTCAGACCTCTAGGATAACCGCTGCCGTCCCATTTCTCATGATGACAATAGGGAACATCCAGAGCCGGCCGCAGGAAATCAATGGGTGACAACAATTCATAGGCATAGACCGGATGCTTTCGCATGATCTCCCATTCTCCTTCTGAAAGGGGGCCCGGTTTTAAAAGAATACTGTCGGGGATACTCATTTTCCCGATGTCGTGCAGAATTGCCCCCCTCCTTAAATGTACCAATTCGGAATCGTTCATACCCATCGCCTGCGCCAATCGAATGGCCATCTCTGTAACACGCCTGGTGTGACCCTCTGTCTCCCTGTCACGCATATCAAGGGCGTTCGACCAGCCTTCTATTGTGGCATCATAGGCAAGTGTGAGTTCTATGTTAGCACGCTGTAATTCATCAAAGAGGGAGGCGTTGTCGATGGCGATGGCTGCCTGAGCTGCCAGGGCCTCCAGAAAATCTAACCATTCCTGGTCAGGGGCAAGAGGTGATCTGTGAAAGATTTCAAGAACCCCTTTGGCCTGCCCTTTTGCGATCAGGGGCGCAGCATAGTAAGTCTGGAATCCCTCGGTTGAAAGAAGAGGAGAGCGAATAAAATCGTCAGGGACGCTGGTAAGGTTCGAAATTGCAACGATACGTCTCTTGAGGGCAGCACGACCGGCGTGTCCCTCTCCAAGACGCAGCCGGGTATGTTGAAGGGCCCTTGAGCGAAAACCGCGGCCGCTAACAAATTCCAGACTTTGGGTATGTGGGTTGAGCAGTAAAACGTCAGTAGCGTCCACACCGAGCTGGTCTATCACCTGCTCAAGAAGAACATTGAGAGTGACCCTGAGATCGAGGCTCGCATTTATGGATATGTCAATCGCATGGAGGGCTGCCAGCCGTTTCATGCTTCGATCCATCTGTTCATTCAGCGTTGCCCGGTGAAGGGCATTGGCAGCAATATTCCCAATGGCCGTGAGCAACCTCATCTCACCTTCTGAAATATTTGTTTTACGCCCCACCCATAGTGCTCCAATAGTCTGGCCCTGTGCTATAAGAGGAACACAAGCTACGGCATTAAGGTCTTCAAACAAATCAGGTCTGGCCACACGTGGATCGTTCAGCACATTATTGTTTGAATAAGGCTGGCCGCTATCAATAACGTAGCCGCTAATACCTTGCCCTTTAGAAAGGCGTAGACCTGTCCAGTTTTCCCAATTTCCTTTAGCCAGTTCGATTATGGAATCTCCGTTAGAGAGATCACGTATGGCCAGAGCAACTCCCTTTGCCCTGAAGAGATCCAATAACTGGTCAAGTATAATCGGCTGCATTTCAGATCGAGACGTGGCTGTCCGCAGTGCACCGGATACATTCACTATGGTTTCCAGTTCGCGCTCACGCTGTTTTCGCCCGGTGATATCAGTGTCCACTCCTCTGTATCCAAGGAGTTTTCCCGTTTCATCAAGGATTGGCGTGCCGCTCGTCTCGAGGATAACAAGCTTGCCATTTTTATGAACATTGGGATTAACAAAATTCTTAAAGGACTCTTTCTTTGCAAAGGTTCTGAAGGCAGCCACCTTTAACTCTTCTCTTACTTCGGGAGCAAAGATATCATAAAAATGCTTCTTCCCCACAAATTCTTCCGGACTATAGCCGAGTATTTTTTCCATAATTGGATTTGCATACGTATAGAGGCCATTAATATCGACTTCCCAGATCCATTCACCGGCATTTTCGGCCACCTGCTTGAAACGTTCCTCACTCTTTCGAAGGATTTTCTCCGTTTTCTTTCGTTCAGTAATTTCTCTCGATATGCTCTCAATCATCTGGTTTGTTACTTTCTTCAAAGATTCCAGCAATTCTATCGGTGAGACTCCGGTGACCCTCGCACTGAGGTCACCTTTTGAGACTCTATGCAATACGTCGAAATGTTCAGCAAGCCCGATGGCGAACTCATGAGATTGATTGACGATTTCCCCGATGTTCTCTGCAGTTGTATTAATCACGTCTTTCAGCTTGTTGATCAATTCGATCTCTGATCTTCCAGTCGTTCTGACTTCCGGGTCTCCAGAGGAAATCTTCTTGAGGGTTTCAAAGGTCTCCGACAGGCCAACGGCTAACTCCAGACCTATACTTTCCAGTTCTCTGTCCCTGTCATCAACAACCTGCCTGAATTCCTTGAGCTGCCTGTTCACCGTCGATATAGTCTCCTTCATAGCAGAAATATCCATATTTGTTCTGAAAACCTCACAGTCAAGGCACATCTCCATCTTTTCTATAAACCTTCCCTGAATCTCATTGCGACATCGAGTTCCCGAAAGTAGCCAGCATCTCAGGTTCCTCGATTTAGAGGCCGGACAGTCCTTCTCTTTACAATTAAAGACCTCCCAGCATTTCATCTTTTTCATTTTCTATCTCCGCAGGATTCTGTTAATCTACGAGACGGCTTCTTCGACAATAACCTTATCTCTGCCCTCTGCCTTGGCCCGATACAAGGCGGCATCGGCAGCTCTTAGAACAGCCTCTCCGGTGGGGCCATGCTCCGGGAAGATTGCAACTCCTAAGGAGATTGTGATCATTCCAAGGGTCTGTCCAAGATACCTCACATTGAGGTGTCTGACCCCTTCTCTTAATAGTTCGGCCCTCTTTCTTGTAATTTCCAATGATGCCTCCGGCATAATGAGAGCGAACTCTTCGCCACCATAGCGGCATGCAATATCCTCTCCCCTGACACTTGTTCTCAAGAAAGTGCCTAATTCCCTGAGCAAAACATCACCGGCAGCGTGGCTAAAGGTATCATTGAACCGCTTGAAGTGATCGAGGTCTATCATGATAACTCCTAACTGACTTTGATTGCGTGTTGCCCTCCGGATTTCTCTTTCAAGAGATTCTTCCATGTAACGTCGGTTAAACAAGCCAGTAAGCGGGTCCCTGATAGACTGGGTGCGCAGGATTTCCTGGAGTTTCAAATTAGACAGGGTCATTGCGACCTGTTCGGCCATGGTAATAGCCAGTCTCTTTTTGGATTCAATCAACTGATCTCTCACCTTGTCTGACTGTCCAATGGCTTCCACTCTACTTTGTAAATGCAACAATCCCAGTGTCTCACCATGAGCCATCATTGGCACGCACATATATCCACCTGAGGGGGGATGGCCCAGATGGCGGCAAAGCATTCCGGAACTGATATTCTCAATTAGATGGACCTGGCCGCGTCGGAGCGCCCAGCAATCGTCAGGTGAGAAGACACGTTCGCCCGGAGGAGAATCTCCCCATTCAGTGACAGACTCCAAGACATTCCGTGATGCGCTAAAAACGTAGAGTGACCCCGCTTCGGAAGGAAATAAATGTTGAGCAAACTTTGCAATGACACTGTGAGCTTCTTCTTCAGAGAGACATGTTTGAAGCATACCCCCCATTTCTCCAAAGAGAGAGATCTCACGATTACGTTGTTCCAGCTCTTCCACCCAACCTTTAAGGTTTTCATTGACCTTCTGTAATTCCTCTTCTGCTTGTTTTCTCTCAGTAATATCCCGCCACGTTCCGATGATCTCCTTTGGTTTGCCCTGTTCATCCCTTATTAGAACTGCCTGGTCACGAACCCAGCGATAGGATCTGTCTGCGCAGAGCCAGCGATATTCTAAGGCGATAGCACCTTTGTTATAAATCGTTTCGAACTCCTTCAATACGTATTCACTATCATTCGGATGGATTCTGGATGATAGGAAATCTTTCTCCTCAAAGTATTTACTCGCAGGAAAGCCTGAGATCTGTTCGATCTGTTCACTCACCCATATCCAATTAAACCCATCCAGGGGTTGCGCTGTATAAAAGACCATAGGTAGAGAATGAAGGATAAGGGCTTCTCGAAATTCTTTATTCTTTAGTTCAATCTCTGCACGCTTGCGTTTTAAGGCTTCAACGAAAGCGACGGATATGGCCTCCACGTCCTGCTGATCGGTTATGTCATAACCCGATTCCTTGTTAGCCAGTGCGATCATGCCGATAGTCTTACCCATATATTTTATTGGAATACCCAAAAATGATGTTAGCGTCGGATGACCATCGGGAGTACCGATATGGTCAGGATGTGAAGCGGGATCATTGACTATCAGGGGTAGTTCCTCTTTGAGTACCTTGCCCCAGATCCCTCTGATCTGCATGTTTTTAATCATCAAAACTGCATCAGACTTTGGCAATTTACAAGCATCCCAGCCCGGATCGCTCAAAGCTACAGTATCGAAGAGGCCCGCCTCGTTCACTTCACCGATAAAGCCAAACTTACTGCCGGTCAACTCCTCCGCTTTCTTTAGACAGACCTGAGCCACTCCTTCATCAGTCTCACATGTC
The DNA here is from genome assembly GCA_040753575.1 of Nitrospirota bacterium. Classification (GTDB taxonomy): domain Bacteria; phylum Nitrospirota; class Thermodesulfovibrionia; order Thermodesulfovibrionales; family SM23-35; genus JBFMEC01. The sequence continues at coordinate 776 of JBFMEC010000014.1, read as the reverse complement.
AATGCCTCTCTAAAAAGCCTGTTTATTGCATCTAATACAGTACTCTGACGAAGTAGCTTGTCCTCAGCTTTCTTGCGCTCCGTGATCTCTGTGGATATACTTTGAATCATCTGATTTGTCACTCTCTTAAGAGATTCCAGTAATTCTATTTGGGAAATCCCCGTCACCCTTGCACCCAGGTCACCCTTTGAGACCTTGCTCAATATATCAAAATGCTCTGCAAGACCTATGGCGATCTCATGGGTTTGATTGACAATCTCCCGGATGTCTTCGGCCGTAAGATTAATCATATGTTTTAATTTGGTAATCAGCTCGATTCCCGATATTTCGGATACCAAAACGGATGGATCTCCTGAAGAAATCTTTTTTAATGCTTCGAAGACTTCCGATAACCCGAGGGCCATCTCCATACTGATGCCTTCAAGCTCTCTGTCACGGTCGCCCACGATCTGACTGAATTCATTAAACTGGTTATTTATGACCTTTACGGTCTCTTTCATGGCAGAAACATCCATATTTGCCTTAAAGACTTTACAGCTGAGACACATCTCCATCTTCTCTAAAAACTTCCCCTGGATTTCGTCACGACAATGAGTTCCCGAAAATAACCAGCATTTTAGATTCTTTGATTTATAGGCTGGACATCCCTTTTTGTTACAATTAAAAACTTCCCAGCATTTAACCTTTTTCATACCTTATCTCCCGACTTTCCACACACCATATTTAAAAGACTGAGGATTAAAACTGTATCTGGCACCTCATCTTACCATTGCCCT
>JBFMEC010000013.1:0-26853 GCA_040753575.1 Nitrospirota bacterium | reverse complement strand
ACAAAAGGAACAAAAGAGATAAGCATAAAGGCAAAAGGGGAAAGGAAATAGGGACAGCGACCATTTAGGAAGAAATATATTTGGAAGAGCAGATAATCGGGTAAGGGACGGTAATTAGCCTCCCTCCCCACACCACCCACCATGCGGCTTCGCAGTGGGCGGTTCGCAGAAATTATCGGGCCGTAGCCGGATAGTGAATCCCAATCCACAGTGTTCGCATGGAAGTAAGCCCCTTTTCTGTAAGAACTCGTTGCCCAGACCGCAGTTCGTTGACAGAGTTTTCGCCAGATGCCAATAGCCTTTCCTGCTCAACCCTGTGAAAAAGAAAATTCATTTCCTAGATTTCCTAGGAGATTTCCTAGGATTTCCTAGGGATTTCCTAGGGACAGCGACTATTTATGAGCTACGCGAATGATCTTGATAACGGGCGCTGACCCTATTTCCTGTTTTATTTATTTGTGATAACTGGGAGTTGATAACCAGACATTTCAACGCTATAAAATAGACCATCCCGTTATTTATCCGGCCATTGACATATCCATAATCAATACGTATACTATACGTATATAGAAAGTAGGATTTCAATGCAAAAAAAGTTGACCATAACCATAGATGAGGAAGTTTATGAAGGTCTTCATAAGACCATCGGCCCCCGCAAGATCAGCAAGTTTGTTGAGGAATTGGTTCGCCCGCACGTAGTTCGCCCAAATCTGGAATTGGCATACTCCCAAATGTCAAAAGACAAAAAGAGAGAAGCAGAAGCCTTGGATTGGGCAGAAACAACTTTTAAGGACATAGCGCATGAAAAGAGGTGAGGTCTGGTGGGTTAATTTTGATCCCTCAGTCGGCGGAGAGATCAGGAAAAAACGTCCTGCCGTGATAGTTAGCAATGATGCATCAAACAAGTTCCTCAATCGAGTTCAGGTTGTTCCTCTAACCAGCAAGACAGGTCGTCTGTATCCTAGTGAAGCACTTGTCATTTTTGACGGTAAAGAAAGCAAGGCCATGGCCGATCAAATAGCTACTGTAAGCAAGTTGAGACTTTTTAAATGTGCCGGTGTACTTTCAGAAGAAGATATGCTAAAGATTGGTAAGGCGATTAAAATACAATTGGATATTTACTGAAAGAAGGCTAACCAAATCCAGCGGAGGGCTGATAGCCGGCGCACAGTTTTTGCTGTCATGGAGGATGAAATCATGAAGAACTTAGGCTTTGAAGAACGGATAAGAGGCAGCCATCATATTTTTTAAAAAAGAAGGAGTAACTGAAAGTGCAACCTCTGTATGCCTGATTTTGGTGGAGGCGGCGGGAATTGAACCCGCGTCCGAAAGCACTACACTCAGGCTTCTACACGCTTATTCTGCTTTTTAAATCTCAGATAGTGAAACGCCAGCAGACGGGCTTCTCACCATCCCATCCTCCTTAATCTCGCCTTAAGGTCAGAGGAAACACCCCAAGGCCAGCCTGCTAGCCGACGCTATTCCCGAAACACAGGCAATATCGGGATAGCGTTGCTGCTTTAATTAAGCAGCAAGTGCCAGTTCGTTATTGGCCTTTGTGTTTTTTTCCATCTTTTTACGTGGTGATGGAGCCACGGCATGCTACCTGAGCCTCATAACCCCCGTCGAGCCCTGTCGCCCCCAAGAAAAAATAAGTTCAGAACAAGGTTGAGGTTAAGAATTATTTCAAATAACTAGATTTATTTAATTATAGCATATATTGCAACCCTTAGCCTCAACCCACCTTGGCCTTTGCTTTTTAACGCCCTTTCTATTGCCTTCTTTGCCTCCCGTTCCCTTATCGCTTCTCTCTTTTCGTAAAGTCTTTTACCCGTTGCAAGACCTATCTCAACCTTCGCATAGGGCCCTTTAAAATAAATCTTTAAGGGTATTAGCGTATAACCTTTCTGCTGAGCCTTGCCCCTTAGTCTTTCAATCTCTCTTCTGTGAAGAAGAAGCTTTCTTGTCCTTAAGGGATCATGGTTCATAATATTCCCGTGGGTATAGGGGCTTATATGACAATTCAGGAGATAAACCTCGGAGTCCTTGATTATCACATAGCTATCTCTGAGGTTAGCTTTACCTTCTCTCAGAGATTTCACCTCTGTACCTAAGAGCTGGATGGCTGCTTCAACGGTCTCCTCAATATTGTAGTCATGATAGGCCTTTCTATTCTGACAGACTATTTTCATCACCGACTTCCTGTATCCTGCCGACACAGAAATATTTAAAACCTTTTGCCTTAAGTCTTTGCGGCTCATAGATATTTCGCAGATCAAAGAAATATGGTTCCCTGAGAAGTTTTCTAAGCTTCTCAATTTCAAGGTTTCTGAACTGGTTCCATTCGGTCATGATTATAAGAGCATTCGCCCCCTTTGCAGCCTCATAGGGGTCCTTGCAGTATGTGAGCATTGGCAATATTCTCTCTGCCTCTCTCATGGAAACAGGGTCATAGGCCCTGATCCTCGCCTTTTCCTTCAGGAGGCGCTCAATTATGAACAGAGAAGGGGCTTCACGGATATCATCTGTATTGGGCTTGAAAGAAAGTCCAAGAATTGCGATTGTCTTACCCTTAAGTACGACCAAGGCGTCTTTTATCCTTTTCACCATGGATTCCATCTGTCTTTCATTAGCCCTAATCGTCGCGTCGATAATACCAAGCTCAACGCCAAATTCCTCAGCTATCTTCAAAAGAGCCCTTGTATCCTTTGGAAGACAGGAACCCCCATAGCCAGGACCCGGATGAAGGAATTTCGGACCTATTCTCTGATCAAGGCCCATGCCCTTCGAAACCATGTGGACATCGGCACCGACTTTTTCACAGAGGTTTGCGATCTCATTTATAAAGGAGATCTTCGCAGCCAGAAAAGAGTTAGAGGCATATTTGATAAGTTCTGCTGTTTTGATGTCTGTTATTACAAAGGGCGTCTCTATAAGATAGAGTGGCTCGTAAAGATCCTTCATAATAGCAATGGCATGTTGACTATTCGCGCCAATGACGACCCTATTGGGTCTCATAAAGTCCTCTATCGCGGAACCTTCCCTGAGAAACTCAGGGTTAGAGACTATATCAAAATCAAGATCTTCCCTGAGATTCTTGGAGATTATCTCCCTGATACGGTCACCTGTTCCGACGGGAACTGTGCTCTTTGTGACGATAACCTTATAACCGTTCATGTCGGTAGCTATCTCCCTGGCTACACTCTCGACATACTTTAAGTCAGCCGATCCGTCACCTCTCGGGGGTGTCCCGACAGCTATGAATATTACAAGGGATGAATCGACAGCATCGGCAATCTTTGTGGTGAAATTGAGGCGGCCCTCCTTGATATTTCTCTGCACAAGCTCCTCAAGACCCGGCTCGTAAAAAGATAGTATGCCCTTCTTTAAAGACCTTATCTTCCTCTCGTCTCTGTCGACGCATGTTACGAAGACGCCGAACTCAGAAAAACATGCGCCCGTTACAAGACCGACGTAGCCTGTTCCGATTATACCGATATGCATGAGAACCTCACTTTACTATGCATCCTTAGCCTCCTCCCAGGCCTTCGCATACTTTAAAAAAGTATAATAACTATAAAGTACGGAGAGTATCAATCCATGGAAACCATCGAGGAAACCCTGCCTGAGGAAGAACATTTTTATAAATGTAAAGAAAGGACGTACCGAAATTGAAAGGAAATTAGGTTTAAGGCCTCTTCTCTTCATCTCTTTCGCTGAAAGGGTCGAATAATTTTCCATCTTCCTTAAAAAATCAGAAAGTGTCCTGTAAGTATAATGCTCCATTGGATGTTTTAGATAACCTGTTGTTCCTTTCACCACAACCTTTTCATGGACCTCCCGCTCTTGGACAAATGCCCTATTCCTCAGAAAAAGCCTGAGGGTATAATCAGGCCACCATCCACTATGTCTTATCCATTTACCGAGAAAAAAATTCTTCCTCGGTATATAAAACCCGCCGGCATTATCGTTGCTTATGGCCTGGGAAATCTCGGACCTCAATTCAGGTGTAAGTCTCTCATCAGAGTCCAGTATCAAAACCCATGGCATGGATGCCCTGTCAATGCCTGCCTGTTTCTGTCTTGCATATCCTCTCCATTTTTCCCTGAATACTTTGTCGGTGTATTTCCTGCAGATTTCAACGGTATGATCGGCACTGAAGGAATCAATAACTATTATTTCGGAAAAATCTTTTACGCTCTCAAGGGCGTCTTTAATATTTTTCTCTTCATCCTTTGTCACGACCACAACTGATGCTGGAATCAATGATCTCCTCGATTAAAGAAGAACTATTTGTATGTTATATTAATATGTGATTGTTATTCCAGCAATAGATTTAAAAGACGGCCGATGTGTCAGGCTCCTTCAAGGAAAAAGGGATACGGTAACGACCTATTCCGATGATCCCGTTGCAACTGCAAGGTTGTGGGAATCATATGGGGCGAAACTGCTTCACATTGTTGATCTTGATGGGGCCTTTTCAGGTGACCAGAAGAACCTGAATGCAATAATAAAAATCAGGCAGTCGGTAAAGAAGATCCCCCTGCAGGTAGGTGGAGGTATCAGGAATATCGGAAATATCTTGAGGCTTTTCTCAGCAGGCATCGACCGAGTCATAATCGGTACTGCCGCTATAGAAGACCCGGAATTTGTAACATATTCCTGCAGTAAATATCCGGGAAGGGTTTTAATAGGTATTGATGCAAAGGACGGGAAGGTGGCCATTAGGGGCTGGGAGGAGATTACTTCCCTCGATGCAAGTGAACTGGCAAGGCGACTGGAGATTTTAGGTGCCGCAGGAATCATCTATACAGATATCGCAAGGGATGGTATGCTTTCGGGGCCAAATATAAAGGCCATAGGAGAAATGGCTGAAAGTGTCAATATCCCCGTAATCGCATCAGGTGGCGTCTCGTCCATTGAAGATATTAAAAATCTTTTGAATATCAAGAAACTCTGGGGCGTAATTACAGGAAAGGCAATCTATTCGGGGGCGCTTAGTCTTAGAGAGGCTCTTAGAGTGACGCAGACTCACGTTGAGTCTAAGGTTGAGGCTAAGAGAAGTTTTGACTCTTAATCTTAACCTCAGACTATCTTAAGGATATGCTTGCTAAAAGAATAATTCCCTGTCTCGATGTAAAAAATGGACGAGTGGTCAAAGGTGTCACTTTCATTAACCTGAAAGATGCAGGCGATCCCGTGGAGAACGCAAAGTTCTATGATGAGCAGGGAGCTGATGAGCTTGTATTTCTCGACATTACAGCTTCACACGAAAAGAGGAATATAATTATCGATGTTGTTATGAGAACTGCCGAGGAAGTCTTCATGCCTCTGACAGTTGGCGGTGGAATCAGGGCCCTCGATGACATCCGCGAGCTTCTCAAAGCGGGATGTGACAAGGTTTCGATAAATACAGCTGCTGTTAAGAACCCCGAATTTATCAGGCAGGCATCCGAGAGGTTCGGCAGTCAGTGTATCGTGGTGGCAATTGATGCTAAACGGGTGCAAGGAAACCTCCCTGATGCCACTGGCGAAAAATGGTTTGATGATCCGGCATTGAGAGATGTGGTTCTTAAACTGCCTGAAAAAATCCCCCCCATCCCCCCTTTAGTAATCCCCCCTCACCCCCCTTTAGCAAAGAGGGGATGGGGGGATTTATCGGGGGGCGAGGGGGGATTATGGGCCATATCAACTCATGGAGGCAGAAAGATGAAACTGATAGATGCCCTTAGATGGGCCCGGAAGATGGAGGAACTGGGAGCTGGTGAGATACTTCTTACGAGCATGGACAGGGACGGTACAAAGGACGGATATGATATTGAATTGACAAGGGCCATATCTGAGGCCGTTCATATCCCTGTCATCGCCTCGGGTGGCGCAGGAAATCTTGAACATCTCTATGAGGCCCTTGCGGCAGGAAAGGCCGATGCAGTCCTTGCAGCATCTATATTTCATTACAGGGAATACACAATAAAGGAGGCAAAAGAATATCTGAGATCCAAAGGTGTGCCTGTCAGACTTTAAATTCCAATCAGCAAATCCCAAACATCAAATAAATTACAACTACCAATAACCAGAAATTTTGGAACTTGGAACTTGTAATTTGGTTATTGGTGATTTTAGCTCTATCCTCAGGTCTTCGATTATTTCATTTGTTGCCGGTGAAACCGTGTATCTGAATATACTATCCCCTTTGATGACCTCTACCGCCACCTCAGACAAATTCTTTGCATCAGAGTATCTTGCACAGAGAGAAGCAGCAGCATTTATAGCCTCAGCAGTAATTTCCCCTTTCACCAAGGTTATAGGGCTTCCATATCCTTCAACTCTCACCAGACAGTCGTCATCTCTCGATAATGACACTATTTTTTCGTTTTCGCTCCTATTCCTGCCAATGATTATTTTACAAAAAGGAGAGAACCTGAAATGCCTGCCTATCTTTAATAAGCTTAGATCCTCAAAACCTGGATCTGGAGTACAGGTCAATAAGTCCTTCAGTCTATGAGCGTAATTTGGTTCTGTGAGGAGACATCCACCTGCTGGAGTTGGATAATCAGTGAAGCCGAGTCCCTTTGCAAGAGCCATCTGCGGCTTTCTTGAACGGCCGCTAAAATCATAAAGCCTATCTCTGTTGACCATCCCCTTCACTTCAGGAATGGTAATTTTCATGAGTTTTGCGCTGAGCGGTCTTAACACGTAATCCACAACTTCCGCCTCTCTATCGATAAGCTGAAGCACATCTTTTCTCTGGCTCATAGGTCTCTGCCCAAGTACTTCACCTGTAATTATAAAATCGGCCCCTATTTCATCCATCAGTACACCGGCCTCTCGAAGCATAAGAATTTTACAGTCAATACAGGGATTCATATTTTTCCCATAGCCAAACCCCGGATTTTTTACAATATCCATGAACCTATCTTTTATATTGTAGAATCTCACTTCAAAACCAAAACTTTCACCAAGAAATTTGTGCCTGGCATGTAAAGTTTCAGGTTCACTACAACCAAAAGGTGTCAGGAATGTAATTGCCTTTACCTCGATACCCTGCTTGAGTATCGTCAAGACGGCAAGCGTACTGTCAAGACCGCCAGAGAATAATGCTATGGCTTTCCTATTCATACTTCTATTAATGAATTATAAATAAGACCTTTTAAGCCTTTGGGATTTCTTTTATCTTCAGATCACGATTTTCATGAAAGGATTTACGTAACTGGTCGGAGGTTACTACTGCCGTGCCAACCTCACCGACAACGATACCGGCTGCATGATTTGCGATAACTGCAGCCTCTTCCATACTTGCACCAGATACATAGGCTATAGTGAAAGTCGCTATCACAGTATCTCCCGCACCCGTAACATCATATACGTTCTTTGCTACAGTAGGAATATGGACTACTCTCTCTTTATTGAAAAGACTCATGCCATATTCGCCTCTGGTAATAAGCACAAGATCACAGGATATTTTTTTTAAAAGTAACTCACCCGCCGTTATCAGAGATTTTTCATCCCGAATTTGTACACCTGAAGCGATAGATGCTTCCATAACGTTAGGCGTGATGAGTGAAACACTCTTATAATAGTGAAAGTGGCCGACCTTTGGATCTACGGAGACAAAGATATTTGCCGGCTTTGAATGCTTAAGAACCTCTCTGATAAGTTCAGGCGAAACAAGGCCCTTTTCATAATCTGAAATGATTACGGCATCATGGTCTTGAATAACCCCTCTGATATATCCGATAATTTTTTTAAAAACCTTTTCTTCAACTTTACCTTTATCTTCCTTGTCAAATCTAACTACCTGTTGATTATGGGCTATCACCCTCGTCTTAACTGTAGTTGGCTTTGAACACTGGAAAACTCCTTTATTCTCTATGCCCCTTTTCAACAGCATATTTGTCAGAATCTCTCCTATCCTGTCTCTTCCTGTCACTCCGACAATTGTTGCATGTCCTCCAAGGGATACAATGTTGTTCGCAACATTCGACGCACCACCGAGAAGAAAATTCTCATCAGTAACCTCCACGATAGGAACCGGTGCCTCCGGAGATATCCTGTTGACCTTTCCCCATATATATCGGTCGAGTATTAAATCCCCGATAACGAGGACCTTCCTTGTTTTAAAATTCTTCAGGATCTTACCGTATGTCATATGCCCGTTTTATGGTAACACGAAGAGTGAGACGTAAGAAAGGCCGTTTTGAAAAATAATTGACCATAAATACCTTACATGCTATCCTCTTATGAAATGTCAATAAGGCCGATAGAATCTTTTACAATAAGCCGCCTTGATATCCTCGATGAGAAGGGAAACATAGATGATTCCCTTATGCCCCCCTTATCGGATTCGGATATCAAAAAAATATATGAATTACTTGTTCTTTCGAGAACCTTTGACCACACCGCTTTAAGTTTACAAAGAGAAGGAAGGATCGGAACATTTCCATCTATCTCAGGCCAGGAGGCATCACAAATAGGTAGTGCCTTTGCCCTCGAAAAATCTGATTGGGTTTTTCCCTCCTTTAGAGAAATGGGGGTATATATAACTCTGGGATACCCTATTCATATGCTTTTTTTATATTGGGCCGGAGATGAAAGGGGGTTCAGGGTCCCCGATGATCTCAATACCTTTCCCTTATGTGTCCCTGTAGGCACTCAAATACCCCACGCGGTTGGTACCGCTACGGCTGCAAAATTCCGAGGAGACAAGATAGCGGTTGTAACATATTTTGGCGATGGCGGTACATCGGAGGGGGATTTCCATGAGGGTTTCAATTTTGCCGGCGTGTTTAGACTTCCTATTGTCTTCATATGCCAGAATAATCAGTGGGCAATATCGGTGTCGAGGGAAAAGCAGACAGCCTCAAAAACCCTTGCACAAAAGGCCTTCGCCTATGGATTTGAAGGGATTCAGGTTGACGGAAATGATGTTTTCTCCGTCTATAAAGCAACAAAAGAAGCTGTCGAAAAGGCGAGAGGAGGAGGAGGCCCGACATTCATAGAATGTTTTACCTACAGAATGTCAGACCATACAACTGCAGATGATGCAACAAGATATAGGCCGAAGGAAGAAATTGAATTATGGAAGGAAAGAGACCCCCTTCTGAGACTGAGAATATTCATGGAGAAAAAAGGACTCTGGTCAGAACAATATGCAAGAGAGGTTGAGGAAAAGTCTAAAAAGGTTGTTGATGAGGCTGTAAGAAAAACGGAAACCAGAGAACCGCTGGATCCGAAGGATATGTTTACTTATACCTATGGTACATTGACTTCCAGACAGATAAAAGAGATGAAGGATCTTTGATATGCCAAAATTTAATATGGTTCAAGCAATAAACCTTGCCTTGAAAGAAGAAATGCAGAGAGATAAAAACGTTGTTGTGCTGGGTGAAGATGTAGGAGTGGATGGAGGGGTATTCCGTGTCACCGAAGGTCTTCTTGAACAATTCGGTCCTGAAAGGATTATTGATACGCCCCTTTCAGAATCTGTAATTGTCGGTTCTGCTATCGGAATGGCTGTATACGGATTGAGGCCTGTGGCAGAGATACAGTTTATGGGTTTCATTTACCCTGCCATTGATCAGATTTTCTCTCATGCCGCAAGGATTCGTGCTCGCTCACACGGAAGATATTCCTGTCCCATTGTCGTGAGAACTCCCTATGGGGGAGGAGTAAAGGCTCTCGAACTACATTCAGAGAGCACAGAGGCGTTATTCTGCCATATGCAAGGAATAAAGGTCGTTGCCCCATCAACCCCCTATTTCGCTAAAGGCCTGTTGATTTCCTCCATAAGAGACCCGGATCCGGTGATTTTTCTTGAGGCAACCAGACTATACCGACTTTTCAGAGAAGATGTACCCGAAGGTGAATACACCATACCTCTCGGGAAGGCCAGGATTGTTCAGGAGGGAAGTGAAGTAACGGTGATCGCCTGGGGAAGCATGCTCCACAGGGTTCTTCAGGCAGCAGGCCCCGACGCAGAAATCATAGATTTAATGACCCTTAATCCTTTTGATGAGGAGACTATTTATCAGTCTGTGAAAAAGACGGGCAGGGTCGTGATTGTACATGAAGCGCCAAAGACCTGCGGGCTCGGTGCGGAAATCTCGGCCTCCATCGCAGAAGAGATGATTCTTTATCTAAAGGCTCCCATAATGAGGGTCACAGCCTATGATGCTGTTGTTCCCCTTCCGAAGCTCGAGGATTATTACATACCGTCAGTAGATAGGATAAAAAAGGCCATCGAGGAGGTAAAGAAATATTAATTGATATCCTTATTTGTATTTTAAAGATTAAAAAGAGGAGTACACCATGCCATACAATTTTATATTGCCAGATTTGGGAGAAGGAATAACCGAAGGGGAGCTCAGGAAATGGCTCATTAAAGAGGGAGATGTTGTAGAGGAACATCAGACGGTTGTGGAGATGGAGACCGATAAAGCGGTGGTGGAAGTTCCGTCTCCTAAGAAAGGGAAGGTTTTGAAGATAAATAAGGAAGTGGGAGATATTGTGAAAGTCGGGGAAGTCTTGATGACATTATTGGAGGAAGGCGAAGTCATTGAGGAGAAACCAAGGGTAGAAGAGAGACCAAAATCTGTCACTGTCATCGGAGTTCTTCCGGAGGAGGAAGAAAAGATTCTTGCCACTCCTGCTGTGAGGGCACTGGCTAAAGAGCACGGTGTTGGGTTTGAGACTGTCAAGGGTACCGGCCCGGGTGGAAGCATCACAAAAGAGGATGTTCTTAAAGCCTCTGAGAAGGCAAAAAAGGTAGAAGATCAGTACGGGACTGTAGAACGTATGCCACTGAGAGGATTAAGAAGAACAGTAGCAAAGAATCTTGTTATCGCCCAGAAAACTACTGCCTTCGTCACCGGAATGGATGAGGCGGACATTACGGAGCTATGGGACCTCAGGGAGAGGGAAAAGAAACCTCTAATTGAAAAAGGCATTCATCTAACCTTCTTGCCGTTTTTCATAAAGGCCGTGCAGCATGCGCTTGTAGAACACCCTTTGCTGAATGCCTCCGTTGACGAGGAAAGGGAGGAGATCATTATTAAGAAATACTTTAATATCGGTATTGCCGTTGATACTCCCGATGGGCTCATGGTACCGGTCGTAAAGGATGTCGATAAAAAGTCCATTCTTGAGCTTGCAACGGAGATTCAGAATCTCAGCGCCATAGCAAGGGAAAGGAAGATAAAGCTTGAGGATATGAAGGGAAGTACCTTTACCATCTCGAATTATGGACATTTTGGGGGAATCTTTGCAACTCCCATAATCAACTATCCCGACGTGGCAATTCTCGGAACAGGGAAAATATCTGATAAACCCTGGGCTAAGAATGGACAGATTGTGCTCAGAAAAATACTTCCCCTCTCATTGACCTTCGATCACAGGGTAACGGATGGAGTGGATGCAGCACTGTTTTTAACAAAAATTATCCGCTATCTTGAAGACCCTGCTCTCTTGTTCATAGAGAGTTCATGAATCTTGAATGTTTTTTTAATCCCCGATCCATCTCCTTGATTGGTGCATCCCATTCCGAGCGGAAGCTCGGAGGGACAATACTCAAAAACCTTCTGAAGTTCAGAGGCAGAGTTTATCCTGTCAATCCGAAATACAACGATCTCATGGGTTTGAAAGCATACCGCAGAGTGGAGGAGATACCCGAGATTGTTGACCTTTCGATAATCATAAGACCTGCGACAGAAGTCCCCGAGATTCTTGTGGCTCAAAGGGATATGGTAAGATGTGCAATAATAATAAGCGCTGGCTTCGCCGAAGTGGGAGAAAGTAAACTTCAGGATGAGGTAAAAAGATTGGGCCAGGAGCTTGGCATAAGAATACTCGGCCCAAATTGTATGGGGATCTATAATCCTTACGGAAAACTGGATACACTTTTTCTTCCCTATGAGAGATTAAAAAGACCCAAAAGGGGAAATATCGCTGTAACATCCCAGAGCGGGGCAATCCTTAGCTATCTTTTCGGAGCAATCAGAGCAGCAAATGTCGGGATTTCTAGGGCAGTACATTACGGTAATGCTATCGATATCGATGAATCTGACCTTTATGAATACCTTATGCATGATAGGGATACCGATGTCGTAATTTCTTATATTGAATCAGTTGGTGACGGAAGGAAATTCATAAAGAATGCAACGGTATTGTCAGAAAAGAAACCCCTCATCATACTCAAATCCGGAAAAGGCTCAAGAGGTGAGGTTGCTGCCTATTCTCATACAGGAAGGCTTGCTGGAAGATATGAGGTCTTCAGCTCGATCCTGAGACAGTTCGGAATAAAGGAAGCCCTGGACCTTGATGATCTTACTGACAAGGCAAAGGCCCTCTCATTATTAAGATCATCAAAGGGTAATCGGGTCTTAATTATTACCAATGGAGGAGGTTCAGGGGTGTTGGCCGTAGATGAATGTATGAGACAGGACCTGGAGGTGACTCCATTACCGGAAGAAAAAAAGGAAAGGCTCAGGGAGATTTTCCCGGATTTTTATGTAGTCAACAACCCCGTAGACCTTACTGCCCAGGTTAGGGACGAAGATTACCTGGTTGTATTAAAGGAGCTGAAGGATTTTTATGATGGGTTTATAGTCATCGCCCTGGCAAACGTTCTGGGAATTACAGAAAGACTTTCAGAAATAATAAAGAATTTCAAAGAAGACTCTCAGAAACCCCTTATCTTTCATATAGATCAGAGTGAAATCTCCAGGAAATTGATCGCTCTTCTTGAAAGGTCTCGAATACCGGTTTACCCCTCGCCAGAAAGGGCAGTAAGGGGATTAAAGGCCCTTTTGAGCTAATCCTTTAATCCCAATTCTCTTTTCAGCCAGTCCTCCACCCTTTTAATCTTATGCCAGTATTACAAAGGTTACCCCACTCCCTCCCTCAGAAGGGTCTCCGCTTCTGAATTCCTTAACCAAGGGATGAGCCTTTAAATGCTCTCGCACAGCCTTAGATAGCAACCCTTTGCCTATTCCGTGAATAATAGTAACTTCAGAAAGTCCGGAAAGCGAGGCATGATTAAGGAAGGACTCAAGTTTTGAGAGAGCCTCATCAACCCTTAACCCACCAAGACTTATTCGCGAAGAAACCGACTCACCCAGCGTATCTATACTAATAGTCTCTTTTACCGAATTCAGAGATCTTCCCCTTTTGAAGCTTGCATCAGATAGAGGGACTTCAATCTCCTTACTTCCAGCCCTAACTGTCAAACGATGGCGTCCCGGATTGATTGCCGTGACTTCTGCATCATATCCGAGAGATTTGATAAATAAGATCTCTCCCGGTCTTATTTCCTGCATTGATGGAGTACCTTTATCAACATCATATTCTCTCAGCCTTTGAGCAACAAGCTCTTGTTTAGCCTCAACCTGCCTTAGTATCTTACGTCCCTCGGATCTTTCTTTCTTCTTCATTTCTTCAAGAAGGGAATGCATCTGCCTTTTTGTATCTAAAATAATATCTGATGCCTCTTTATAGGCCCTTGCGAATATATCCTTCTTCCTATCTTCTGCTTCTGATAACATCCTTTCAAGCCGTTCATTCTTCCCGTCTATTTCTGATTGCTGTCTCTTCATTTCAGCAAGAGCCATTTCATACTGAGCTCTCTTTTCATTCAGATCGGCAATCAGATTATCAAACTCCACTTTCATACGCCCAAGCATACCTTTCGCTATATCGACGATGTAGTCAGGCAGACCGTATCTTCTCGCAATCTCAAGGGCATGAGACTGACCGGGCTCCCCGATCCTCAACCTGAATAAAGGGGTGAGCATCTTCTGATCGAATTCCATGGAAGCATTGAGCATTCCTTCGGTTCTGTGCACAAATCCCTTTATTCCGATTAAGTGTGTAGTTGCAAAGACAAGAGCCCTACTCTTCTTCATCTCCTTTAAGATTGCGCAGGCAAGGGCGGTACCTTCTTCGGGGTCAGTACCCGTTCCAAGCTCATCGATCAGCACAAGGGTCTTTGAATCAGCCCTTCTCAGGATTGCTGAAATATTCGATATATGGGCAGAAAAAGTGGAAAGGTTATTCTCTATTGATTGTTTATCCCCTATGTCGATAAGAAGATCCCGCACAAGGGGAAAACTTGATGAGGAATCAGCGGGCAGGGGTATGCCTGATAAAGCCATGGCCAGAAGAAGTCCGATCGTTTTAATAGCGATAGTCTTTCCTCCCGCGTTTGGTCCAGTTATCACCATCACAGTGTTATCTCCGCCAAGGTTAATATCAAGAGGAACTACCTGCAGCGTATTGACCATCTTCTGGAAGGTGAGCATCAAGAGAGGATGTCTTCCCTTCACAAGATTAATCATGTCTGAATCATTAATTTGCGGTATTTCCATTAGCAACTGGTCGGCAAATTTTACTATCGAATTCAAGACATCGAGATAGACAATAATCTTGTACTGGGTTTCAAAGTCATCTGCTATGTCCCTTATTTTTGAAGAGATATTTCTCAGGATACGAATCTCTTCAGCCTTCTCTTCAGCAATGAGATTTTCAAGTTCATTGGCAAGGTGGATTATCTTGAGCGGTTCGATAAAGGCCGTCTCACCGGACTTAGAAACATCATGGACAACACCCTGTACCTGCCCCTTAGAATCCATCCTGACAGGGATAACCCACCGGCCTGACCTCTTTGTGATAAAATCATCCTGCAGGAAGACTGACAGCCTTTTGTCCCTGATCATCTCTTCAAGTTTTTTCATTATCCTTCCCTCAAGCCTCCTTATCTCACCTCTTAGTTCGGCCAGTGTGAATGAGGCGCTGTCAAGGATATTCCCTTCGTTATCGATAGACCTTCTTAGTAAATTCAAGATATCGGGGAAGCCTGTCAAGCCAGCCGTTAGTTCCTTTAAAAAGGGAATATCCTTAATCTCTCTCATCTGGAAAGATATGTCAGAGGCGATGCTTAAGACAGGTATAAAGTTTGAGAGCTCCGTGGGTTCAAGGATAGCCCCTTCAGGCCTTACCTTCAAAATAAGGTTGGATATGTCCGGGAACCGGTATAACCCGAGGGGTCTGCCTTCATGGAAGATCTTCCTTATCTCATGAATTTGTGCAAACCTTTTCTCAATATCCTCTTTCTTATCGAGAGGGCGAATATTGAGTATTGACTTTTTGGAAGCCTCGCTATTAGAAAAGGCAGAGATTACATTGAGAAGTCTATTAAACTCAAGGAGGTTAAGAGAGTTATCTGATATCATCAAAAAGCTTCATAGACCTAAAGCCCCAAGCCCTCGATTAGTCTTCTCTTCTGTTTTTCTATCGCCTTCTGGCCGTATTCGAGGGTCTTCACGATCTCCTTTTTGGCACCTTCAGACAGTTCTATTCCCCCGTCGATTATATCCGTTGCCTTTTCTTTAACATCGTTCACAAACTCATTCATACTTTTAATTGTATCTTCAACCAATTCAACGGCATCTTTCTTTAATCGCCTTGCAGCCTTCGAAATGTCCTTTCTTGTCTCACGTCCTGACTTGGGTGCATAAAGAATAGCAATCCCTGCACCAACAACCGCTCCTAAAAGTGCAGCTCCTATGATCTTTGTAGAATTGCTGTTCATAAATCCTCCTTCTGTCTGTGTTTAATTAAACTTTAGCAGGAATTATTTTCATAGTCAAATAATCCCATCAAATGTAACGATATCATTTTAAGTAGATTTCAAATCCTTTTCAGCCTTACTGCTATATCTCTTGCAAAGTCAGCCAGTGTCTCGTCCCTTGCACCAAAGATAATGTAACTATTCCATTGATCTAACCTTTCTAGAACAGCCCTTCTATCATCGACAACCTCGACAGATTTACCAGAAGCTACAATTCCAGCAGCAAGGTCACGGCTTGATATGTCCTTTCTGACAGTCCCCCCCGCATAAAAGATTGGCAGCAGTATCAAATGGTCTGAATCGCTGAGATTTTTTGTAAATACCTCGATGTATCCCTTTTTCATCATCCTCGTCGGCCCAAAGCCATGGGGCTGGAAGATATAGCAGATGTTTTTTCTGATACTTCTTACCGCTTCCATGAGATAGGAGATCTTATGGGGGTTATGGGCATAATCATCAAGGACAAGCCTTTTCCCGTCATCAAGATAGATATCAAATCTTCTATCTAACCCTTTAAACTCCGGTAACATTCCTGAAATTTCTTCAGGCGGGATCTCCATCTCAGACAAGAAAGTGATACATGAAAGAGCATTATAGAGGTTGAATTTTCCTGGAATAGAAAGGCTAAAGTCCGATCCATTGAACCTGAAGTCCGTGCCGGAGGGTCTGTAAATAATATCAGTAGCTTTATAATTCGATAGCTTATCTATTGAAAAAGTGATTGCCCTTTTTAAATTAATTTTTTTAAGGTTTTCATCATCGGCATTTACTATGACCCTGCCGGAGGTATTTGCAAGAAGTGCTTCGAACATTTCTGCAGTCCTCTCAACTGTATGATGGTCTAAATCAAGATTCAGGATTATTAAATCCTTTGGCCTGAAATTAACAATCGTACCATCTGATTCACAGGCCTCAATAACCATATAATCCGACTCTCCCCTAAGAGAATTGCCGGGATTTGTTTCCGTTCTAAACTGTTTAACCCTTCCTCCTCCAATAAAATTTGGTCTTAACCCAAGTCTTTGCATCAAAAATGCAAGCATTCCTGAGGTGGTGGATTTTCCGCTTGTGCCTGCAACGGCTATCGTCTTAAAGGATAAAGCTATTTCGATGAGATATTCAGGTCTTGTTTTCACTGGGATACCGAGAGATTTAGCTTTCAGGACCTCCAGCTGGTCTGGCTCTATGGCGGTACTGAAGACGGCAAAATCGAAGGAACTATCGATTCCATTTCCATCCTGAGGCACGATAGTAATTCCCCTTTTCTTAAAAGACTTACAAAGAGGATGATCTGGTTTCTCATCGAAAGTCCTGTCAGAACCGACTATGATATGACCTTTATCAAAGAGGAAATTGGCAATCGCTGACATCCCGCTTCCGCCAATTCCAGAGAAGAATATCTTCAGCTGTCTATCTTCCATAATAAAAATTTATCTTATTTTGGCAAATTCTTTCAGCTTCAATTCTTTTCTCTTTATCTTCCCGCTTATGGTCTTTGGAAGTTCATCAAGGAATTCAATTTTTCTCGGATATTTATATGGTGCTGTATGCTTCTTAACAAATTCCTGAAGCTCCTTCACCAGGGCATCCGAGGGCTGGTAACCCTTCGCTAGTACCACAAAGGCTTTCACGACCTCTCCCCTTATCTCATCAGGACTTGCAACGGCAGCAGATTCCTCTACAGCGGGATGTTCAATGAGGATGCTCTCTATCTCAAAAGGACCGATCCTGTATCCCGAGGTGAGCATGATGTCATCGGCTCTTCCAAGGAACCAGAAATAACCATCCTTGTCTTTATAGGCCCTGTCCCCTGTTATATACCATTCTCCCTTTATCGTCTTTTCTGTTTCGGTGGGGTTTCCAAGATACTCTCTGAACAGTCCAACAGGCCTGCTGGGTTTTATCTTTATGGCAATATCGCCTTCGATGCCCTCAGAGGCAGGGTTTCCATTATCATCAATAATATCCACAATAAATCCCGGTACCGGCAACCCCATGGAACCGGGCTTTACGGGAAGGCATCTGAAGTTTGCTAAAACGTTTGCCGTCTCGGTTTGGCCATAACCATCATAAATATATTTGCCTGTTCTTTCTTTCCATATATTGATCACCTCTCTATTAAGAGGCTCTCCGGCGGCGACAAAGTGTCGCAAAGATGAGGAAAGATGTCTTTGAAGGGAAGTCTCTTTTACCATCATCCTATAGGCTGTTGGGGGAGCACAAAATACAGTGATAGGATATTTTTTCATAATATCTATGGTTAAAGATGGATCGAATTTACCCTTTCTATGAAAAGAAAATACTGTTGCGCCTTGATGCCAGGGCCCAAAAAGACTAGACCATGCAGCCTTTGCCCATCCCGTATCCGAAAGGTTCCAGAAGATATCGCCCGGCCTCAGATCAAGCCAGTATTTCCCTGTGATGACATGAGCGAGAGGATAGGATTCCTGGGTATGTAATACCAACTTGGAAGGCCCTGTGGTGCCTGAAGTGAAATAGATTAAAGCAGACTCATCGGCAAAGGCCCTTTCACCAATGAAAGGTTCTGCTTCATCTCTTTCTCTTAAATAATTGTACCAGCCCTTTCTTTCACCAATGATTATGAGTGAAGGATCAGTATCCTTAGTAAAAGAACTATTTACTGCTTCCTCAACCTTAAGTGCATCCTCCTCTGTTGCTACAACTGCCCTAATGTCTGTAGCTGAAAGTCTGTATTCGATATCCCTTGCGGTAAGGAGTACCGTTGCAGGAATTGGTATGGCCTTTAGCCTCATAAGGGCAAGCATGACCTCCCACCACTCAGGGATATTTGGCAGCATTACAAGAACCTTCTCTCCTCTTTCAACGCCTATTTTCTTCAAGGCACCAGCGCCCTTTGCTGATAATATTTTCAGTTCATTGAAGGAAAACCCCTTCTCTAAAGAACCGTCGGCCCAGAAAAGGGCAGGCCTCTCTCCCCATTTATCTAAGACATCCATTGGAAAAGAAAACCTTTCGGGAACTATTAAAGAAAATCCCCTGTATTCCTTCTCATAGTTTTTCATATTAGGTGGCTGTTTCATAACAACATGGTAGCATAGATCCGCTTCTTTCCCAAAATTCACTACCAGCCAACTGACCTAAATCTGCATGATATAATAGACTAGTGAAGAAATTTGCCATGACTGAAAATATTGCGGCACCCCTGGTTCACAACGAAAATTTCGTAGTGAGTACTTTAAAAGGCTTTTTAGAGAAAAATAGGGGTAAGAGAGTCTTTCTTGAGCACGAAGTGAAAGGGCTTTTGAAAGAGATAGGCCTTTCTATTCCTAAGGGAAGATTTTTTAGAATTGGTGAAGCAATACCAGCAGAGATTAATCTGAACTATCCTCTCATTGCCAAGGTCTCATCCCATAACATCGTCTCAAAGAGTGAAGTCCGCGGTCTGAGGATGGGGCTTAAGAATGAGGAAGAATTAAGGAGTGCCCTTGCAGAACTTTCGACAATTAGAAACACCGAGGGCATTCTTGTGGAAGAGACAGCCCCGGCGGGCCTGGAGGTTATTGTCGGAGGGACCCTTGATGATCAGTTTGGCCCCGTCTCCATGTTTGGACTGGGAGGTATTTTTGTAGAATTATTTAAAGATGTTGCCTTTGCCCTGGCACCCCTTAGCAAAGATGATGCTATCTGGCTCGTAAAACAGGTTAAGGGTTACAGGCTCTTGGAAGGATATAGAGGTAGAACCCCGGTGGATATAAATTCTCTTTTAGATATTCTTATTGCTGTATCAGAGCTAACCGCAACTACTCTAATAAAAGAGATTGATTTAAATCCTGTAGCCCTTTATCCTGAAGGAGCCACAATATTGGATGCAAAGATGCTCATAAATCATTAAATCACTCTCCCGTCCTTTTTCCCACCTCAAAACCTCTGGAGGCAAAGTCAGAAAGAATCTCCTCTAAATGTTCTTTATTACGCACCTCAACTGTGAAAATCACCCTTGTCTTACCTATTGAAAGGTCAACTGCAAGCCTGTCATGAACAACATTCATGATATTTCCCCTCCTCGATGAGATGACATCAATCAGGGAATGAAGGCTTCCCGGAACATCATCGACTATCACCTCAAAAAGTCCTATCCTTCCACTAATTACAAGACCTTTATGAATTATCCTGTCAACAAGCGTAAAATCTATATTGCCTCCGCTCACGACAAGGACAACACGCTTGCCCTTAAATTTCTCCTTCTCCTCCATCAAGATCGCGAGAGGAACAGCACCTGCCCCTTCCACGACAAGCTTCTTTCTTTCAAGAAAAAATAGTATGGCCCCTGCAATGGAGTCTTCCTTTGCTAAAATCATTTCGTCCACATACTTAGTCATGATATCGAATGTTCTGTCTCCGACCTGGCCAACAGCAATTCCATCAGCAATGGTAGGCGATGGTGTCACGGAAGTTATTTTCCTCTCCTTAAAGGAAACATAAGCTGACGTGGCTGATTCTGTTTGAATCCCCACAACTTTGGTCTTCGGCGATAAAGCCTTCACAGAGATGGCGACACCTGAGATCAGTCCACCTCCACCTACAGGTACAAGCACATAATCTATATCCCTTAGATCTTCCATGATTTCTAATCCAATTGTTCCCTGACCGGCGATTATATCCTCATCATCAAAGGCGTGAATGAATATATAGCCTTTCTCGAAGAGGGCGTAATTCAGTGCATCTTGAAAATTCTCTCCGTAAAGTAAAACCTCTGCACCGTAGGCCTTTGTAGCCTCTTCTTTTACTATGGATACCGTCAGAGGCATAACAATCTTTGCGTTTATTCCAAGTCTGCTTGAAACAAAAGCCACAGCCTGCGCATGATTGCCCATGGAAGCGGTTATCACGCTTTGACCATGAATATTCATAAGCTTGTTGAAGGCTCCCCTAACTTTGAAGGAGCCTGTTTTTTGAAGGTTCTCTGCCTTGATGAAAACCTCTGCCCCTGTTAACATGCTGAAGGAATTGGAATAGATTAAAGGGGTTCTGTGAATATGGCCTTTGATAATCTCAGAGGCGGCTTGTATGGCCCTTATGTCAACCATCTTTAACGTGTGGTTATATATTTAACGATTAAACCAGTATAGAAAAGCCATCTGAAAAATCTTTTACTCCGAACTATCATTGGTGGGTAGATTATACATGACTTTAACTCAAAAAACTCAAAAATTATGATATCAAATACCACCTCTCGAAGCCCTTGACATTATTTTTGATTAAAAATTATACTTCTTTTTCGAGAATGGGAACATATACTACATATCGTCCACATAAGATCAAACGAAAAAGGACTCATGGCTTTCTTGAGAGGACGAGTTCTCCGGGCGGACGAAAGGTTCTTAGCAGGAGAAGGACCAAGGAGCGTAAAAGGCTGACTGTTTAAGTCCGGAATTTCTTTGCGTTCCTTAACAAAAAGGCTTGATTTGAGCTGGTCTTTAAAGAGGGTCCTCCTCAGCTTCAAAGCCTCTTAATGCAGACGCGGGCTAAGGAACTTGCTTTAATCGGAAAGGAATCTTTTTGAAAAAATTTATTATATTCTTAATAAGGCTTTATAAATACATAATATCTCCTTTGCTTCCGCCGAGTTGCAGGTTTATGCCGTCCTGTTCTGAATATTCGATAGAGGCAATAGATAAGTATGGTATTATTCGAGGTTCCTACCTTTCAGCTAGGAGGATTCTGAGGTGCCACCCCTTCCATCCGGGCGGGTATGACCCTCTGAGATAAGATGGAAAAGAGAACTCTTCTGGCCATAGCCCTTGCCTTTGCTATCCTCCTGGTCTATCAGTATTTCTTTATAAAGCCCGAAACCCAAAAGATTAGGAAACCGGTTAAGGTAGAGAAGAAAGAAGAGGCCAAACCTGTAGCGCCAGTGGAAAGGGTTATTCCAGAAATTATGCCCTCGGAAGAGAAAGAGATAAGAATTGAGACTGACTTGTATTCCGCTGTCTTTACAACAAGGGGGGCTACTCTGAAGCACTATGAACTCAAAAAATATAAAGATAAAGACGGTAGAAACGTTATGCTCCTTAAAGCGCCTGTGATAGAACCACCCCTTGCAACAGGATCAAAAGACGACTTTGATCTTTCAGAAGTTAGTTTCAACGTGCATGACTATAGAGGGGAGGGCATTAAACTCGGTGATGATATAAAGTCCGCTTCCCTTACTTTTGAATATGCCAATTCGGGAATTTCTATCAGAAGACAATATACATTCCACAATAATGATTACAAAATAGAGATTAAAGACGATGTTTCCGGATTGCCTGATTACTGGATAACTCTTGGAATTGATTTTGGAATCCATGATACCAAAGATAGATCAACACATATAGGTCCGGTGCTTCTTAAGGATACTGACAGGATCGAACTCGATGCAAAGAAACTCAATGAAACAAAAATCTATAAGGATAGCCTCAAATGGATAGCCCAGGAGGACAAGTATTTCTTCTCGTCCCTCATACCCCTTTCAACAATGGAAGAAGCGAAGGCCTGGAAGTTAAAGGATTCTCCCATAATAGCCTTCAGAGGCAGACCCAATACAAATAGTTTTATCCTTTATGCCGGTCCAAAGGAATACGACAGGTTAAAGGCTCTTAATGTTGGATTAGAGCATATTATAGACTTCGGTTTTTTCTCCGTAATTGCAGTGCCTCTATTCTGGATCCTGAAGCTCTTTCACAAATTAATCGGCAATTACGGATGGGCCATTGTGCTTCTTACAGTTATCGTTAGAATACCTTTTATCCCCCTTGTTAACAAAAGTCAAAAGGCCATGAAGAAGATGCAAGAAATACAACCCCGGTTGGCCGAAATAAAAGAAAAATACAAGAAAGACCCTCAGAGGATGCAGAAGGAAATGATGGAGATCTACAAGAAGCATAAGGTTAATCCCGTGGGCGGATGTCTTCCCATTCTTCTTCAGATACCCGTGTTCTTTGCACTTTATAAGATATTGCTTATTACTATTGAGCTGAGAGGTGCACCTTTCATGCTATGGATAAAGGATCTTTCAGCCCCTGATACACTCTTTGGACATCTTCCTTCATGGCTTCCCATAATAGGCGGCTTTGCTGTGGGTCCTTTACCCCTACTCATGGGTGTTACCATGGTAATCCAGCAAAAAATGACCCCCACATCTTTGGATCCCGCTCAAAATAAAATGATGATGCTCATGCCAATCATATTCACTTTTCTGTTCCTGAACTTTGCCTCTGGCCTTGTCCTGTACTGGCTGATGAACAACATTTTCAGCATTGTCCAGCAGTTTTATGTGAACAAAAAAGTGGCGAAAAAAGGAACATAGCCTTTCCTTCTGTAATTTAACCTTAAGCTTTCCATTTAACGTATAATTTTAGTAGATATGTTTACTGATGATACCGTCGTCGCAATCTCTACCCCCCTCGGTGAGGGTGGGATCGGAATTGTGAGACTGAGTGGAAAGGATTCCCTGAAGATAGTCGAAAAGATATTCGGCTCGCCCAGGAATAAATCTCTTAGAAATTCAAAATCTCACAGCATCATTTACGGCTTCATAAAGGACCCTCTGACCGGTGAACAGATTGATGAAGTTCTTATTAGTGTCATGAGATCTCCACACTCTTATACGAGGGAGGATGTTGTGGAGATAAATTGCCACGGTGGTATGATAGCCCTGAAAAAGACCCTCGAACTTGCTATTAAAGAAGGGGCACGGCTTGCTGAGCCCGGTGAGTTTACCAGACGGGCTTTTCTAAATGGAAGGATAGACCTGAGCCAGGCAGAGGCGGTACTCGACCTTATAAGGTCAAAGACCGATGAAAGCAGGAGGATTTCCGTTGAACAGCTTCAAGGTGGCCTCTCAAGAGAAATAACAGAGTTACGGAACAGGCTCCTGGAACTTTGCGCTCACATAGAAGCCTGCATAGATTTTCCCGAGGACGAAATAGAGACGGCAACAAAGCAGGACATGATAAAGTCCATGGAAGACATCGAGGGGAAACTCAAGGAACTTCTCAGGACCTATGATGAAGCAAGATTTTTCCGGGATGGACTGTCGACTGCCCTCGTGGGAAGACCAAATGTGGGAAAATCATCCCTCCTTAATGCACTCCTTAAGAAAGAAAGGGCTATAGTAACAGAGCTTCCGGGTACTACGAGAGACGTGATAGAGGAATACCTGAACATCAAGGGCCTCCCATTAAGAATTATGGATACTGCAGGAATACGGGATGTGCAGAATATTGTGGAAAAAGAAGGCGTGAAAAGGAGTTTCCAGAGTATTGAGAATGCTGACCTTGTGATCGCAATATTTGACAATAGCGAGTCCATCAAAGACGGGGATTTTGAGGTTATTTCAAAGATTAAGGGTAAGAACGTAATCATTGTTCTTAATAAGTGTGACCTGCCTTCAGTCTTTGATAGAAATATAATTGCCTCCTACCTTTCACCATCTCTGCCGCCTGTCTTGAATATCTCAGCAACTAGAGGTGACGGTCTTGAAGAACTGAAGGAGAAGATATTCAATTCCTGTCTAAAAGACTGGAAGGAAGAGAGGGAAGGAGTTGTTGTCACCAATATCAGACATAAGATAAGAATAGAAAATGCCAAAATGTCTCTCGAAAGAGCTATTTCCAGTCTGAAAGAAGAAATGCCCGTCGAAATAATCTCTGTGGAACTCAGGGATTCCCTCGATAACCTTGGTGAGATTGTCGGAGCAGTGACGACCGAAGATATACTGAATAACATCTTTAATAATTTCTGCATCGGGAAATAGCAATTCTCAGTGATTGCAAATTCTGAAAAGTAAAAGGTAAAATTTGAGGGATAGCTAATTTATTTTCTTCTATCTTGGGAGTTTTCAATGGAATGCATACAGGAAAAATTCAAGAAATATTGCAATTGCACATACGAACCTTGTGAGAGAAAGAGTAGATGTTGTGAATGTCTCCATTACCACAGAAGAAACGGAGAACTACCTGCGTGTTTCTTTAGTAAAGAATTCGAAAGAACCTATGATCGATCCATTAGCAGCTTTATACGGTTAAACACAAAATAGCGATTTGCTGGTACCCAATTAAGGGCATTGAATGAATCTATAATAACCAAATTCCAAGAACCAGTAACCAAATAAATTCCAATTATTAAACATCCAATTGGGCATCGAATACTACTTATTATCTGCCGATATACTTTATCATTGGTGATTATCTGTAATTTGAGATTTGGTTTTTGGAACTTGAATCATTGAAGCCGGTGTGGTGGAATTGGCAGACGCGCCGGACTCAAAATCCGGTGGGGGCAACCCCGTGTGGGTTCGACTCCCACCACCGGCACCAATTCAGTTAGCAGTGAATAGTATTTAGTATAATTTGACGGGAAAGGATATTTCTGTTTTACTATTACTTAAACGCCGTACACTGTTCACTAACAACTGATTTGCGCCTGTAGCTCAGCTGGATAGAGCAACTGCCTTCTAAGCAGTGGGTCAGGGGTTCGAATCCCTTCAGGCGCGTCATGTGAATTTCCGGATCTGCAATCCAATTCAGGATGCACGGTTTTACCTGATTAGTTAATATTGATAAGATATTCTTTTTGTTTTACTATTAACTAATCGCTATTCGCTGTTAACTTTTTTAAAAATGGTGGGTGTAGCTCAATGGTTAGAGCACTGGACTGTGGCTCCAGGAGTTGGGGGTTCGAGTCCCCTCACCCACCCCAACCAAAATTTGCAACGCAAATTTTGGAGTTAAAAGTTAAAAGTTGATGCGCCTGTAGCTCAGCGGATTAGAGCATCGGCCTCCGGAGCCGAGGGTCGGAGGTTCGAATCCTCTCAGGCGCGCAGCTGGAGTCATGGGCCGTTAGCTCAGCTGGTAGAGCAGCTGACTCTTAATCAGCGGGTCGGAGGTTCGAATCCTCCACGGCTCACCATTAGCCGGTGTAGCTCAGAGGCAGAGCAGCTGATTCGTAATCAGCTGGTCAGGAGTTCGACTCTCCTCACCGGCTCCAAATAAAACCTTTCGCAATTTATATTTATGGATAGCTATCCCTTTCATGCCATACGTAATTTCTCACTGTGCCATCAATGTGAACAAAGAAGAAGAAATATGTTGAAAAATATAGCGGAAGATTGTACATTTTCTAAGTCAATAAGGAGGAAAGGGGTGGCAATTTCCTTTGATAGAAGAGAGCACGTACGTCACGATCTCGATGATAAGCCGGAAATAGAATATACTTTGGATCCCTTTTCCGATGAAATCTTTGAGGGTTTGGTCATCAATATCAGCAGACAAGGACTGTGTCTCTTCATATCTAATCCCCTGCGGGCTGGAAAAGAGATAACAATAAAAAGTTTTATGGATATTACCTCACAGACAGCGAAAGTCCGCTGGATTGAAAAAGTTGATGATATTCATTACAGGACTGGATTGGTCTTTTCATAGGCACCACAGAAATTCAAAAATATGCATGTCTTTGGCTTCCAAGGTTGACAATAATAATGGGGAAAGTGTTATTTTACCCATCGTTATGGGCGATTAGCTCAGTGGGAGAGCGCTTCCTTCACACGGAAGAGGTCGCTGGTTCAATCCCAGCATCGCCTACCATATTTTTCATGGAAATCAATAAGCACTGTCTATTTAAGAAAACAAAGATTTAGATAATGTGGTATGATAAGTGACAGAGAAAGAGAGTAAATAGTCAAACAGGGAAACTGATAAAGAGTTTTCATTTCGCAATGCTCACCTTTTAGCAGTATCCCCAATTGATAAACATTTAATTTTTCATATTTGAGGAAGCACTTTTTGACCATTTTATATAAGGCAATGCACATATAAGTTTAAAAAGTATATGAAATCATATCGTATAGGCAAATCTATCATCTTGCCTCATATCCGTTATGTAAACCATGGAGGATGTAACAGCATGATGTTTCATTCTCAAGTTGTAAGATTTAATGGACATTATCAAACATTGAGATGTGATAGAATGGACGTTTCTGGTTTTTGTTCTGGGCATAAGATGAGCAAAGAGGATTTTTTAAAAAGATATTGTGGTGGTGTAGAACCAGAAGCAGAGACAGACAAAAAACGACCTGAATGCTTAAGACATCCTATAAAGGTGTCAAGGTAAAAAATGGGTAATAGGTAGATATGGGTTGGGCTGAGAAAATCGATTGTAGGCGATTTAGTGAAATCGATTTTCACAAAATCCACCCGAAAGTTGTTTTT
>JBFMEC010000012.1:23918-27180 GCA_040753575.1 Nitrospirota bacterium | reverse complement strand
GGCGAGACAGGAAGACATGCCAGAACTACTGTGGGAGTGAATGTCCTGCCCCTGAATTCACCCTTGGAAATGGACTTCATTTTCGAGGTTTTATAGCTATTAAAACCGCTGATTCGGAATAACCGATAACCCTTTCCGCAGCACTTCCCATAAGGAGTCTCTTGAATCCCGTTCTGCCATGTGTTCCCATAACTATCATATTGATGTGATTCTTTGCTGCCTCATCAACAATCTCTTGAAAAGGTTCTTCACCCCGGGTGACGATAATATTGCATTTAACGCCTTCTCTGGAGGTCCTGCTCCTAATCGACTCAAGATGCTCAATCGCCTCTTTTTCAGCCTTTTCAATAACATCTGTTACAATACCTTCGAAATCAAGATATGTCTTAACTACCGATAATACAAATAGTTTGCTTGAACACACCTTTGCGAGGTTTATAGCCTCCCTTACAGCAGTTGCGCTGAATTCAGATCCATCTGTTGCTACGAGCAATTTCTTCATTTCTGACAGAAGACATGCCTGTTCGTTCATATATTTCCTCTCCGTCGGTGTCACCCTGAACTCGTTTCAGGGTCTCGCAAAAATCTACAGTTATCTGGCAAAAAACTGGGTGATATATCTTAGTGCCAGAAAGATAATAATTATTCCCAACATAAGTTTAATGACCTTCTGGGAAACGAACTTTTGAAATCGTGCACCAAGATAAATACCAACAAAACCGCCTGATCCAAAGAGAAACCCTAAAAGCCAATCCGGGGAAGTGACCATTCCGCTTTTTGCAGGAATGACGCTGTAAAAAAATACTCCAGCCACAGATGTCAGAAACGTCCCCATCAGTGCAGCACCGGCAACCGTATAAACTGGCAGGTGAAATACAGCGACACAGAAGGGTGCAATTATAGCTCCCCCGCCAATTCCGTAGGTGCCACCTAT
Source organism: Nitrospirota bacterium (assembly GCA_040753575.1). Taxonomy (GTDB): domain Bacteria; phylum Nitrospirota; class Thermodesulfovibrionia; order Thermodesulfovibrionales; family SM23-35; genus JBFMEC01. The sequence goes on along the minus strand of JBFMEC010000012.1, from coordinate 26,246 downwards.
AATGCCGACAATAAAAGCGAGTAAAAACATCCCAAGGGTGCTGAACGAAAACCTTTCTCCCCAAAACTCATATTCGACCTTTTTAAGGCTAACAGAAACAGTTTTCACCACCGCTTCCGTAGGAATGCCGGCGGCGATTCTGGTACTCTGTTGACTTTTAATCTGTTTGGTCCTTTCCCTGAATTTATCCTCGAGGGCCTTCATCTTTGATTTACTTGCTCTTGCCTTGCCTGTGATTTCATAGACCAATCGAACACCGATATAAAGTAACACACATCCCACGAAAAATTTGAAAGCCCCGGGATTGGGAAGATATAAGATCCTTAGATAATATCCAATAAACACGCCTGGAAGTGTTCCCGCAATTACCACGTTCGTCAGCGGCCATGCCATACGCCCTTCTTTAAGATAGCGATAAACACCGCTCGGAATGGCGACGATGTTGTAGACGAAATTAGTGGCGCTCACGGAAGGACTGGTGAAATTTAAGACGCTCATCTGAAACGGAAGCAGGAGAAAGGCGCCTGAAACGCCACCCATTGATGTGAAGAAGGAAACGATTAAAGCAACAAGAGGGGGAAAGAATATATATGTCTTAACTCCGGAAACAGGGAAAAACATATACAAGAAATCCATAGCAAAGTTTGCAGTTATGTATAAACAAATGTCAATACGAAATAGATTTATAAAATTAAATCTCTCCTGATTATAGAAATAAAGCTCCTGCATTCAACCTTGTGCATGCGATGGAACCTTCAGTCGCCAGGAGAAGTTTGCTGTGAACTCATTGAACTCATTCTTTTCAGATTTTCAGCCACTCTCTTCTTAGCGCATTGTCTATGATCACTCCCACAAGGAAAGCTGCACCCATATTCCACATCGCAACAGCAGCCACGAGGAGCATCACATAAAAATCTGACTTCTTATTTCCAATATCCCGAACGACTATTGCCAACTCCGAACCCGCGAAGAAAAGGATCACGCCGAGTATGGCATTTGGAAATATCTTGAAGATAATGGAGACGGAATCACTGAAAAAGAGAGCAATCAAGATGAGTATAGTTCCGAGGATGACCAACGCACCGCCGGTCTTTGCCCCGAAGCGCACATGTCCAGCCATGCCTCCTGCGCCGTGACACATAGGAATGCCTCCAAAAAGGGGTGAAACCAGGTTCATGATTCCTTGAGAAACTGCAATCTTTTTCTCAGTAACCGGCCTGTCGGGAAAGAGCTCGTTGTTCTCAGCAGTAATCGCAATCACTGCGTTTCCTAGGGTCAACGGTATCTGAGGAATCGCGAAAAGCAAGGTGCCGGTAACGATATCGTTCCAGGTAAGCATGGGTAAGGTGAAAACCGGCAGACTGAAGCCTACATGGATTTTGGCCAATTCAGAGAGTAGTTGCGGGTTCATAATCACTGCGGAAACAACACCGATGACAAGGAGCATGAACATTGCAGGTATCTTGGGATTTGTGAGTAGAAGATACGTAACAACCAGTGCTATCCCTGCCAGGACTGGTGCTGTTTTCATGCGGTTGACGCCGTCAACCATGAAGGAGAGCCCCAGACCCAGCATGATGCCGCGAACAACCGGTTTAGTTGCAAGCTTCGATATCGGCCTGAGCACTCCGGTAATACCCGCAAGAAGCCAGAAAAGTCCGGTAGAAAAACCTGAGCCATAAAGAGCTGCGGGGCTGATGCCTCCGGCGATGGCCGCAGCTCCGATAGCTTTCATAGGCTGGATCGGAATAGGCGTCCTGTAATAGAATCCGGATGCCAAGAGAGCAATGCCGAACATAAAAAGAAGCCCGAGGGGCGGCATTTTAACGATTGTGATATAGGCAACGACAAAAGGTATCAGCGTGCCTACATCTCCGAATGCCCCCGCCCATTCCATCCGGTTGTAAAGATTCTTTCTCTTTACTGCGACTGCCTGAGGCTCGGTTGTCTTCGCATTCCCTGCCGGTTTGTCTGTTTCCATGATGAAAATACCTCCTTTTCAAAAATGTTCGTCATTAGGGTCTGGTTACGCCTTCATTACTAAAACAGCACAGCCGGCGAACCCTATAACTTTTTCGGTTACGCTCCCCATTAGAAGTTTTTTAAGCCCTGTTTTTCCATGGGTCCCCATAACTATCAAATCAATACCCCTACCCCCTGCTACCTCAACAATAGCATCATAAGACCTGCCTACCGGTGTTAGCGCTTCAATTGAAATACCCTCCTTTTGAGCCATCTCGACAACTCTGGCTGCGTTCGTCTTTGCCTCTTGCATCTCGTCCTCAGAAGGACTCACTGAAATGGCAATCACAGTGCTTCCACAACGCT
>JBFMEC010000012.1:0-23818 GCA_040753575.1 Nitrospirota bacterium | reverse complement strand
TATCAGAGGCACTAATGCCAATCTCATATTCAGGAGTTGACTCAAGCACAGAAATTGCGTAAAGCTTGCTTGAGCATTTCTTTGCAAATGCAATCGCCTCTCTTATTGCTCCTTCGCTGAAAATGGAGCGGTCCGCTGCCAATAAGAGCCTTTCATTCCCCGAAACAGGACATATCTGAGATGAATTCATAATGACCTCCTTCGATTATGTTTAATTTACTAACACGAATACTTTATTTATCGTGCCTTATGTTATCAAATAAAATATTGGTTGTCAAGCATGAGGAGAAAATTGGTGAAGGATACGTTTCCGGCCCGAATTAGATAGAAAGTCTTTTGATCATCACTGTTATAATAAGGAGTTATGATTAGCGGGAAAAGACAAATGTCACAACCCTCGATAGCTGAGCGAACGAGCCATGCGCGCATCGTATCGATGCCGGGGAAAGCCCAGTGTCTTGATCCGGTGCAGATGAGCCGCCTGGAGCAGTCATTTCGAAGCTGGACAGACGGGGCATTGCGGGCAGACGTTCGTCTGTCCCGGAGACGCATCCTGCTTATCTTCCTTTTGATTCGCTATACCGGAGCCAAGCTGAACGAAGTCTTAACCCTTCGTCCCTTTCAAGATATTGATTTCAAGCATCACATAGTGTTTTTAGGGAGAACAGAAAAGAAAAATGGCAGGCCGCAGCGGGAAGTCCAGATACCGCAGGTGCTCTCTGAAGAAATCAGGTCTTTATTAGATGAACCTGCTTTCAAAAAATATCTGGGCGGCGTCTTTAAAGTGGACCCTGGCCATGTCCGGCGTAAATTTTACGAGCGGGCGCTGGCCTCCGGCTTTTCCCCTTCAATGGGCTCTCCGGAGAGCATACGGAAGTCCCGGGCTGTCGAATTAATGCAGAGCAATATGCCATTGCCGGTCGTGCAAAGGATATTGGGCCATTCAACACCCAGCATAACAGCTTCTTATGTTGCTTTTTCCGATGACGATATTCAGCAGGTAGCAAAATATTTTGTAGAAAGGGAATCATCCCGAAAAACAAGCGCAAGAAACAGCTTTTTCGGTAAAATCCGGTCGATCAAGAAAGGAGACATACAAGCAAAGGTGGAGATGATCACCATTGGGGGCGATATGGTTACAACAGTAATAACCAACGACAGTCTGTCGAGGCTCGGTCTTAAAGCAGGATCTTTGATAACTGCTGAGGTGAAAGCTCCCTGGGTGGTTTTACAGAAAGGGGACAGGGAGCCTGAATCTACAGCGGAGAACCGATTTGCCGGGACCATAGCCCGTATCAATAGAGGCAAGATTACCACTGAGTATGTTGTGCGTATCTCGGACGGTACCGAACTTTGCTCTGTGGTTACCACAGAAAACGCCCGTCAGATGGGCTTTCAAGAGAATGAGCAGGTATGGGTCATATTCAACAGCTTTTCTGTAGTGTTGCACACGGACTGAGATCAAGAGGCCTCGAGTCTGCCATCCTTCAGGTGGTAAACGTGGTCAAACCCTTCGATCATCCTCACATCGTGGGTCACCACGATTATCGCTGACTGGTTTTCTTTGGCGATCTTCTTTAACAATTCCATGACCCGTATGCCTCTGCTGGTATCCAGCGAGGCGGTGGGTTCGTCAGCCAGTATCAATTTTGCATTGTTGGCAAGGGCACGGCCGACTGCTACCCGCTGCTGTTCACCACCGGAAAGAAGAGCCGGCAGGTAATCGGCCCGGTCGGCAATTTCCATATATCTCAGAAGCTCCATAGCCCGACTTTCAGCCACTTCTTTTTTGAGGCCGACGAGGCTCAAGGGTAAAAGCACGTTTTGTCTGGCCGTGAGAAATGGTATCAGGTTATGTGACTGAAAGATGAAGCCTATTTTTTCACGACGAATCCGTCGAACGTCAACGCCTGCCCAGCCATTCTTCTGAAATATAATCTGCCCGTCAAAGACAATCTTGCCTTTAGTGGGGTCCAGAATGAGACTAATGCACAGGAGCAAGGTGGTCTTGCCGGAGCCGCTTGGTCCAAGCAACGCCACGAGATCACCCGCTGAAATTGATAAATTTATATCTTCGAGCGCTCGTACTTCCAGGTGTCCGGAACCGAAAATCTTCGACAGGCCTTCGACTCTGAGTATTTCCATAATTACCCACCCAGCGCCATGGCGGGTTCAGTCGCCATCATTGAATCTGTTTATGAGAGCAAGATCATCTGCTTCATGCATGATAGATATGGTAACAGCGAATATATTGATTTGTAAGTTCTCGATTCAACTTTAAAATATGATTACTGAGATGACAGAGCCGATTAACACCACATACAGGATGTCTACCTTTCTCATCAGCGCAGCAAATGCTGTCAACCCCAACAATATCCTGACGGTATCCCACTGCACAGCAGATCCAAATTTTAACGTAGCATAGAAAAGCAGTCCCACAAATGATGCGAGTATTCCCCTTGTCGCTCTTAAAAAATATAAGGATGTCTTCAACTTATCATAAAAGGGCATAATGCCTGTCAGTATCAAAAAAGAAGGTGTAAATACGGCCACGGTTGCCACAAGAGCGCCAAAGAATCCGTACATCAGGTATCCAACAAAGGTTGCCGTTACTGATGTGTTCAGAAGGTTTCTTGTCATGTCTGTCCTCGAAAAAATATCAGAAAGTTTTATTCAGGAAGATAATAAAAGGTTGAAGGAATTTCTGATATCAAAAAAAGCGAAGGGAGAAATCATTTCTCTGAAAGTTAAGAAGGCATGCTGTGAAAGTGGGACATTATCTAAGGAGGTGAGACATGGCTGAGATTACAAAGAAGCTCTCCTTTCTTGATCGTTTTCTGACCCTATGGATATTTCTGGCGATGGCTGTAGGGGTTGTTTCGGGATATCTTTATCCGCGAATTACCGGTTTCTGGAATATCTTTCAGATCGGGACGACCAGTATCCCCATAGCCGTTGGCTTGATCCTTATGATGTACCCGCCTCTGGCGAAAGTACGCTACGAAGAACTACCGAAGGTTTTCGGCAATTACAAGATCCTCGGAATAAGCCTTATTCAGAACTGGGTCGTCGGTCCTATTGTCATGTCTGTTCTGGCTATTGTCTTTCTCCACCCCTACCCCGATTATATGGTCGGCGTGATTCTGGTAGGGCTTGCCCGTTGCATTGCAATGGTGCTTGTCTGGAACGACCTTGCCTGCGGAGACCCTGAATATGTTGCCGGCCTGGTTGCTTTCAATGCCCTGTTCCAGGTTCTCACATATTCAATTTATGCGTGGATTTTTGTGACAAAGATTCCCCCCCTCCTTGGTCTCCATGGAGCGGTCGTGCATGTCACTATAAGCGAGATAGCCGGGAGTGTATTCATATATCTCGGTATACCATTCCTCGGTGGCATTATAACCCGTTTTACACTCGTCACAACAAAAGGTAAGCAGTGGTATCATGAAAAATTTATCCCCAAAATAAGTCCGATCACACTTATTGCGCTCCTTTTCACCATTATTGTTATGTTTTCTCTTAAAGGGGAATACATTATCACGCTTCCCCTGGATGTGTTAAGGGTTGCTGTTCCTTTGTTTATCTATTTTGTCTTTATGTTCCTCATCACTTTTTACATGGCAAAGAGAATAGGCGCTGATTACCCAAAATCAGCCACCCTGAGTTTCACTGCCGCTTCGAATGACTTCGAACTAGCCATCGCAGTTGCAGTAGCCGTATTTGGAATTAATTCCGGTGCAGCCTTTGCGACAGTGATAGGGCCTCTTGTGGAAGTGCCAGTTTTAATCAGTCTGGTGAATGTTGCGCTTTATTTTCAGAGGAAGTATTATCCTGCTGAGTATTGCAGGATTGAAGAAACAAAACCGTTATAAGAAATCGAAAAGCCTGGTCATCGCACTGATCATCCAGCGCTTTTAATAGTTGATTTTAAAAAGCGATGGATTAATTGACTTCCACTTATCGGTTTTGCTATCTTATTGCTAAATGATATAGTGAGGCGATGGAGTTCGCTTAACCGTTCCGAATCATTGGAACTGATAACTCCTACCACCCCCTCCTTATCCTCCCCCCCATCAAGGGGGAGGGTGGGGTGGGGGTTGGAGGAGTTTTTTAGTTTTGAGGCAAATGTTATTAATAAGGTTATAGATATGAAGAGATTGATTATAAAATCCCTCCTAACCTCCCTTTGCCAAAGGGAGGAAATGTACCCCTCTTTGGCAAAGAGGGGGCGAGGGGAGATTTTTCAATAATGATGCCTTGCTTATAAACTCTTAGTAACTCCTACCATTGGATAGGAGGATAAAATGGTTCTTGATAAATATTCTCATCTGAAAAATGAGCTTCTTACCTGCATTGACTCCGTATCAGCTATTGAAGGCATTCCAGGCTGTCCCTGCGAAGAACTGAGAGAAAAAGTCCAGAATAATGTATTCAACCTCGTTGTACTCGGGCAGTTCAAGAGAGGGAAAACCACTCTTATAAATGCACTCTTAGGGGCGGAGATATTGCCAACAGCAGTTGTCCCTCTTACATCTATAGCAACAATTCTTAAGTATAGTGAAGACTTAAAAATTAACGTCTATTTCAATGATGGCAGGGTAACCGAAATAAAGCCTGAAAACCTTCCGGAATATGTAACAGAAAAGGGAAATCCAAAGAATCAAAAGGACGTGCAGGAAGTTGTCATTACCTATCCATCATCTTATCTGAAAGATGGCGTGAGGCTGATAGATACTCCGGGTGTTGGTTCGATTTATCAGCATAATACAGATATTGCCTACCAGTATCTTCCAAAATCAGATGCTGCACTGTTTCTCCTTTCTGTAGATCAGCCCGTAAGCAAGGCAGAACTTGATTTTTTGGAAGATGTGCGTGAGTACTCAAACAAGATTTTTTTCCTCCAGAATAAGGCTGATTATGTGGATGATGAAGACCTGAAGGAGTCCATTGCATTTTCAAAAAAAGTCATTGAGGAATGTATGGACTATGAGGTGAAGATATTTCCTCTTTCTGCCAAGCTTGCCCTCGATGGCAAATTAAACGGGAAATCAGAACTCCTTGGGAAAAGTTTCCTGCCCGAATTCGAGAATATCCTGAACACCTTTCTGATGGAAGAAAAAGGAAAAGTACTGCTCCTTTCTGTGTCAAGTTCTCTTTTAAGAGTTCTATCCCAGGCATTATTCGAGCTTGGACTTGAGATGAAGTCACTGACCATTCCGGTTGAGGAGCTCAAAGTAAAAATCGAGATGTTTGAGAAGAAAAAAAAGGAGGTTATGAGAGAAAAGCAGGACTTTGATATTCTTCTTGATGGCGAGGTAGACAGGCTCGTGAAAAAAGGGCTCGATGAAGACCTTGATGAGTTCAAAAAAGAGACAATGTTCATACTGACTGCCAGCCTCGAAACATTTTATCAGGATAATAAGCAGCTTTCATCTAGAGATTTGAATAGCGCGATGGAGACGTATATCATAGAGGAAGTGAAAAATGTCTGTAACAACTGGTGGGCGAAAGAGGACGGAAAACTCGCTACATCTTTTGAGGCAATATGCAGTAGATTTATTACAAAGATAAACGAGACTGTTGATGCCCTTTTTAGATTTTCTTCAGAACTCTTTGCAATACCCTTCGAGGCGTTCAAGGCAGAAGAGTTATGGACAGTGAAGCCCAGTTTTTATTATAAGTTCAAGGAAGAGCCTGTTATGCTTGAGGTTCTTTCAAAGTCCTTAACACTTTCACTACCAAAATTCGTTGGAGACAAAATCATTCTCAAGAAGATGAAGGACTACCTGCATGAAATGATTGATACCCAGAGTGGTAGAGTTAGATTTGATTTTGCAGAGAGGCTTGATAAGAGTAAATTAGATTTCAGATGGGAGATGTTTGAGAGAATTGAGGCTACCATTAAAGGAATATCTTCTGCAATAGAAAAGGGGATGAGTCAGAAATCAAGAGGAGAAAAGGCTGTTGAGGAGAGAAAGGCTGCCTTATTAGAGACTGAAAGAAAGATAAATGAAATCAAAAAAATTCTTATCAAAATAAGGCAGCAGGTTTCTTTGTGAGAATGAAGAGTTTCTGCGATTAATCCTCTTACTGAAATCCCCTTGCCATATGGAAAAGATTACAAACATGATAGAAATTAGAAATATTGTTTATTATTTTATATTGCTATAAGGAATTTTTAAAGGAAAAAGATCAAAAATTAAGATTGGGGGTAAACATGTTTGAGATAGATATTCCTGGATTTGGTTCAGTCAGATTAAACCATCTGGTATCTGATTTCACGGGGACTCTTTCTGTTGACGGAGTTCTTCTGCCCGGAGTTAGGGGACAATTAAATGAGATAGCCGAATTTCTAAAGGTCCATATCTTAACAGCTGATACGTTTGGAAAAGCAAAGGAAGAACTTAGAGATGTTGATTGCGAGATCCACATCCTTTCAGGTGAAGATCATGACGTACAAAAAGAAGAATATGTTAAAAAGCTTGGCGCCGACAAGGTTGTTGTCTTCGGGAATGGAAATAATGACAGGAAGATGCTCAGGTCTGCACGCATCGGTATTGCCGTATCTCAGGGAGAAGGATGTGCCTTTGATGCAATAAAGGCTGCGGATATTCATGTGACGAGTGCGAATGTTGGTCTGGACTTGCTTCTTCATCCAAAGAGGATGAAGGCAACATTAAGATTTTGAGCTCTGTGCGAAGACTTGGAGTTCACACTTCTATCGTAGGAGGACTGCATAAGAGCCTAGAAAGAGCAAAGGCACTTGAATGTAAAACCGTGCAGATATTCTCTCACAATCCCAGAGGATGGGCAATGAGGTCAATTTCAGAAAAAGAGATTTCAAATTTCAAATCTCTCAGATTAGGATTGGACATCTCACCGGTTTATGTCCATGCTTCATACCTTATAAACATTGCATCAAGGAACGATAATTTAAGAAATAGATCTGTTGAGATGCTGATTGTTGAGATGTACAGGGCTGATGCTATCGGCGCCGACTATGTCATATTACATCCAGGCAGTGCATCAGGAGATGATGAGAAAATCTCGATGAACCGTGCGATCGATTCATTAAATAGAGTTGCAATGTTCAGTCAATGGGAGGCGGGGCTCCTCATTGAAAATACTGCTGGTGAAAGAGGGGACATCTCATCGACAATAACAGGTCTTTCACATATTATAAATGGAGTTAAGGGATCATTGATCGCCGGTATATGTATTGATACCTGCCATGCCTTTGCAGCAGGCTATGATATCAAAACGGATAAGGGTATAAAAGGGATTTCCGATGAGATTAAAAAACATATAGGTCTCGAAAAGGTGAAACTCATTCATCTAAATGATTCCAGGGGGAAAGTCGGTTCAGGCATCGATCGGCATGAACATATCGGTCTGGGAGAAATAGGTATGCGGGGTTTAAGAGAATTCATTAACTTCAGACCTTTCATAAACATTCCCTTAATTCTTGAGACACCAAAAAAGAGCGAATTCGATGATCCGATGAATCTGAAAAGAGTGAGAAGAATGATTAAAGAAAAAGATAGTTCTTAATTTAAAACAATTGTTCACTAATTAGCATCGTTCAATAATAGACACTATTTGTTCTTAAATATAATTTTTTTGTTGACAAATAGAAATTTTTAATTTATAAATTTATATGATGTTATGTAGGGCGTGCAAATGTTAAAGAGTTTATTCTCGTCATCAATAAGGGCAGATGTTCTTTCTCTACTTCTGAACAGTCCTGAAGAGAAATTCTATATAAGGGAGATCGCAAAACTCCTGAGAAAAAATCCTTCAGGTGTCAAGAGGGAGCTTGACAATCTTGAAAAGATGGGCATAGTGACCAGCGAGAAAATTGCCAATCTGAAATATTTTCAGGCAGACAAGGATTCACCTCTATTCTCTGAGCTAAAAAATCTTGTAACAAAATCTCTTGGACTTCCGGGAGCTCTGAAGGCGGTCTTAAGAGCTTCCGGTGCAAAGGTCGCTTTCATTTACGGTCCCTATGCAGAAGGTAATAATGTAAATAGCGTGGATCTTTTTGTGGTTGGTGCATCTTCGTCCCTTATAAGGGAAATAAGGGAGATCGAAAAACGGTTCGACCAGAAGATTAATTGCACCATAATGGAAGAGGATGAATATAGAATTAAGAAGAAAAAGGGTGATACCAATATGAAGAGGATCTTATCAGGTAAAAGGATTACCCTGCTGGGAAGGCTTTGAAATCAGAGAACCACACCTTTATGATAGTGTGGGTAGAAAGGGGGTGAAATTTGATGGCAACAAAGAAAGCAGCAGCGAAGAAGAAAGCAGCAAAGAAGACCGCAAAGAAGAAATAGTTTTCCCTGGGACGTTGGACGTAATTTAGGCTGGAGAAGAAATTCTCCAGCCTTCCTTTTTTGCGATCTTCTTTTATATGAAACTCGATTCTTGAGAAAAATTCAAGTGGAATTTGTAACTTATTGAAAAATATATATTTTTTTAGATAAGTGCGGCTTCCAGATCACTCTCTGTTACTATTTCCCAGCAATCGGAAAGGGAGAGTAATTTTTTCAGAAACTTCAGATTCGTGGAATGTCCTGATTTACTTGCAATGATATGGCCGTAAATCGGGAATCCTAATAGAGAAAGATCCCCTGTTAGATCCAGTATTTTATGACGTACAAATTCGTCTTTAAATCTAAGTCCCGATGAATTCAATATGGCATTCTCACCCAGTACAATAGTGTTGTCGAAGGATCCACCCTTTGCAAAGCCGTTTGTCCTCAGGAATTCAACGTCCTTAAGGAATCCGAAGGTTCTCGCGGGAGCTATTTCCGTCTCAAAAATTTCCTCTGTAAGTTCTAAACTCAGTTTTTGCTCGCCCAAAAGGTAATGGTTGAAATGAATGCTGTAAGTTATACGTCTCCCGTTATAAGGGAGGGCAGCGATCTCGGCCTGACCGTTATTAAAGACCATGGGGTTTTTAATCTTTATATAGGATTTTACTTTGCCCTGTTTTGCAATTCCACCTTTGCGTATTATCCTTATCAATTCCATCGAGCTTCCATCGAGAATCGGTATTTCTGATCCGTTAACACTAACGATCGCATTGTCTATTCCCAGACCTGATAAGGCAGCAAGAATATGTTCAACAGTTCTTATCTTTGTTCCATTATAGCCGAGTGTCGTTGAAAAGGCAGTATCTGTCACAGCACTTATGGAAGCCTTTATAGCTATATTTTTATCTGCCCGTATGAATATTATTCCCGTATCCCTTGGTGCCGGTTTCAGAGTTACCCTCGAATACTTACCTGTGTGCAGGCCAACACCTTCAAAACCTATTTCTTGTTTTAGTGTTTTCTGGAGTCGCATGGTTAGTGGTGAAGGATTTGCAAATATAGTGCCAGAAGCAATGTATTACTCGATCCAATAGGAGGTGCATAAATGTGTTGTTTATTGTCCATAGGTTGTGTAGTATTTAACACAGTGTTATATTTCTCCTCCCACTACTAGCTCCGGTATCCTTACTGTGGGCATAGCATCGGAGACAGGAACCCCCTGACCATCCTTACCACATGTCCCTATGGAAAATCCTAAATCGGAGCCGACCATATCTATGGCTTTCAGTATCGCGGGTCCGTTCCCTGTGAGGGTTGCACCCCTCACAGGTTCTTCAATCTTTCCATTTTTAATAAGATAACCCTCCTGAACCTCGAAGACAAAATCGCCATTAACTGTATTTACCTGACCTCCTCCCATTTTTTTGACAAGAAGACCTCGCTCTGTAGAGCTTATAATCTTTTCCGGTTCCATCTCACCGGGTTGAATAAGAGTATTTGTCATCCGTGGAATTGGTCGGTGCTGGTGTGATTGTCTCCTTCCGTTGCCGGAAGATTGAAGACCATCTTTTAAAGCCGTTAGCTTATCATACATATAGCCCTTTAAAATACCTTTCTCCACAAGGACGTTTTTCTGTGATGGAGTTCCTTCATCATCGAATCTGAAAGAGCCTCTTTTCTGCGGAATAGTTGCATCATCTATTACTGTCACAAGGGGAGATGCAACCTGCTGCCCTATTTTATTCGAATAAACAGATAGGCCCTGTTGAGCCAGGTCAGCCTCAAGACCGTGGCCTATAGCCTCATGTATCATTGTGCCTCCGGCCTCAGAGGAGATAACAACAGGCATCCTGCCTCCGGGTGCCCTCCTTGCCGTAAGCATCATCAAGGCTCTCATCGTCGCCTTCATACTCAGTTCTTCAATATCTATCTCATCAAAGAGCTCAAAGCCGATGAAACCGCCTACCGATTCATATCCTGTCTGGATGATCCCCTTATCTGTTGCAACAACCTGTATCACACACTGTGTATAGACCCTCTCATCTTCCGTAAGGGCTCCTTCAGATGTGGCAATCAAGACCTTCTGGATGGAATCGCTGTATATAACGTTCACCTGTCTTATTCTCCGATCTAAATTCCTGGCAGCTCTGTCAGCTCTCCTTACAAGTGATATTTTCTTCTCCACGGGTATTTCTTCCGGAAAGAGTCTTATATCAAACAAAACAGTGGGGATTTTGGTTTTGAGGTCGATGACAGAATCCCCGGCTATAGCCTGGGGAGATCTGCTTACTTCAGATGCGGCCTTCAAAAGGGATGTCTCTGATAGATCATTGCTATAAGCGTAGAGAGATCTACCCTTATGGATTACACGTATTCCAGCTCCGTGTTCAGTGCCTGATATTACCTGTTCGACCTTGTTATCTTCCAGCTGTATCAAGACCGGCTTTTTATATTCCACAAATATATCAGAATATTCGCCACCACACGATAGGGCCTTTTTCAGAATTTTCAGAAGAAGATCCTTATCAATCATATTATTTCCTTTCGTAGGGTGATTCTTATTGTTAAATAAGTCACTATTATATATAAATAGAAAGAGATTTAGTTCTATAAAGAAATCAATCGGCCTTAATTGGAGTCTGTCCATAAAGTCGTTTTTGCCGTCATGCCGGACTTGATCCGGCATCCAGAAGGCCTTGAAAACACTGGATTCCGGCTTAAGGACTGCCGGAATGACAGATACACAAACATAGTTTATGGACAGACTATAATTATCTGTTTGTTAAAATTTCATCTCATAATTTAAACTATTACAAGGGATGGATAAATGATAGGAGTCATTGGTGGCAGCGGCCTTTATGAGGTTAAAGAAGTTGTCATTAAAGAAGTCAAAAATATCTCAACCCCCTTTGGTGATCCTTCAGATTCCTATAGAATTGGCGAACTATCGGGTAAAAAAATTGTATTTCTTCCAAGACATGGTTCACCCCACCATATCCCTCCACATAAAATAAATTACAGGGCAAACATATGGGGTTTCAAAGAAGTGGGAGCCCAAAGGGTTATATCGATAAATTCCGTGGGTGGCATAAGTCGGGAGATGAAGCCAGGAACAATGTCCATACCTGACCAGATTATTGACATGACCGGAAAAAGGGAGTCCACATTTTATGATTCCAATGAAGTGGTTCATATAGATTTTACAGAACCCTTTTGTCCGGAATTGAAAAAATCGATTTTTATGGCAGCTGAGAGATCCGGTCTGAAGTTGAAGAAATCGGGAACTTACGTATGTATAGACGGGCCAAGGCTTGAGACTCGATCAGAGATTAAGTTCTTTTCGAGCATCGGTGCCGATGTTGTGGGTATGACGTTGATGCCGGAGGCATCTCTTGCAAGGGAAGCCGAGCTTTGCTTTGCGAGCATTTCGGTTATTACAAATTATGCTGCTGGAATTACAGAAAAAAGGCTGACGACAAAAGAAGTCATAGAGATGATGAAGGAGGTTGCGGGACAGATAAACAGACTGCTTGGGGAAATCCTTGGCCTTATACCCGTGGAAAGGAAATGTTTTTGCAAGGATGCCCTTAAGGAAGCGAGGATGTGAATAATATGGAGACAATCCTCATAGTGGAAGATAAAGAATCAATGGCAGAAATGCTCAAGGAAACTTTTGAATCTGAAGGCTACAGGGTTATTTCAGCTAAAGATGGTTTGGAGGGTTTGAATTATCTGAAGGATGCAAGGATTGACTTAGTCCTGACAGACCTCAAGCTTCCCAAAAAGGACGGTATTGAGATCCTTAAAGCAACGAAGGAAGAAAATCAGCTCATACCGGTTATTGTAATGACGGCTTATGGTTCCATTGAAACAGCAGTAGAAGCGATGAAGAATGGTGCCTTCGATTTTATTACAAAGCCCTTTGATATAGAACATCTCCTCATGCTTGTCCGAAGGGCGCTTGAGACACAGAGACTCCTCACAGAGAATATTCTTTTAAAGGAAGAGTTTGCCTCAAAACTTGAACTACCGAGGATTATTGGTAGAAGTGAAAAGATAATAAATGTTGCACAGCTTGTACAAAAGGTTGCTCCGACAAAGACAACTATACTTTTGCTTGGAGAGAGCGGAACAGGGAAAGAACTTTTTGCAAGGGCCATACATAATCTGAGCCAGAGAGTACATTACCCCTTTGTTCCAATTAACTGTGCGGCCATACCAAGGGATCTCCTCGAGTCAGAGCTCTTCGGCCATGAGAAGGGAGCCTTCACGGGGGCCGATGCGAAAAAACTCGGCAAATTTGAACTGGCAGACAAGGGCACGATATTCCTCGACGAAGTTGGTGATATGGATCTGACATTGCAGTCAAAGCTTCTCAGGGTGATTGAGGAAAGTGAGATAGAAAGGGTGGGAGGCGTTAAAGGTGTCAAGGTTGACGTAAGGATTGTGGCGGCGAGCAATAAGAATCTTGAAAGGGCAGTTGAGGAAAAAAGCTTCAGGGACGATCTTTATTATAGGTTGAATGTGTTTCCAATTCTCATTCCGCCACTGAGGGAGAGAAAAGAAGATATTCCTTTACTTGTAGAATACTTTATAAACAAGTACTGCCTTGAGATAAAGACTTCTAAAAAGAGCATTTCACAAGAGGCCCTCCAGATACTCGCGTATTATCCCTGGAAAGGTAATGTCAGGGAACTTGAGAATGCCATAGAGAGGGCGATTATACTTTGTGACGGAGAAGTTATTATGCCCGATCATGTTATTCTTAATCAGCAATCAGTCATCGAGTCCAATCTGAAATCTTTGTCCATGGAAGGCAGCCTCGAAGAGACTGCAAAGGAGGCATTGAGGATTGCCGAGACTCAGAGGATCGTTAAAGCCCTCAGGGAGACAAAGGGCAATAAAAGCAGGGCTGCCGAGATCCTCCGTGTCAGTTATAAAACACTTCTTACAAAGATCAAAGAGTATAGCATTGAGAGTTGACAGTGTTAATTCAGCAGAATTATCATAAAAATGGTCCTTTTGTTTAATACTAAATTGAGTTAGATTTCTATAACTGAATGTTTTAATAACCAATAACGAGATTGCAATAGCCAGAAGATCTACTGAACTTGGTTTTTGTTAATTTTTAATCTGGTCTTTGGTACCTGGTTATTCAGGTTGGAGGTTCATTGTGTCAGGACATTCTAAATGGGCACAGATAAAGCACAAAAAAGCTCACGTCGATGTAAAGAAGGGAAAGACCTTTTCTAAGATCGTCAAGGAGATTTCAGTTGCTGCAAGGCTTGGCGGTGCAGACCCGGCAGGAAATCCGAGATTGAGGACTGCCATAGAGAAGGCAAAGGAAGTGAACATGCCCCATGAGAACATAAAGAGGGCGATTATGAAAGGAACCGGTGAACTTCCCGGCATGTCCTTCGAGGAAGTTTTTTATGAGGGATATGGTCCCGGCGGTACGGCCATACTCCTGGAGGTGCTCACGGATAACAGGAACAGAACTATCTCTGAGATAAGACATATTATGGCAAAAAGTGGCGCCAGCCTTGGTGAGGCTGGTTGCGTGGCCTGGATGTTTGAAAAGAAGGGATATATCCTTGTTGAGAAGACAAAGATTGATGAGGATACCCTGATGTCGGTAGCTCTTGATGCTGGTGCCGAGGACATGAGGAATGATCCAAAGGAAGACAACTATGAGATCATCACCGTCCCCGATGGTATGAGTAAGGTGAAAGCCACCATTGAGGCAGCAGGTATACCCGTATCTCTTGCCGAGATAACGATGTTGCCAAAAAGTTATCTCCAGCTCGATGGAAAATCTGCCGAGCAGATGGTCAGGCTCGTAGAGGCACTGGAGGACCATGAGGATGTTCAGAATGTCTATACCAACTTCGATATTCCCGATGAGGTGATTGCAAAGGTTGGCAGCTGATATGGCTACTTCCATACGTGCCACCTTCAAAAGAAGATTCTTCGCGGGTCTTCTCATTTCGATCCCGGCAATTGTGACTTTCCTCGTGATAGGGTGGTTTTTTAAATTTGTTGACGGTCTTCTTGCTCCCCTCTATTACAGAATTCTTGGCTATCACGTTCCGGGTCTTGGTTTTGTCTCAGCGATGGTGCTCATATTTATTGTAGGAATTATCTCGACGAATGTCTTTGGCAGAAGGGTTATTGAATTTTTTGAGAAGGGCATATTAAAGATACCCGTCTTTAAGGGATTATATACATCAATCAAGCAACTTGTTGATGCCTTTTCACCGGAGAGTAAAAGTTCATCCTTTAAGAGATTCGTTATCGTTGAATATCCGAGACCTGGCGTTTTTGCCTTTGGATTTTTAACCAAGGAATGCATTGTTAAGAAGGAAAGTGATGGCAGCGAATCCATTCTCAAGGCTGTTTATATTCCTACGAACAATCTTTATCTCGGTGAGATCGCTCTTTTCAGGGATGAAAATGTCTTTTATACAGACATCCCGATAGACGAAGGAATAAAGATTATCCTCTCCGGTGGTATTGCCACACCTCCAAAGTTATCGGAGGCAAGGAAATGAACATAGCCTGCGTTGTTTTAGCTGCGGGACTGGGAAAGAGGATGAACTCTCCCTTACCGAAGGTTCTTCATGAGTTAAATGGTTCGGTGATGCTTCAGCATGTCCTGAATACCCTTAAGGAACTAAAACCGCAGAAGATTACTGTAGTGGTGGGAAAACATTTTGAAAAGATAAAAGGGTCTATAAAAGATGCGATTAAAGTTTCCTTTGCCCATCAGGAGGAGGCGAAGGGCACAGCAGATGCTCTCTTGAGGGCAAGGCAGTTTCTCAGAGGATTTAAAGGGATAGTTCTTGTTGTCAATGGAGATACACCTTTAATTGTCGGGGAGACCCTGAAGAAACTTTTAAGTCTTCATAGAAGGAAAAAGGATGTTATCTCAATAGTCTCATTCATAGCCAAAGATCCGGGATCTTATGGCAGGATCGTAAGAGATGAGAGAGGAAATGTTCTGTCAATCATAGAGGACCGGGATGCCACGGAGCCCCAGAAGATGATAAGGGAAGTAAACAGCGGTATCTATGCGATGGAATCCGATGCCCTTACCCTTTTGAAAGAGATCAAGCTTAATGAATCAAAGGGTGAATTTTATCTGACCGATATGGTGAGTATCGCAAAAAGCAGGGGAATGAAAGTCGGTGCCTATTGTATTGGCTCCGGGGAAGAATTACTTGGAGTAAATACCCCGGAAGAACTCGAAAGAGCAAGAAAGCTAATGAAGGAACGGATAATAAGAAAATGGACAGAAAAGGGTGTGAGCTTTATAGATCCAGCTTCAGTCTATATATCATGTGATGTTGAGATAAGAAAGGGAACAACCATATACCCCAACGTTTATCTTGAGGATAATACAAAGGTGGGGAAGGGGTGTACAATCTATCCAAATGTTCGGATTCGGAATAGCCTTATTGGTGATATGGCTATTATTATGGATTCGACGGTTATCGAGGACTCCATTGTAAGAGAAGGAGCTTCCGTAGGACCCTTTGCACGCATAAGACCCGGTTCCGAGATCGGCAGGGGAGCAAAGATAGGTAATTTCGTAGAGGTGAAAAAATCAATAATTGGACCTGGAACAAAGGCATCCCATCTGACTTATCTCGGAGACGCAAAGATAGGAAGGGATGTTAATATTGGCGCTGGAACAATAACCTGTAACTATGATGGCTTCAAAAAAGAGGTTACAGTTATCGATGACAACGCCTTCATCGGCAGTGATTCCCAGCTTATTGCACCCGTTAAGATAGGCAAAGGCGCCTACGTGGGTGCAGGGTCAACTATAACAAAGGATGTACCTTCTATGTCACTCGCATTATCCAGAGCAAGGCAGAAAAATATCGAGGGATGGACGCTCAGAAGAAAGTTAAAAGTTAAAAGTGAAAAGTTAAAAGTGAAAAAGGGGGAAAAAAGATAAGATGGAATTTTTTTTGAACTTGTCACTTGTAATCTGTCATTTGTCACTGCTGTAACATGTGCGGAATAATTGGCTATATTGGTGGGAAGAATGCAGTCTCTGTAGTACTGGAAGGCCTGAAGCGCCTTGAATACAGAGGATATGATTCTGCGGGCATCGCCTTTTTCTCTGCAAAGGGGATTGAGGTAAGAAGATGCACGGGCAAGATTAAAGAACTCGCCTCTATGATCGAGTCCGAAAATCTCCTGAGTAATACAGCCATAGGTCACACAAGATGGGCTACCCACGGGAGGCCTTCAGAAGAAAATGCCCACCCTCATAGGTCTAACGGGATTGTGCTTGTTCACAATGGAATAATAGAGAACTACCTTGACCTTAAAAAGAAGTTGACAGATAAGGGATATCGCTTTACATCCGAAACAGACACGGAAGTGTTGTGTCATCTCATAGAGGATAATATAAAGAGGCATCCTCTGGAGGAAGCTGTAAGAAGGTCCCTCAGAGAGGTGAAAGGTTCCTATGCGATTGCGGTAATAAATGAAAGAGAACCCGGAAAGATCGTGGGTGTTAGAAAGGATAGCCCTTTGGTTGCTGGGATAGGTGAAGGCGAATTCTTCCTTGCCTCCGATGTGCCGGCCTTTTTGAGTCATTCGAGGAACGTAATCTTTCTCGATGACGGAGAGATTGCTATTCTTACGAATAAGGAAATCAAGATCAGAGGTCTTGATGGGACTCCTGTAGAGAAGGATGTAAAGTCTGTCTCCTGGAGCCCTGCCATGGCGGAGAAGGGTGGTTACAAACACTTTATGCTCAAGGAGATTTATGAACAGCCAAGGGCGATAGGAGATACACTTAAAGGAAGGTTATACGTTGAAAGTGGCGAGGTCAATCTTGATGAATTTGGAATTAGTCCTGATGAATTAAAGAAGGTAGAGAAGGTTTTTATTGTTGCCTGCGGCACCTCCTATCATGCTGGTCTTACAGGTAAGTATATGATAGAGGAGCTTGCAAGGATTCCCGTGGAGGTTGATATTGCATCGGAATTTCGTTATCGGAAGCCAATCATAAAATCCGGAGACTTGATGATGGCAATAACTCAATCGGGAGAAACAGCAGATACACTGGCTGCCCAGAGAGAAGCAAAGAAGCTCGGTGCAAAAACGCTAAGCCTATGTAATGTAGTCGGCAGTACCTCTTCGAGGGAGGCCGACGCTGTCTTTTATACCCATTCAGGCCCTGAAATAGGAGTCGCCTCAACAAAGGCATTTACAACACAGATTGTTGGACTTTATCTTTTCGCAGTCGTTTTGGGAATGGTAAGAGGCATGGTATCGAAGAGTCTTACAAAAAAGCTCTTGAAGGAACTTCTGATCCTGCCTGGAAATGTGGAGAAGACGCTGGCTGTGGACGAAGACATCAAAATGATCGCCAAGGACTTTTCAAAAGCAAGAGGTTTTCTTTATCTCGGTAGAGGAATAACCTATCCGATAGCACTTGAAGGTGCACTGAAACTGAAGGAGATCTCCTATATTCATGCAGAGGGATATCCTGCCGGTGAAATGAAACACGGACCTATCGCACTCATAGATGAGGAACTTCCTGTAGTGGTCCTGGCACCCAGAGATGATCTTCATGGGAAAATAATCTCAAACATTCAGGAAGTCAAAAGCAGAGGAGGAAAGGTTATATCAGTAACAAACGAGAAAGACGGCGAAGTATCTCTGATTTCAGATAGATGTATCTTTGTTCCCAGGACAAATTCTTATCTCACAACAGTATTGATGGCTATTCCGGTTCAATTGCTTGCTTATCATGTAGGTGTCTTGAGAGGGTGTGACGTTGATCAACCAAGAAATCTTGCAAAAAGTGTTACTGTTGAATAAGTCTTCTTATTCCAGTAAAGGCAATCCGCAAAAACGCCACTAAAATTTATTTTCCAGAAATAAATTTCTCATTTTAAAAAAGATCTGTAATAGTTATAATAAAAGGTGAATTTTACATTACATCTTCAAGCATCTGTTACATTGTATTAACCCTTTAACAGCGAAATATAATTATCTTGATACAGATAATTTTGTGTTGCTGTAAACCATAAAATCTGTTAATCTAAACTTTAGATGCCCAAGGATAATTTGTTATACGGCTTGAATCCTCAGCAAAAAGAGGCTCTCCTGTACACAAAAAACCCCGTGCTTGTATTGGCCGGTGCGGGCAGCGGTAAGACCCGTGTGATTGCTCACAAATTCTCCTTTCTTGTGAAGGCAAAGGGGCGCTCTCCCGATTCGATACTCACTGTTACGTTCACTAATAAGGCTGCTAATGAGATGAAAGAAAGGATAGGTTCTCTTCTTGAGAGGAATACAAATGCCTCATGGATAGGCACATTTCACTCGCAGTGCACAGGGATTCTAAGGAAGGAGATAAAGACGCTCGGTTATAAGAATGATTTTTCCATCTATGATGAGGATGATCAGTGTGAACTTGTAAGACATATATTAAAGGAATTTAAGATACATGAAGCCCTTTATAAAGGTGTTTCATCAAGGATAAGCTCTCTGAAGTCTTCCCTCATAGGCCCTGAGAAATTTCTTTCCTCCGGTGAAGGATTCGGCTTCGACGAGAAACTTGCAAAGGTTTATGTGAGGTATCAGGATGAGCTTAAGAAGAGTGATGCCCTTGATTTTGATGATCTCATCATGCTCACGGTGAAATTATTTGAAGAGAACCGCAAGTTACTGGAAAGATATCAGGATATGTTCTCCTATATTCTTGTTGATGAATTTCAGGATACGAACTGTGCACAGTATCAACTTCTTAAGCTTCTCGCATCGGGCCATAAAAAAATATGTGTAGTGGGAGATGATGATCAGAGTATATACAGATTCAGGGGCGCCGATGTCAATAACATCTTGAGATTCGAGAATGATTTCCCCGAAACGAAGATTTTTAAACTGGAGCAGAACTATCGTTCCACCCAGAATATACTTAATGTTTCAGGCTCTGTTATATCTAAGAATCCCGGCAGGAAAGAAAAGAAGCTCTGGACAAATAGAGATATAGGCGAAAAGGTATATTACTACTGGTTGAATACTTATCAGGAAGAAGCAAAATACATCGCTAAGGTTATAAAAGAATTATATCTGAAAGGTGCATACAATTACGGGGATTTTGCAATATTCTACCGAATTAATCTTCAGTCAAAGATAATGGAAGATGCCCTGCGTGATGAGAGCTTACCCTATCGTGTTCTCGGCGGTGTCAGCTTCTACCAGAGGAAGGAGATTAAGGATCTGGTCGCCTATCTGCGGCTGGCCTTGAACCATGGAGACAATGTAAGCCTCAGAAGGATTATTAACTCTCCTTCCAGAGAGATGGGCCCGGCAACCCTTTCCAGGATAGAGCAGGAGGCAAAGAAGAAATCTATTTCCCTCTTTGATGCCATAAAGGCAGCCCTCCGAACCGATCTTTTCTCGGCCACAGCTAAAGATAGGCTGTCGGAGTTTGTAAAATTGATTGAAGTCTTCTCCTCTGTAAAATATAAAACTGCAGCAGAGATGTTAAAAAGCATAGTTGAGAAATCTGGATACGGAGAAACTTTGAGTGAGGAGAGATTGAAGAATGTTACAGAACTTATCAACTCTGTTGAGGAAAAAGATGTTAAAGAATTTGTTGATAGGGTATCACTCCTCACTAACATGGATGAGATAACAAAGGGGGATTACATTTCCCTTATGACACTTCATAATGCAAAGGGTCTGGAATTTCCTGTCGTATTTATAACAGGGCTTGAAGAAGGCTTGCTGCCATATTACAGGGCCATTGAGAAAGAGGATGAGATTATGGAAGAGCGCAGGCTCTTCTATGTTGGAATGACAAGGGCAAAGGATACTCTCTGGCTGACCGGTGCCAGCAAAAGAAAGTTATATACTAAGTTACAGGATCAGGAACCTTCAAGATTCCTTAAGGATATACCCAAGAACTGCTGCAACTGGATCGAAAAGATAACGAGCCACGAAGGAATAAGACTTTCACTTGTAAGGGATAAAGTTGGGGCCAAACGTGGCTTTAGCATATATACGAGCGGTTGCCGCGTGAAACACCCCACATGGGGAGTTGGTGTAGTGCGGGACTGCTACGGAGACGGAGACGATCAGAAGGTGACCGTAAATTTCCCCAGCATCGGATTGAAAAGGCTCTCTGTAAAATTTGCCAACCTTGAAAAGATCTGAAATTAAATGAAGATATCCAAGGGAGAAGTGGAACACATAGCTTTGCTGGCAAGACTTTCTCTTTCTAAAGAAGAAGAGGATTTATTCGGTTCACAACTTAGCAGCATATTGAGTTATATGGAAAAACTGAATGAATTAGATACAAGAAACATTGAGCCCACATCTCATGTTCTTTCACTGAGCAATGTGATGCGGGAGGACACATCAAGGCCCTCCCTTGAGAAAGCTGAGGCTCTCCGTAATGCCCCCGATCACACCGATAAATTCTACAGGGTGCCGAAGATAATAGAATAAATAATCTTTCGCCCACAAACGCCTCACGCCATGTCCTTAAGGGATGTCTGTCACCTTTGAGAAAGCAGTTGAAATGTCACTAATTTTTCAATAGTATTTATCATCATGAGCTTCAAGGTTAGAGGCGTGATGATATTTAATGGATTAATATTTTTTATTATATTCTTATTATCAGCTCCCGGCGAAGATGCGTGGGCGACGCATGCCTCCTTAATTTCAGGTTATGGTTACTCCGGCCCGATTACAACTGTAGCTGCCACAACACTTCAAAGACATCAGGGGGTCTTTGGATTACAGATAGAGTTCCTGAAATCTGACAGGTTTTCAGAGAGGGAACTGAAAGAATTTGCCAGAAGAGATGAGGAAGTCCACAATATAGATTATCTTAACAAGTTTTCTGCGGGTATCAGTTATGGGATAACGGACAGTACAAGTATTCATGCTTCAATACCATATGTATACAGAAATAACATTCAGGAGAGTGAGCCACCCGATGAAATTCATGATCATGGTGATTCAAAGGGTCTAGGTGATATGGCAATATATTTTCACCACCGCTTTATAAAGACAGACAGTTTAAATCTTGAATCCTCCCTTTTATTTGGTCTTAAGATTCCCACAGGAAAGACCTCCGAAAGGGATAGGGAAGGCAAGAGATTTGAGGCCGAATTCCAGCCGGGAACCGGTTCCTGGGACCCATCTTTCGGGATAGCGGCGACAAAAAGGGCAGGCTCTCTCTCTTTAGATGCGAATCTACTTTATACCTTAGTTACCGAAGGTACCCAGGATACAGATCTCGGAGACATGTTCAATTATAATCTTTCGGTCTCTCACCGTTCCATGAAAAAGCCAATTGTCACGGACCTTATCATTGAGGCAAATGGTATATGGATACAGAAAGAGAAGGTTCACGGAGTGAAAGACGAGAACAGCGGAGGCAATATCATTTTTTTGTCACCGGGGATCAGGCTAACCTTCAGGGATAGCTTGGTCACATATTTTTCTTTTGGGTTTCCTTTTTTGCAGGACCTGGAGGGAGAACAGAATGACGCCGATTACAGGATCGTATTTGGAATAGATATATCCTTATAAAATTTTGAGATGAAAAGTTTTACATTAATTACCCTTCTGATCTTGCTGGTCTCTGCCTGTGCTTCAAAGGACATCACCGCGCAGTTTCACAGGAAGGAAATGAAGACAGAAGGTTTTACAAAGCATTTCGAAGAGAGTCTTTTTAAGATTACCGGGAAGGGATTGTTCAGTGTGGAGTTGCTGATTAAGGATCATCTGGAGATCGGTAGAAATGATTTTGCCCTTATTATTCATGACAATAGAGACAGAGATGTTGAAGGTGCCAGGTTGAAAATTGTTTCACGAATGCCCGGGAGCAATATCACTATTGAACCGATTGTAAAAGAGAAAGGATACGGACTTTACAATGTCGAAAATCTTCTTGTCGGCGAGCCTGGGCAGTGGGAGTTTACTCTAAATATTGAAAAGGACGGCATCGAGGACAGTCTGGTTTTCAATTTACAGGCATTAAAGTGATTGAAATAATTTCTCCATGTGATAGTCTTTATAAGGAGGTGAGGTGATGAAGAAGAATGTAGGAGGGGCTGATAAGGCAGTAAGGATCATCATCGGCTGTTTTCTTCTCGTCATTGGCTTTTTTGGCGGGCTCGAAACCGGCTGGAGGATAGTCTTGCTCGCTCTTTCAGGAATTGCTTTCTTAACTTCCTATATAAGCCTTTGACCGCTCTGGACGGTGCTCGGGATTAGCACCTATAAGAAAGAGGAGTAGGCAGACTGAATTTATTCTGATATGCGAGGTGAGATAAGATGAAGAAATTTATTACAATGACCGTAATCTTTGCGGTAGTCTTGAGTCTTATATTTTCGGCTTCGGTAAGGGCCGAAGAAGGAATTTCCAAGGTTGAAGATTCAATTGATGTATTAAAAGACACCGTGTCTATCCCGGAGAAAGGTATTCCTCCCGTTCTTTTGCGTAACGCCAGCGGTATCGCTATTATCCCTGGCGTTATAAAGGCTGGTTTCATCATCGGAGGTAGATATGGAAGTGGTATCCTCATGGTCCGGAAAGAAGACGGCAAATGGAGCGATCCCTCCTTTATCACACTGGCTGGTGGGAGCATCGGATGGCAGATCGGAGTGGAGGCTATTGATATTGTTCTCGTCTTTAAAAATGAAAGAAGTATCAAGCGAATAATGGGCGGTAAATTCACCCTCGGTGTAGATGCGAGTATTGCAGCAGGTCCGGTCGGAAGGGAGGCCCAGGCAGCAACGGACGTACAGCTTAAATCGGAAATTTACTCTTATTCCCGCAGCAGGGGATTATTTGCGGGATTGACTCTTTCCGGTGCTGCACTTCAGATCGACGATGAAGCGAATGAGAAGTTTTATAAGAAAAAGCACATTACGGCCCGGGAGATATTTGCCGATAAAGACTTAAAAGTACCGCCGGTTGATGAATTGAAAAAGTTATTATCCGAATATTCGTCTAAATAGATTAAGGAGGTTCTGAGCCCTTAGTCGGATTACATAGTTTTGCTAAAAAAGATGCTGTGATTATGCACCAGATTGCGAAGATAGCATTGGGGACTGCCACTATTTGATCGAAATGTTTTAAGGCAAGTACGGCTCCAAGGCCCGCATAGGAAAGGTGATCTATGCCTCTTACAGAAAATAGAGGGTTTCATCCCGCTTGGGAGGCCTTCTCTTAATTTTATGAGGAATTTTTGGAGATGCCTTAAATATATCCTTTTCACCCAGGATATCTCCCATCTCCTCTTCTATCTTATCGGGATCTTCTCCGGCTTCCATGCGCCTCAGGGCTTCCTCCATTTTAGAGCTAAGATTAAACCCCGTTGTGTCAAAGAGTTTGCGCATAAGCTGGGCAGCCTGCTTTGGATCATCTTCATTAAGATTCTGGGCTTCCTGTTCCAGAAAGGACATGGCCTTCATCATTTTATTCTCATCAAGTTCAGGCA
>JBFMEC010000011.1:0-28000 GCA_040753575.1 Nitrospirota bacterium | reverse complement strand
AGGATGACGGAGCGGCCTCAAGGGAAGGATTGCTTCCCTTCGCTCGCTATGGCAAAGGATTTTCAATCCACCGTTCCCAAAGTGGCTTCACTCTTATGGAAGCTCTTCTTGCTCTGGCAATACTCTCGATAATTTTCGCTGCGCTATATAGTACCTATTTCCTTTCTCAGAAAGCGATGGACGGGGTTGATGATTCTCTTGTAAAACTTCAAGAATGCAGGATGGCCGTCGATGTGATGAGCAGGGAAATGGATTCTATTTTATTCGGTGCAGAGAAGAAAAATTCTCTCTTCATGTTGGAAGATAGAGATATATATGGAAAGCAGACATCAAGGCTCATCTTTACTGCCTTTTCACCACTGGTGCCGGGCCTTTCTGTGATATCTTATTATGTCGAAGAAAAGGAAGGGAAATTGGCGATCTTTAAAAAGATAAATTCTGTTCATGAATCGGATGTTGAGAAGGCGGAGGTTGAATTTCTCAATGACATTGAAGCCTTTGAGGTAAAGGCCAGGATTAACGATAAATGGATAAAAAACTGGGACTCCTCGGAGGGAAAAATAATTCCCGAAGAACTTTTAATAACCATCACAGTTTTAATTAAGGATAGAAAGGTTGACATTTGCGAGACAGTAAAGCCAAAAATAGGGAAGGCAATATAAATGCAAAATGCCAAATGAAAAATACAGAATTGACGAATTTAAAGTTATGAATTCCCAGAAGGGGATGGCTCTTATCCTTACACTTATGGTTCTTGTTATCATAACGGCTATGGTTATAGAGTTTTCCTATGCTGTTTATACAAGTACAAATAGCCTTTACAACTGGCAGACTTCGCAAAGACTCTCCTTTGTCGCAAAATCAGGTCTCAAGATTGCTTCAAAGGCAATAACCGAGAATAACAGGCTATATAATTATATCTATCCCGGGTCTTTAGATTTCTCCTTCGATAGGCTCTTCGGGAACTCAGGTGAGGAAATATCAATCAGGATAGAAGATGAGAATTCAAAGTTCAATATGAATTCCCTCGTTTATCAAAACGGCAGGTTAAATGAGAAGGCCCATGACTTTTTTGTCAGGCTTCTTAAGATTTTAAATCTTAACCCTGATATTGCTGACATGATCATTGATTGGATTGACCGTGATAGTGAACCAAGACTATCCGATTCCGAAAATGCGTCAAAAAATGCCTATCTTGATAGTGTTGACGAGATACTTCTAATCCAGGGCATAGACAGGGGAAGTTATGATAAATTGTTACCTTTTATTACTATATACGGGGATGGAAAGATCAATATTAATGGAGCCGGGATTCCTGTCTTAATGTCTCTCTCTGATTCCATAGACAGGGGCATGGCAGAGAGGATCGTAAAATATAGGGAGAGTGTCCCTTTCAAAGATTGGTCAGATATTTACAAAGTTGCGGGGTTTACTCTAACTGTAGTTGGTCCTTTTGAAACTTACATCACGACGAGGGGAACAGCCTTTCATGTAATAGCCACCGCGACATCTGAAGGAATAAAGAGATCCATAGAAAGTGTCCTTGAAATATCCGGTGATACTGCCTTCGCAAGATACTGGAAGGAGATATAGAATGAACAAAGTGGTTTTCCTCGACATGAGAGAGGAGGGACTCTCTCTTTTCATAATCGAGAAGAATCGAGACAGATGGGAATTAAGAGACAGAGTTGATATCCCGGATCAGGATTTACCTTCCGATATAGAGAAAACTTTTAAAGATGTAAGAGAATCTTATTTGAGTTTACCCCTGAGTTTGTTAGATTTCAGAATTGTAAAACTTCCATTTCACGATCTTGAAAAAGTAAGGGAGGTGCTTCCCTTTGAGCTTGATAGTCTTGTATTGGGCGGGTCTGCGGCGGTCGTCTTCGATGCCTGTATTTTAGAAAAGAATAATGATAAATATGATGTCCTTGCTACTTACATCCCGAAAGATAACCTCAGAAGAATTCTCGGAAAATTTGAGAAGCTAAAGATCGTTCCAAGGATCGTAACATCGATAGAACTTGCCTCTGTTATGAACTCTCCCAGACCTCATGAGGGCATTATTGAAGGTCTTCTTGATTCGAGATTGGTAGGTGGCGAAGATCGGATAAAGGCCGTAATAAAAGAAATAGATAGACCTACTATCAATCTTCGGAGGGGAGAATTTGCTCATACAGCGGACACTGAAAGGACAAAAAAATCTTTGAAGTTAACGGCGATACTTATGGGCGTATTAATGCTCATATTTTTGTCTGATACGGGCTTCAGAATAATTTCTACAGAGAAGGAGATTTCAGCAGTCAAAGATGAAATCAGAAAGACCTACCAGGGTCTGTTCCCTGAGGAAAAGAAAATAACGAGCGAACTTTATCAGATGAAGGCACACCTTAGAGAATTGAAGGAGAAGGAGAAGGCATTCATCGGCGTCTCACCTCTTCAGTTTCTGCTCGACCTGACCACTCATAGCATTTCTGGTGCCATTTTTAATGACATAACGATAGATAAAGAAAGGGTGGTCCTTAAGGGTGAATGCAGATCTTTGAGTGATGTGCAAGAAATCAAGAGCGCCCTCGAAGAGTTTCTTAGAAATGTAAATATTTCTGATGCGAAATCCCTGTCTCAGGATAGAACAACCTTCACCATCACTGCAAAGGAGAAAGATTAGTGAAACGTGAAGTGGGCGTAAGGTTGTTGACAGTCTCGGTTTTCCTTTTTTTTCTGGCGTTAAATGTTTTCGCCATCAATTTTTCATCTTCTTTAAAGAATGACCTGAAAAACTTAAAGGTACGACATGAGGAAATGCTCTTACTCAAAGAGGAGTTCTCATCTCTTAAAAACCGGATTGACGCAGTGGAAAAAAAGAAGTCCCTTACAAATGTGGAAGGTGTTGTCGGCGCTGTTGATGAAATCTTCCAGCCTCTATCGATAAAGGAAAAGGTTAAGCTTGTGAAGCCCACTGCCAGGAGAGAGGTAGGGGATGCCGTTGAAGAGGAGGCCGAGGTTCATGTAGAAAAGGTTGATATGAACGAGCTTGTGAATATCTTCTATAAAATTGAAAATGTACCCATGCTCCTCTCCCTGAGAAAGACAAATATCAGGATATCCTTTGAGAATCCAAAACTTCTTAATGTGACGATGACGATCGCCCTGATTAAGGCAAAATGAAGACAATCATTGTCACAGAGCGACACAAATGATAATGAAGATAATCCCCCCTCGCCCCCCTTTACTAAAGGAGGGGTGGGGGGATTATCTGGTGAAAAGATTTCTCTTTGTTTTCGTTTTCGCAGTACTTATCCTCTTCGGTTTTTGGCTCATAGTAGTCCCCGAAAGTCTAATCATAAATCTGATCAGAGAATCCGCCAGTTGCAACGATTTCTGTATAGAAACAACAGATTTCAGGAAGGGTCTTTTTTATAATTTTAAATCTCAAAAGGTCATGCTCAAAAGGTCTGGTAATGTGCTCCTCTCCGTAGATAATATGGCTGGAAGGATTAACCCTCTTCTTTTGTTTCTGATGAGGCCTTCTCTTTCCTTCCAGGGAGATATAGATGGAGGTGAAGTTTACGGAAAAGTAGGGCTTTCTCAAAGGATAGTTAATATTGACATGGATGGTGTAAATATCAAGAAAATACCTTTATTTACTATTTTAGGCTTAAAGGGTGAAGGGGTTCTTTCAGGGGCCTTTAATCTGAAAGAAGGTCTTGGAAACCTTAAATTTTACATTAAAGATGCAAGATTTGAAAACAGTTCGTTTTCTGGTACCATGGTTCCTCTGAGTATGTTCAACTGCGCAAGGGGTATTTTTGAGATCAGTGAAGATACTATTAAAATCAGATCCCTTTCACTCGAGGGAAGGGGTATTTATGCAAGGGTTAAGGGGAATATAAGAGAGGGTACCATGGATCTCATGCTTGAGCTAATGAGGGATTCATCCTTCACTGAAGGATCCCACATCTTCTGGCTGATAGAAAGTTACAGAGTTGTTCCCGGTTATTATGTTATCCCTATAAGGGGTAAGATTCCTCTTTAGAAAATCGTCTTCCTCGCATCTTCAACAAGTAACCGAGGTTGAAAGGTCATAACACAGTAAGTTATTATGCTCTATGAGGAACAGGAAAAAATTGAGACCGGACTGGAATGAATACTTTATCGGGATAGCAAAGGCCGTTGCGGCGAGAGCTACGTGCCTTAGAAGGAAATACGGAGCAGTCATTACAAAGGACAATATTATTGTAAGTACCGGTTATAATGGTGCCCCTGCGGGAATGAAGGACTGCCTTGAGATGAATAAATGTACCAGAAAGGAGCTCCAGATTCCCCATGGGGAAAGATATGAACTATGTCACAGTGTCCATGCTGAGGCGAATGCGATTATCCGTGCATCCGTCGATGAATTAAGGGGATCGACAATATACATAGCCGGCGTTGATTATAAAAACAATGAGTGTAACTCTGAACCATGCATGATGTGCAAGAGGATGATACTGAACTCCCGGGTAGCGAGGGTTGTTTATTCAGATGGCAATAGAGGATTTCTGATTGTTGATCCCAAGAAATGGCTTAAGAAAAGAGTTTAATTCAAAATATCTTAAATGCGTTATTTGGATTAAGGGGATAAAAATTATGAAAACCGTTCTGGTTACCGGCTGTGCAGGATTTATCGGATGGAAGGTTTCGGAAAGACTGCTCGATGAGGATGCGAGTGTTGTAGGGGTGGATAACCTTAATGATTACTACGATCCACAGCTCAAAGAATGGAGACTTCAGCAGTTGAGAGATAGGAGTAATTTTGATTTCCATCAATGTGATATCAGCAGCTTTGATGCGGTCAAAGGGATTTTTGACAATCAAAGATTCGACGCCATCATTAATCTTGCTGCACGGGCCGGTGTGAGGGCATCGGTATTGGATCCGTGGGTTTATCTCGGCACAAATGTGAAAGGGACTTTAAATCTTCTTGAGTGTTGCAAGGAATTTGGTGTAAAAAAATTTGTTCTGGCCTCCACATCGAGCCTTTATGGCCTCAATGAAATGCCCTTTAAGGAGATGGACAGGACTGACTTCCCTTTAGCACCTTATTCGGCAACAAAGAAGGGAGCTGAAGTTCTCTGTTACAGCTATCACTATCTTTATGGTCTTGATATAAGCATCCCGAGATATTTCACAGTTTATGGCCCGGCAGGAAGGCCGGATATGAGTATCTTCATATTCGTTAAAAATATAGATAAAGGTCTTCCCATAACCGTCTTTGGCGACGGAAAACAGAAGAGGGATTTTTCTTATGTGGACGATATAGCAGAGGGGACATTAAAATGCCTTCAGCCCTTTGGATATGAAATATTCAACCTCGGAAATGATAATCCAGTTGAACTCATGTATGTTATTAACTTTATAGAAGATTTACTGGGTAAAAAGGCTGTTATGAAATTCTTACCAAGGCATCCTGCTGATGTTCCTGCCACTTGGGCAGACATTGAAAAGTCCAGAAAAATGCTGAACTGGCATCCAAAGACCACTATAGAAGAAGGCATTAAGAAGACTGTGGCGTGGTATCTCAAGAACAGGAGATTTATAAACAGTCTCAAAGATTCGTAAGGTCAAAGGAGCCATCTTTTTAAGAGATATTTAGCCCCTTCTTTGTCAAGGGGCTGGTTACCTGAACTACACTGAGGGTCCTGCACGCAGGAGGGGCATCCTTCTTCGCAGGGACATTCATCAATCACCTTGAGTGTTGCAGTTAACCAATCTTTCATAACCTCGGTCACTCTCTTCGTTAGACCTATACCACCTTCATACCCGTCATAAATGAATATCGCTGGTTGTCTGAACCCTGGATAAAAGTTATAGCTCAATCCTCCGATATCGGCCTTGTCACAGAGTGCAAAAAGAGGTATACATGCTATGGAGGCATGCTCGGCTGCATGAAGAGTTCCAGCAAGATCAAAGCCTTCTGATTCAATAAAAGATTGGATTCGTCTCTCTATCTTGATCCAGAGTCCTTCGGTCTCGAAGATATACTCTGGCATCTCAAGGCTGTGTCGTGAGATTGTTACCCTGTCAAAGATTCTCCTTTTTTCGTAGCCCCATATCCTCTGAGTTGTTTTAAGTATCCCCCAGTGGACTGATAAATCTTTAAAGTTCTTTGTATCTTTCTCTCCTATAACCTCGGTCTCCTCTTTGCTCAAGGCATGGGTGTAATAATTGACATCGACTTCTCTACAAAGGGCCTTTTTCCTTTCAAGGTCGAGTCTTATGATCTGATACTGCTTCCCTCTGTGTAGATAAATTGCACCGGGGAATGCGTCCCTGAAGACCCTCGGACCGCTCAATTCCCCGACTGCCCTACCCATCTCATCAACAATATCAAAGGGTTCGCCAATAGCTCTGATACCGACTTCTCTGTGGGGCATTATTCTTCTCGAAAACCATATATCTCCCTTCTTGCCGGGATTTAAAACTTTCTCCTCAACAAGTTCATCGATCACAGGCATAAGTTTGTTCACATCATATACAGCATCATCTGTTCTGAGGTATAACTCGGAGGAGGCGCAGGGGATGTGCTTCTTCAGAATATTTTTGTTCTCAGGATCTATAACAGCTGCCTCATGGCTTTTCTCAAAGAAAGCCTCGGGATGGCGCATGAGGTACTGGTCGAGGGCATCCTGAATTGCGATCATCACAATCAAGGATTCCTGTCCATGTCTTCCAACCCTTCCCCCTCTCTGCCACGTGCTCGCTATGGAACCCGGATAGCCGCAGAGTATGCAACAATCAAGTCCGCCTATATCAACTCCGAGTTCAAGGGCGCTCGTTGAAATGACACCCAGGAGTTCACCGCTGAATAATCTCTCTTCAATCTCGCGCCTCTCCCTGGGAAGAAAACCAGCGCGATAGGGGCTTATTCTGTCCTCAAGCTCCGGGGCATGGTCTAAAGTCCATGAATATATAAGCTCCGTTATCTTCCTTGCCTTTGTAAAGACAATCGTCCTGAGCCCCGCTTTAATGCATCGTATGAAAAGCCTCATTGTCTCTGTATAGGGACTCTCGATGGGGTTAATAAAGATAAAGTGCTTTCCCGCCTGTGGTGCACCGCTCTGAGCGACTACCCTGAAGGATAACCCGATGAGTTCTTCCACAAGTTGACCCGGATTTGCTATCGTTGCCGAGGCTGCAATAAATTGAGGATTAGACCCCCAATATCTGCATATCCTCCTGAGTCTCCTTATCACATGAGCTACATTTGAACCAAATACGCCCCTGTAGGTATGTATTTCGTCGATTACAATGAATCTTAAATTCTTGAAGAAGTCCTCCCATTTTTTATGAAAGGGATTTATAGCAAGATGAAGCATATCCGGGTTTGTGAAGATGACATTGGGGAATGCCTCCCTTATCTTTTTTCTCCTATAGGCAGTAGTATCCCCGTCATAGACCTCTGCTGGCTCAATAATTCCCCCTCGCCCCCCTTTAGCAAAGGGGGGATGGGGGGCTTTGAAGGAACCAGGATGATTAATTCTGAGGCTATAAAATAGTTCGTTGAAATTTTTTACCTGATCCTGTTCAAGGCCCTTTAGAGGGAAAATATATAGAGCCCTCTGATTGGGATTTTCGACAATGGATTCAAGCACCGGAATATTGTATATCAGGCTTTTACCGCTTGCCGTTGGTGTCATAACAACAACATTTTCACCCTTTCTTATTAAATCAATAGCCTCCACCTGATGACTGTAAAAGAGCTTTAGACCAAATTTTTTTAAGGCATCTCTAATCCTGTCAGAGATAACAAGTTTTTTATATCGCGGCTTCACGGGAGATATGTATTTGTGTGTAGCTACCTGAAGACTGAATCGTCTGTCGCTTTTGAGGAATTCGATGAAATCAGGTATTGACATGAAATAGCTCTGGCAAGATCAAATATATCAGGTGATATATGGTGTGTCAACGAAGGAAAATAAATTTTGATTTTAAATTATAATAAAAATTATGATTGCGATCGTGGACTATGGTATGGGAAATCTGAGGAGTGTTGAAAAGGGTTTCCTCAGAGTTGGAGTCGATGCGAGAGTTGTCTCGGATCCTAAGGCGGTCGATGATGCTGAGGCTATCGTTCTTCCAGGTGTTGGCGCCTTTAAGGACTGTATGAGAAATCTTGAAGAGATGTCTCTTCTTGAATCGGTTGTAAGGTCAATTCAGAAAGGCAAGCCCTATCTCGGCATCTGCCTCGGACTTCAGATTTTGTTCACTGAATCTGAAGAATTCGGTCTCAATAAGGGACTAAATATCCTCAGGGGAAGGGTTGTGAGGTTTCCTGAAAACAATCTCAAAGTTCCCCATATGGGCTGGAACACTATAAATATCTTAAAAAGACCACCCATCCTCCTGAATATAGGCAATAAAGACTTCTTTTACTTTGTACATTCTTTCTATGTTGTGCCCGATGAGGCAGATGTAGTTGCAACTACAACTGAATACGGATTAACCTTCACTTCCATGGTCTGGAAGGGGAATATCTTCGCAACCCAATTCCATCCGGAAAAAAGCCAGGAACTCGGCCTCAGGATATTAAGAGACTTTGGAGATTTTATAAAGAAGGCTTGACTTCGTCTAAAAGCAGACGTGCAATTTGAGCGGCCTTGAATTCTGCCCGCAGTGCGGGCAGAATTCACCGTTTCTTATTTACTCATCGGCTGGGCTAATTTCTTCAATTGCTCTGCTGAAAGAGGTTTGCCAAACCCTGCATAATGCAATAATGGAGCAGGCGGATTCTCGATGGGTATCCACTTTCCATCCTGATAATTTTGATAGACCGATTCATAGGTCACCCCTTCCACTACCGGGATAACACCCTTCAGGTGGTCTAATTTTCCGCTTTCAAGCCATGTCAGACTTATTTTTCCTTTTTGTACCTGTTTCACTATTTCGGTTCCGTGACAGTCGCCACATTTTCTTCCATCTTTCATAATGGAATGGCTGTTGGCCGGCGCAAACATAAGAAATGTCTTGTTGTCAGGAACGACAAAGGTCTGCATGTTCGCTGAAGTTACCTTACCATTATAGTTCATCAAAAAGACCCAATCGGTTAACGGAATGGCAACACGTTTCCCTTCTTTGACAAGTGTATAAAAATGGCAGTTAGAACAACTCAGAACGTGGCGAACATGGCAAGCTTCGCAGTCAAGTTTATCTCGATGTATCTTATGTGACACACTTGAGGTGACAGACTTATGACAATTTACGCAGGCGGCATCCATCGCTCCCTTTTGTTTCATAGAAGAATATTCGGTACCGTCACCATGGACTTCCCTCGCTGTATGACAGTTAACGCACTGCATCCCTTTTTCAGCATGAACATCTATCTGTTTCGCCGTCCTGTCAATCTGCATAATGGTGGCCTCCCGTTTATGGCAGTGCAGGCATATTTCCTGGTTTCGCGCAGCCTCCTTTGAATAAAAGGCCTTCCCGTCTATAACTTTTTTGTGACAGGTGTCGCAGGCTGGTATATGGCAGTTCTGGCAATCAAGTTTTGCATAAGGGATGCCCACAATAGTTTCTAAGCCACCATTGGCCTTATCGTACCAATATGCCATTCCCTTTGTTGTATAATGTAGACTGGAGAAGAAAAAAAGGTCTTCCTTCTTGATCTCCTGGGAGTATAAATTTTCCTGTGATCCTAAACTGACTAAGCTGCCTAAAAAAACCGAGATTAGTAAAACTTTTTTCATTCCTACCTCCAGTATCATCTCTCCTATTTTCCCCACACAACCGTCTTATCCTTACCCTCCATCTTCCCCCGGTATAGCGCCTTGTCGGCATTTCGGATCAATTCTTTCCTGTCTTTTCCGTCGATTGGAAAGGTTGCTACGCCTATACTGATAGTTATATTCTTTTTAGGAAAGATCTTCCAGAAACAAGGCAGCCTTTCCTTAATAGATTTCCTTATCCTCTCCGCAACCAGAAAGGCCTCGTCTTTCTCTGTCTGGGGCATTATTACTGCAAACTCCTCGCCCCCAAATCTGGCTATTACGTCTATAACACGAAGGCTGTCTTTTGAAATCTTCGCGATGTTCTTGAGTACCTCGTCGCCAGCAAGGTGACCCTCTGTGTCATTGAAGAGTTTGAAATCATCTATGTCTATCATCGCCAGGGAAAAGGACAGGGCATGACGTTCTGAACGCTGGAGCTCTTCGAAGAGTCTCTCTTCAAAGTACCGTCTATTGAAAAGACCTGTTAGAGAGTCCGTGACGGATAACTCCCTCAGATGTCCTGAAAGGCTATAGTACATAGATCTTTCCAGTGCGATGGCTGCATAGGATGCAAAAGAATGCAGGAGGGAAATATCCTCCTTCGAGAAGACGTCTCCCGAAACCTTATCGGAGATATTAAGAACTCCTATTGTTTTTTCTCCTACCTTCAGGGGTATGCTTATGAAAGATCCGGTCCTGTAAGTAGGCTTCCGGGTGACCAGAAGTCTCTCATTTTTCTCTAAATCATCCACTATAAGAGGTGTACCTTCTTTGAAGACCCTACCTGCAATCCCTTCGCCTGTCTTGATCTTTATCTCCTTAAGAAGTCTTCTGTTTATTCCCTTTGCGGCCTTTATACTGAGATAGGGTGTCCCTTCTTCCATCAGCATTAGAGAGCCCCTCTCAGCATTTGTAAGGTGTACTGATAGGTCCACTATTGTTTCATAGAGCATCTCAGGTTCTTTGATAGGGTTAAGCTGTGCCGCCGTGCTGTTTAGAGCTTCTATCTCCTTTATTCGTTTCACACAGGCACCTTGCAACTCTATAAGTCTGAAGATGAGACCTGTAATCCTGCATAGTTCTGTAATGATATCGGTATCCTCCTGGGAGATACTGGTATTGAAGATTCCCAGCAGTCCAACCTCCCTTGATAGGATAGGAAAGGCATAAAGGGATGTGAACTCATCGCTTAAATCCATCCGCAATATCTCTATCATGTCTTCAGAATAAAGAGGTTTCTTTTTTTCCATCACATCAGAAAGTATGTCCGTAACCTTTATAGGCGACGATTCAAGGAATTTTTTCATCCTTCCCGCGGCCCTCATCGATTTCAGCAGGTCATCCTCCTTTACCATGATAGAGACACTGTCTGCATTGAAAAGGAAGAGAAGGATATCCACCATTATGTCGTAGACCTCATCTGGCTGTCTTTCTAACTCTATATCAGACATAAGGCTCAAGATTGTCTTTAACAATCTATATCGTTTCTCGTTCAGGCTGGCCCCGAGGGTAGTTCCGAGGAAAAGATAAAAGAGGGACTGGATCTGCCTTGCCGTCTTAAGAAAGACCGAATAGTCCCTGACGGTAATCTCCTTAGCCCAGGTTTTGAGCTGGCTTAAAGGTAGATTATAGGATATTCCTTCCCGTAAGTAAAAATCTTCAAACTCCTCGAGGGAAAGATATATACAACCACCTGTAACGACAAAGATGGAATCATCAAGGCGAAGGGGTATGAAAAAATGGTACTGTCCTGCAGGCCCTTTGAAAATAGATACATCCCGTCTGTTTATCGAATTTTCAATGCCATTCTTTATGAAATCATTATACTCTTCCAAGCCCTTTGGAGAAGTCTTGATAACCGCCAGAAGCTTATCTTCCAGGGTCGGGGCTGTGATTATATCTCCCTTTCCCCCAAATATAGAAAGGGCGAGGCCTGTGAGGTCCGAAAGATGAGCCTGTAAAGAAGAAATATTGTTAATATCAATCATCGAGAGGACGCAAAATATCATTTAAAGACTGAGCTTATTAAAAATCTCAAAAAAACCACTAAATTTTCAGCAATATTAGTGCCAACAAATAATACATTGCTAATAATAAATTTTCCTGTAACTCTTCACATTATAATTGTATCTCATGGATGCAATTGTTGCACAAGTTCCCTTATTCTTACCCCTAACAGAGGATGGATTGCCTCGGCAGCAATCTCACATAAAGGTTTGAGAACAAACTCTCTCCTATGCATTAAAGGATGAGGAATTTTTAAATCCTCTTCTGTAAAGATAATATTATCAAAAAGTAGAATATCCAGATCGATTATGCGAGGTCCCCACTTTGAAGACTTCTTCCTGCCAACTTCTTTCTCTATATCCTTTAGAGTCCTTAAAAGCTCCCTTGGTTTGAGCACTGTTTCTATTTCTATTGCCATGTTTATGAAACGCCCCTGATCTTTTATTCCCCATGGCTCAGTTTCATAGAAGGAAGACTGCTTCTTGATGATTATGCCCCTTCTTTTTAAAAGTTCTAAAGCTTTCAAACAGTTTTCTTCTCTATTGCCGAGATTAGAACCGATGCTTATATAAACAACGGACACTAAAGAACCGTCTTAATCCGCTCGATGGCCTCTTTTATCTTCTCCAGGGATTCCGTCAGGGCAAATCTAACATAGCCCTCCCCCGATTCTCCAAAGCCATTTCCGGGTGTTCCAAGGACACCAACCCTTTCGAGCATCTGTACTACAAAACCCGATGAATCAAATCCTGCAGGCACTCTTGTCCAGACATAGAATGTGGCCTCGGGTTTATATACATGAAGGCCGAGACTCTTAAGTCCTTTATAAAAGGCGTCTCTTCTTTCCTGGTAAGTGTTCCTTATCCCTGAGAGAGATTCATCTCCGGTCGCAAGAGCAACTATTCCGGCCTCCTGTATCGCCTGAAAAACGCCTGAATCAAGATTTGTCTTGATCTTGCCGAGACCTGCAAGAATATTCCTGTTACCGACTGCAAAGCCGATCCTCCAGCCAGTCATGTTATAGGTTTTGGAAAGAGAGTGGAACTCAATTCCTACATCTTTAGCTCCTTCCACTTCAAGAAAGCTCATTGGCCTTCTGCCGTCAAAATAAATCTCCGAGTAGGCAGCATCATGGCACACTATGATGTTGTATTTGAAGGCAATATCTATTACATCTTCATAGAATCTTCTGGCAGTTACTGCAGATGTCGGATTATTGGGATAATTTATAAACATCATTTTTGCCCTTCTCAGCACGTCCTCCGGAATAGCAGAAAGATCGGGTAAAAAATTGTTTGCCTCAAGAAGAGGCATAAAATAGCTTTCGCCACCGGCAAAGAGAGTTCCTACGTTGTAAACAGGATAGCCCGGAGAAGGGACGAGTACGATTTCGCCGGAGTTTACAAAGGCAAGCGGAATATGGCCTATACCCTCCTTCGAGCCAATTAGCGAGAGAACCTCATTTTCAGGGTTGAGGTTTACGCCAAATCTTTTCTTATACCACCTCGCAACGGCTTCTCTGTAAGATAGCATCCCTTCATAGGAGGGATAACGGTGATTAATGGGTTTTTCTACCGCTTTCTTCATGGCATCGACGACATGTGCGGGAGTGGGGATGTCTGGATCGCCAATACTTAGATCAATTAGGTCAAGGCCCTTTGATAGTGCCTCTTGCTTCATTAAATCTATGGCGGCGAATAGATAGGGTGGAAGGTTTTTAACCCTATCGGCAAGATCGAGGCGAATCAAACTATTCCCCATTGTTGAATTCATTTAGTCCGCAGGAGTTTCGATATTATATATCAATAACTATTTGTGAGTGAATTAAAATGATAGAAAGATAACTTATACGCTTAACCCAAAATAATGCAGTTTAGGTTCGGGTTAAGAAAATGATTTCGTTTGTGAAAATAAAAAAAGAGGGGCACTATATAGTGCCCCTCTTTGGGAAATAGAGACTACTTCTTTTCCATGGATTTCTTCTCCATGGGCTTCTCTTCCATCTTCTTTTCCGCTTCCTTGATCATGACGCTCTTTGCCACGTTCTTGCCTTCAACTTCTGAATACTTGACGGTCACTTTCCCGCCAACCTTCACATCTACCAGGGTCTTCTTCTCTTTGCCCATCATGATCTTTGTCTTATCATCAACGGAAACGACAGTCTCCTCGGCCTTACCTTTAACCATCTTTGAGACGGTAATGGTCATTGCCTTTGTGTCAACTGCCTTGACTTCACCGGTAACCTGTTTTACCTTTGCAGGGGCCTTCTTCTCCATAGCCTTTTCTTCCATTTTGGCCGGAGCCTCTTTCTTTTCCATTGCCTTCTCTGTCGCAAGGGAAAGTCCTGCAAAGGAAAGGACAAAGAGAAATGAAACTATGATAGCTGCTACCCTCTTCATCAAATCACCTCCTTTCATGAATTATCGGAAGGAACAAATCAACAAGAATTATGCCATCAGAGAATCTGAAAGTTATGCTGTGTAGATTAGGCTAATGAGGGATATCTATAAATTTAAAAAAATTAAATATACAAAAAATTCAATTCCCTTTTAGGGAATCCTTTCCTCTTTTGAGGAAGAGCTATCGAGACCGAACTTTTCCCATCTGTACCAGAAGGTCTTATAAGTCATACCAAGAAGTCTTGCTGCCTTTGCAGCAACATTGTTCGCCTTAGTCATGGCCTTTTTGAGGAGTTCCTTTTCAAGATTTTCGATATTTATGCCCTCATCAGGAATATCAATATCAAGAATACCCGGCTGCTGAAAAAGCCTGAGCTCGCTCTTTATATCTTTCAGTGTTATCATATCCGCCTCGCACATGAGAACAGCGCGCTCTATTACGGACTCCAGTTGTCTTATATTGCCCGGCCAATGGTATTCCATAAATGCCTTAATTGCATTTTCCGCTACTCCCTTAATCCTTTTTCCGAACTCCTGGTTATACTTTTTGATAAAAAAATTAACGAGTTCAGGGATATCTTCTTTTCTTTCCCGGAGTGGGGGGAGCTCTATGGTTATGACTTTAAGCCTGTAATAGAGGTCTTCCCTGAAATTCTTTTTAATGATCTCCTTTTCGAGATCTCTATTCGTTGCCGAGATTATCCGGACATCGATCTTTATACTTTCCCTGCTGCCGATCCTTTTGATCTCTTTATCCTGGAGCACCCTCAGTATCTTGGACTGGGTAAGGAGTGGAAGATCTCCGATCTCATCAAGAAATATGGAACCGCCATTGGTGGATTCGAAAAGACCAATACTTCTCGCCATCGCCCCGGTGAAAGCCCCCGGCTCATAACCGAAAAGTTCACTCTCTATCAGGTTTTCTGGAATGGCAGCACAATTTACTGCAGTAAATGGTTTTGATCGTCTCAGACTATTGTAATGTATGGCCCTTGCCACGAGTTCTTTACCCGTTCCGCTTTCGCCGAGTATAAGTACAGTGGCTGAGCTCGACGAAACTTTTTTCATTACCTCTATTGCTTCCTTCATCTTTTTCGAACTTCCCACAATTCCCTCTATCCGGAACTTATCGTAAAGTGCCTTCTGAAGTTGAAGGTTTTCCCTCAAAAGGGCAGATCTCTCGGCAGCCCTCATTACCGTTAACAACAGTGTATCTCTGTCAAGTGGTTTTGTCAGATAATCGAAGGCACCTTTCTTTATCGCCTCGACAGCAGAGGATATCGTACCGTAGGCTGTCATAATCACCAATGATGGTTCAAAAGAACCTTCAGGCATAGATTCCATAAATTCTATGCCATCTATACCTTCCATCTTGAGATCTGTCAGAACCACATCAGGGCTAAATTCTTTGACAATCTTAAGTCCCTCCTCACCGGATGAGGCGGTATAGGTTTCATATCCCTCATCCTGAAGTATTGTTTTGAGGATTTCCCTCTGGAGAGGTTCATCATCAACCACAAGAACCGTAACCACCTAATCCTCCTCCTTTAATAAATCAATTACCAACACCAATAACCAAAGAGCAAATGAGCTCTAATAACCAAAAATTGAAATTCTAAATCCTGATATCTAAATTCTAAACAAATTTTAAATTCGAATGTTGAAAAATTCTGAATTTATTCATTAACCCAAATAATGTAGTTTAGGAAATGCAGATGTTGTGAAAAAATTTATTTTTCGATACCTTGGTGTACCTTTAACTAATGATTCCCGGAATGTTTTATTGAATATATACTTAAAGATATTTTTAATAAATTCATCGAGTTAAATAAATTTTTGAACAATGTCTGCATTATTGTTAAATATTGTTTGGAATTTAGGATTTCTTTTATTCTTTGACCATGGTAATTTGGTTATTGCTAATTAGATGTAATGGGTAAAGATATTGTTACGGTACTGCCTTTACCTTCTATGCTCTGAAAATCCACTTTACCCCCGTGTTCTTCGATGACTCTTTTTGTCATGGCGAGTCCTATACCAAGGCCTGAGCTCTTGGTCGAGAAAAAGGGATCAAAAAGTCTCGGCAAAATCTCCTTCTGAACGCCAATACCGGTATCTTTAAAAACGACATATACCATACTGTCCGAGGCATTTACAGTGATTGCGAGATATCCTCCGCCAGGCATCGCCTGGAAGGCATTCAGGATAACATTAAAAATACATGTCTTAATGAGGTCCGGGTCCAAAAAGAGTTTTGGGAGATTACCATTTTGCAGGTCTATCCTGATGTCATCTCTTTCGGCCTTTGCCCTAATTAGTGCTATAACATCGCCGATCAGGCTCCCGATATCAACTTCTTGAAGGCTTAACCTCAAAGGTCTTCCATAGTCCAGAAAATCCCCCACAAGTTTGTTAAGTCTCTGTATCTCCTGTTTCATGCTTGTAATGAGCGATTCAAACATTTCCCTTTTATCATTTTCCAGTGGTATACATTTTTCCCTCAAATGATCTATCGAAAGGCTTATGAAGTTTAGGGGATTTCTTATCTCATGGGCTATGCCCCTTGCAAATTGTGCTATACCGGAAAGGTGCTCTGCCTCGCGTAATTTCTCTTCGAGGGAGCGCTCCTCCCTGAGTTTCTGAACCATAAAGTTAAAACTCTGTGTCAATTCTCCTATCTCGTCCTTTCTGTCTGTGTTGCAATTCAAAGAGAGGTCGCCGGCGGCTACACTCCTTGCGGCATTTACTACATTGTATATCGGCCTGGTATACATCCAGGAAAGCAAGATCGCGAGAATTATGCCCAGGCCAAAGACTAATGAAGTTGCGACGATTCGCTTTATTACATTACTTCTAAGAATTTCGGAAAAATCCTCAGTATTTATCGTCAAATGTATATATCCATAGTGTTCGTTTCCGGCAACAACTGGCAGAATTACATTATAAACTCTTCCTTCCTTTGAGAGGGGTTCACCAAGTTCTGCCTTTATGATGCGCTCCTTTTTCTTGGGGCCGACCTGCTGTCCTACCTTCATCGGATTAGTACTTGCAATAATCTCATCGGCATTACTTATGATCGAAATCTCTTTAACTCCCTTGGCATTTAGTTTTTGAAGATAATACTGCAGACGCATCGTGTCTGTATAGCCACTGCTCGTTACCTCTTCAACACCCACCTGTATCGCCTTCGAAAGTTCCGATGTCTGTTTTTCGAGTTCTACCAGTAAAGCCTTTTCAGACTGAGAATAAAGAAAAAGTAAAACAGTTACCAGGATGAGACTCAGAAATAGCATCATCCCTGTTAACTTTTTATTCAAAGAGAGGTTTAGAAAATAATTTCTCAGGGACATTTAAAAATATTTTATATATTATCCATGTCTTCATGTCAATGAATTGAGTGCAGGCCTGACAAAACTTGTCATTTCATTCAATTTATCAAAGCAAAAATTTATTTTTTCTATTAAAAATCAATATGTTACAAATGGATATTCTGGCATGGAATCTGCTCAAGGGAAATAGGATATCAAGATTGAGGAGCATGCGAAGGTCATGGATCAAGCTGACTTTGAGAGGATTAGCGAAATAATAGCAAGAGAAGGTTTTATCGAATGGACTCTGATTGGTTTCACCCCAACGAGAGAGTACAGAGTATTCTCTTATTTTACTGATCCTTCGATTATGCCGATTTTTAAGTTTATTCTTATTTCAATACTGAAGACACTTGAAGAGCATCTTGAAAAAAATAATTGTTCCCCTGGAAAATTTTTGGGAATCTCCGGTTCTTGTTGATTGAAATGTTTGATTGGGCGGCAAATATTGTGGCATTGATCATGAATCCCATCAGTTTTTTAATTTTTCTAATGGTAACGAG
Organism: Nitrospirota bacterium; assembly: GCA_040753575.1. Lineage (GTDB taxonomy): Bacteria > Nitrospirota > Thermodesulfovibrionia > Thermodesulfovibrionales > SM23-35 > JBFMEC01. Next base: position 9,974 of record JBFMEC010000011.1, on the reverse strand, counting down.
ACGCGTTAAGACCAGAAAAAGAAAGGACAGCAACGAGTTTTGGGCGAGACATCAAGGCAGAGGAGCATGATTTTAAGGAAAAGATATGATAGATAGCATGAGGGCTATGAAGTGCGTGGAATGTGGCAATGAGACATATCAGAAAAATGGCATTTGCGTTTTGTGTGAGACCGGTATCACTCAAATCTACCGAGAGTTGATAGATCTGTTGAAGATGGGTAAGGAAGAGAATTTAATTAAGAAACTAAAGAGGAAGGAAGCAGACTGGAAGATGTCATTGGATCGAAGAGCCGATCTTCGCTATGATTTTCCTTATACGGCAGTAGAATATATTTTGAATCCTACTCCTAATTATGGAACCTTTATAGGTTTTATCGACAATATAAGTGACTCTGGGGTGAGTCTCAAGACATCCAAGCTGTTAAGTGTGGGGCAGAAGATAGTGATCAAGAGTCTTCTTTTCACCTCATCTAAAAAGGCAGTTGTGCGCTGGATTAGAAAAGTTGATGACTTTTTTTACAGGGTAGGATTGAAGTTCCTATAAAGGTCTTTTTATTGAATTTTTTGGTTAGACTATTTTTGCAAGTAACTCTCCTCTAATAAGTCCTCAAACTTTCGTTTCAAAATATCTAAAACTTTTTTTTCCTGAAATTACAACCTTTTCAGGATTGATAAACAAGGTATTCTGCCGTTAGATTTTGTTATAAAGGCAAAAAGGAGCCCTGCTCGATGTATAGCTTATCAGACAGGAGGATCGTCTCTGACAGACGAAAACATCCTACACCATTTATAAGTAAATACACCTTTATTGGCGGTCGAAGAAAGATTATCAGAAGACAGGCAGACAAGAAAAAATATGTCTTTGTAGATTTATATGAGAGTCGATTATTCGTGACACTTTTATTTCTCTTAATCCTCAGTCTATGTGATGGCTATTTTACCATAGCATTATCAAGAGAAAATTTTATAGTTGAGGCCAATCCGGTTATGGCCTTTTATTTAGAATGGGGTCATGTTCGATTTATTTTGTCAAAATTCCTGATTACCTCCGTGACGTGCATTATTTTTTGCCTATGTAAAAACTTTTCTATCACAAAGTTCTCTTTAGGGTCAATGATAATAATTTACATCGGGATCATGATTTATGAGTTGAATCTCATATATAAATTTGGTCTCCCCTTTTAAAAATATTCTCCCAACCCGGGCGTCGTTCAAGATTAACATGGCAGGTGAAGGCGTTAAGCCTGTCCTATACTGATTGTCTGATTCAACCCGCGATTGAAGACTTCAAGAAAGTCATTAAATATACCAATATTTCGTGCTATAATTTTTCCTAAATGGAGAAAGCCAGGGCTCATTTACTAATCGATGGTAGAGTGCAAGGAGTCTTTTACAGGGCCTTTACAAGGGAGATCGCCTATAAGCTTCACCTCAAGGGATGGGTTAGAAATCTCAGGGATGGCAGAGTTGAGGCTGTCTTTGAAGGAGAAAAAGGGGATATTGAACAGGCGATCAAAGAGTGCTATACTGGTCCGCCCGGTGCAAGAGTCTCAAAGATAGAGGTTACCTGGGGAACATATACTGGCGACCTCAGTGGATTTGATATAAAATATCAGGACTGGCCTTAAAGATCCGCTGTTGCAAGACCTTTCCTTATATGTTATTTTGATAAATGCTCTGTGAGCTCAGAATTTCGAATCTTGCTGTCATTGATGACTTAAAAGTTAGGTTCGGAAATGGGTTTAATGTACTTACAGGTGAGACGGGAGCCGGAAAATCTATCATAGTTGATGCCCTCAGTCTGGCCCTTGGAAGCAGGGCCCAGTCAGACCTAATCAGGACAGGTGAAAAAGAGGCACTTGTTCAGGCCTATTTTGAGGTAGAGGACGAGCGTCTTGTCGATGACCTTGGAATTAATATGTCCGGGGGGCTTATTCTGAGAAGATCTCTTTCTTTCTCCGGTAAGAGCAGGGCTTATATAAATGATACGATGGTTAACCTGCAGAGTCTTCTGGAAGTCGGTAGATCTCTCGTAGATATACACGGGCAGCATGAACACCAGAGTCTTCTTACCGTTGATAAGCACAGACTTCTTGTTGATTCCTACGGAAAACTTCTGGATGATCGGGAAAGAGTGACATCCCTTTTCAAAGAAGTAAGTGTTCTTAAGACGCAATATGCTGATCTGGAAGAGAAAGTGAAAGAGAGAGCACATAGGCTTGATTTTCTTAAATTCCAGATTAATGAGATTGATGCAGCCTCTCTGAAGCCAGGAGAGAAGGAGGAGCTTATCGAGGAAAGGACAATTCTGGCAAACCTGAGCAGGCTTAATGAACTGGCTGAGACAGCCTATTTAATGCTCTGCGGTTCTGAAGATTCCTGCATGGAAAGGCTTTCATCAATATCAACAAAGGTGAGAGAGATATCCTCGATAGACCAGAGCATATCAGGTATAGTAGAGATGATTAATTCTGCCCTTCCATTAATCGAGGATGCAGCTATTTCGCTCAGACAATACAGAGACAAGTATTACCTTGATCCTGAAAGAATAGAAAGCATTGAAGAGCGCCTCGACCTGATAAAAAGGCTCGAAAAGAAATATGGCGATACGATTGAAGCGGTTCTCAGGTATAGAGATAAAGCGGAGGAAGAAATCAGGAACCTCGAGCGTACAGATGAAAGATTTGAGTTGATTGAGATCGAGCTAAAAGAGAAAGAAAAGGAACTTTTTAATGAAGCCCTCTCATTATCCGGAAAAAGAAAAAAGGTAGCCGATAGGATAGAAAAGCTTGTCAATAGTGAGCTAAAGGAACTGGCCTTTAACAAAGCAGTGTTCAGGATAGATATAAGGCGGGAGGAGACTATTACCTCTTACGGATTTGATAAGGTAGAATTTCTGTTCACTGCCAATCCGGGGGAACCTCCAAAACCTCTTTCGAAGATTGCCTCTGGAGGTGAGTTGTCAAGGGTTATGCTTGCCCTGAAAAGCATACTTGCCGATGTTGACAATATACTTGTTCTTGTCTTTGATGAGGTCGACGCAGGAATCGGGGGAAAGACCGCTGAAAGTGTTGGCAAGAGGCTTAAGGCATTATCAAACAAATATCAGGTACTGTGTACAACTCATCTCCCCCAGATAGCTTCCAAGGCAGATTTTCATCTCAGGGTAGAGAAGAGTGAGAAGGATGAAAGGGTCTATGTGGAAGCAAAGGAACTTGCGGGTAAGGAAAGACTCGATGAAATAGCACGGATGTTAAGTGGAAAGATAACAGAAGTGTCTCTCAAACACGCAGGAGAATTAATCGGAGTGCCGGATGAAAGGAATGATCGTAATAGATAAAGAACTTTGTAAAGGCTGTGCCTATTGTGTGGACGCCTGTCATTTGGGTGTTATAATAATTGAAGATAAATTTAACCGGAAAGGTTTCTTCCCTGCCCAGGCTGAACATCTGGAAAAATGCACAGGTTGCGCTATTTGTGCTCAAATGTGTCCTGAGATAGCGATAGAGGTTTACAGGGAAGAAAGGGCAGTATGCAAAAAAGGTACGCCATAGGCATCGACCTTGGAGGGACAAACCTGAGAGTGGCTCTGGTTTCCGGAGATGGTGAGATTATCAGTAAAATAAAAGAGGCAACACCTGAAGAAATACTTGGCTCTGTCTTCAAGGCAGTGGATGGGCTTTTTTCTGATGAGGTGGAGGGAATTGGCTTTGGTGTTGCGGGGCTTATTGACAGAGACGGCGGACGAGTTATTATGTCCCCGAATCTCTCTTCAGTAGTAGGGATTGAGATCGTGAAGGAGACAAAGCAGAGGTTTAATGTGCCGGTGTTTATTGAGAACGACGCAAATGTCGCTGCCCTTGGAGAAAAATGGCTCGGTGCGGGAAGGGCATTTTCGAACTTTGTTCTTTTCACACTTGGTACCGGCATCGGGGGAGGGATAGTTTATAACAGTAAACTTTTAAATGTTTCAGCCGAAATCGGGCATATGACCATAAATGCAGAGGGCGAAAAATGTCATTGCGGTAACACCGGATGTCTGGAATCCTATGCATCTGCAACAGCAATATCATCCAGGGCCATATCCTTTCTTGAGAAGGGTAGGGAGAGCATGTTGAGAGAGTTCTATGGCGGGAACTTTTACAAGCTCACAGCAGAAGAGATTTATGGAACCGCACTGGAGGGTGACAGCCTCGCCCGGGAGGTTCTGAAAGAAGCCGGAAAGTATCTTGGTATTGGAATTGCAAATATGATCAACTTAATGAGTCCTGAGGCGATTATCCTGACAGGAGGCCTTATAAGCGCTTGGGACATATATATACAGGAAGCTATAAAGGAAGCATCAAGAAGGGCCTTTAAGGATTTATTCTCTCCGGTAAAGATTATCCCATCTTTGCTCAGAGATGACGCAGGGATTGTTGGCTCAGCTGCACTTGTTTTCGGAGGACTAACAAAGGAGGAACTGGTACAGTGATTCAAATCTTCTTATCTATTATTAGCTTGGAGGTTGCATCCGAATGAAGAAGGACAGAAAAAGACTTTTCAGGGAATATGCAGAGGCTATAATTACGGCACTGCTCCTCGCACTTCTGATAAGAACCTATATAATACAGGCATTTAAGATCCCCTCTGGCTCGATGATTCCCACACTTCTTGTTGGTGACCACATACTCGTAAATAAATTTATATACGGAACAAAGATACCCTTTTCAGATAAAAAGGTCCTGGTCTTCAAGAAACCTGAGAGGGGAGACATAATAGTCTTTGAATATCCAGAGAATCCCAAAAAAGATTTTATAAAAAGAGTGATCGCCGTTGAGGGTGACATTGTGGAGTCAAGGGGAAAGAAGGTTTATGTCAATGGAAAACCCCTCGATGAACCTTTTGCATACCATGTTGACAGCAATATAAGGCCTGCAGGAATTGACCCAAGAGATAACTTCGGACCTCTGATTGTTCCAAAAGATAGGGTTTTTGTGATGGGAGACAACAGGGACCAGAGTTATGATAGCAGATATTGGGGTTTTGTCGATAAAGAAGCTATAGTGGGTGAAGCGCTCATCATCTATTGGTCCTGGGATCCTAATAAGTGGCTCAAATTTAACAGGATAGGGAGGTTGGTAAGATGAAAAAAGCGGTTTTCTGGATTATTGTAATTGCAATTCTTGCATATACGGGTTTCAAATTTGGCATCCCCTATTACAGATATGTGGCTCTCAAATCTGATGCAAAGGAGATTGCGAGGCTCCCCTATGAGAATGAGGAAAGGATAAAAGGTCAGATGTTTGAAAGGGCAAAGCAGTTAAAGGTACCCATAAAAGAAGAAGATATTAAAGTTGCGATTGCTGAAGGAACTGTAACAATAAGGACTTCATGGTCAGAGATGGTGGATATATTCGGGATATACCGGAGGAATCTGAGGTTTACCATAAATATTAGAGAGTAAAATGTTTACCGGCATCGTGACTGAGATGGGAGAAGTGGCCACAATAGATAGGAAGGGTGGTATTGTTAACCTTTCTATTAAGGCGGAGGAGATTACTAAGGACATAAGGACAGGAGACAGTATCTCTATTAGCGGAGTGTGTCTCACAGTAGTCGAAATAAGGGGAAATATTATCAGGTTTGATCTTTCAGACGAAACCCTGAGGTCCACAAACCTCGGAGAATTAAAGCCCGGTAACCATGTGAATCTCGAGCTTTCCCTTCGGCCTGATTCTAATATAGGCGGACATTTTGTCTTAGGTCATGTGGATGGTATTGGCAGGGTTCGCTCAAAGGCATCCTTAGGGCAGGCATTTAAGATAGAAATAGAGGTATCTAAGAATATTATTAACTTTATTGTTGAGAAAGGGTCAGTTGCTATTGACGGAATAAGCCTTACAGTTGTTGATATATTTAAAAATGGTTTTACAGTGGTAATTATTCCTCACACGGCTAAGCTCACAACTATGGGTTTCAAGGGACCGGGTGATACAGTGAATATTGAAGTGGATATTTTAGGGAAATATGTCGAAAGATTTTTGAATAAAGGAAAAGATTTGAGTCTCATGAAAACCCTGCTGGAAGAAGGGTATATTAAAGACTAAATGCTTGGATAGCCAATTTTAGTCATTCCCGCGCAGGAGGGAATCCAGGACAAAATGGCAGATTCCGGATCAAGTCCGGAATGAAATTGTTGTAATAAATTTTATACCCAGTGGTCTTCGCGGGTGAGTCGGTCTTTGGTGCTTGTCTTATTTGATAAGGCATGCAGAAGGGGGGCGGTTAGATGGAGAAATACAAGTTTAATACAATTGACGAAGCTATAGAAGATATAACAAAAGGGAAAATGGTCATCCTTGTGGACGATGAGGACAGAGAAAACGAGGGTGACCTGTGTATGGCAGCAGAAAAGGTGACACCGGAGTTGATCAACTTTATGGCGAAGCATGGAAGAGGATTAATCTGCCTTTCACTCACACCCGAACGGGTGGAAGAATTAAAACTTCCGATGATGACAGATGAAAACAGCTCTGCCTTTGGTACTGCCTTTACGGTCTCTATAGAGGCGAAGAAAGGCGTAACCACAGGCATCTCTGCTGCGGACAGGGCGAAAACAATACGGACAGCCGTTGATCCAAAAACAAAACCTGAAGACCTGGCGAGACCTGGTCATGTATTCCCTCTGAAGGCAAGACCAGGTGGTGTACTCCAGAGAGCCGGACAGACAGAAGGCTCCGTTGACCTAGCGAGACTTGCAGGTCTTTACCCGGCAGGTGTTATCTGTGAAGTGATGAATGATGATGGAACGATGGCAAGGGTTCCGGAGCTTATGGAAGTTGCAAGGAGGCAGCATAATCTAAAGATAGTTACAATAAAGGACCTCATCAAGTACAGGATGAGGACAGAATCCTTTGTAAAAAGATTTGCCACTGTCAAATTACCTACCGAGTTTGGAGGAGAATTTAAAGCCATTGCCTATACCAACGATATAGACAATGTTATACACATTGCATTGGTCAAGGGTGAGATTAAACCAGAAGATGAGGTGCTTGTGCGTGTCCATTCCCAATGCCTGACGGGAGATGTCTTTGGTTCCAAGAGATGTGATTGTGGAGAGCAGTTACACAGGGCAATGGAGATGATTAAAAAGGAGGGTAAAGGAGTTTTCCTGTATATGAAACAAGAGGGCCGGGGCATTGGCCTCATAAATAAACTTAAGGCCTATGAGTTACAGGATAAAGGTCTTGACACAGTTGAGGCAAATATCAAGTTAGGTTTTAAGCCCGACCTGAGAGATTATGGCATAGGTGCCCAGATACTCGTCGACCTCGGTATAAGGAAAATGAGACTTATGACGAATAACCCTAAGAAGATTGTTGGTCTTGAAGGGTATGGTCTTAAAGTAGTAGAGAGAGTCCCTATTGAAGTAAAACCCCACGAAAAGAATATAACTTATCTTGAAACTAAGAAGAAGAAGTTAGGGCATATGCTGGATAATGTTTAACAAATTCATAAGGATTCAAGGAGTCATGTGGCTGAGGATTCAAGTGGAAATTTTGGAAAGCAGATACTTGAACCCTCGAATCCTCGAATCCTGCTATTCCGGGAGGGTCTTATGAAAATTTTTGAGGGTGAGCTTCAGGCCAAAGGTTTAAGGTTTGGTATCGTTGTAAGCAGGTTTAATGAATTTATTACAAGCAAATTACTTGATGGTGCCTTGGATGCCTTATTGAGGCATGGCACAAAAGAAGAAGACATAGATGTTATCAGGGTACCTGGTTCCTTTGAAATCCCGATGATGGCTAAGAAGTTGGCCTTAAAAGGGTCATATAACGCAGTAATATGTCTCGGCACTGTCATACGGGGAGCAACTCCCCATTTTGAATATATCGCAGCAGAAGTATCAAAGGGCATCGCGACGACGGCGATGGAAACGGGTGTGCCTATATCTTTTGGGATCATAACAGCGGATACGATAGAGCAGGCTGTTGAACGAGCAGGCACTAAAAGCGGAAACAAGGGCTGGGATGCCGCTCTGACGGCCATCGAGATGTCACAACTCCTTAAGAAACTGTGAACTTTTTTCACTTCTCACTTTTCACTCTCTTATGAAAAGGCGGAAAGCCAGAGAATATGCCTTACAGATATTATTCCAGATTGATTTCAAAGATGAAGAGATTGATAGGGAGGATCTCGAAAGGTTCTGGTCAGACAAAACTGTGGACGCTGACGTCAAAAAGTTTGCAGAGGAACTCGCTTTGGGAACCGTGAATAACCTGCAGGAGATAGACTCTATGATCGAGAAGTTTGCCGATAACTGGTTATTGAAAAGAATGGCGGTTGTTGACAGAAATATACTGAGATTTGCCGCCTATGAGATAGTATATAGAAAAGATATCCCCTCTGCTGTCACGATAAATGAGGCGATAGAAATAGCAAAAAAATTCTCCTCGGCAGAGGCTATCCCTTTTATAAACGGAGTACTTGACCGCCTTGTTAAGGAAATAGGGAAGGCTTAATGCTCTATGCTGTCCTTTCCGATGTCCACTCAAACCTTGAGGCCCTTGAGGCCGTCCTGAAGGATGTGGATAAGAAAGAAATAGGGGATATCCTGTTCCTCGGAGATGCTGTCGGATATGGACCCAATCCAAATGAATGTGTGGAACTCCTTTCAGAGAGATGTAAAATCTTGCTTGCCGGTAACCACGATTGGGGGTCAATTGGTCTGACGGATATTGCGTACTTTAATGAAGATGCAAGAAATGCTTTAGAATGGACCAGGAGTGTCCTCACCGAAAAGAACGTCAGGAAGCTCAGGGCGTTTCCAGTGAAGAAGGAGATCCAAAGGGATGGTATCTTCCTTGTTCATTCCACTCCAAAGGAACCCGAGGAGTGGCACTATTTATTCACACTCTGGGACGCAGAGATTAATTTCCAGTATTTCAACAGTAGATTCTGTTTCCTTGGGCACAGTCATCTTCCCTTTATAGTTGAGAAGCTGCCTTCGGGAGAACTGGTAACGTATAAAAAGGAAGCCCCCATCGGGGAGAGTGAAAGATATATAGTAAACGCTGGAAGTGTTGGACAGCCCAGAGACGGCGACCCGCGTGCATGCTATGCGATTATAAATAATAATAAAGTTAAACTGGTGAGAGTACCTTATGACATTGAGACCGTACAGAAAAAGATGAAAAGAGAGGGTCTGCCTGGCTCCCTTATAGAGAGACTTGCAAAAGGTAGATAGTCTATGGGCTTTGAGTTCAGAAGACTGGATATACCCGAACTTGTTCTCATCCGTCCTGCAGTTTTCACCGATGGAAGAGGTTTCTTCATGGAGACCTATAAGTATTCTGATTTTATTAAGGCAGACATAAAAGGATATTTTGTCCAGAGCAATCATACTAGATCAATGAGGGGTGTATTGAGAGGATTACATTATCAGAAGCATCCGAAAGCTCAAGGGAAGTTAGTAAGGTGTATAAGGGGAAGGATTTTTGATGTGGCTGTAGATATAAGGAAGGGCTCGCCGACTTACTGTCATTGGAGGAGTGTCGAACTTTCAGAAGATGATTATTTCATGTTTTATATCCCTCCCGCTTTCGCCCATGGCTTCGTTGTTTTAAGTGATATCGCCGAGGTTATTTACAGTTGTACCGAAGAATATTCTCCTGAAAACGAAGGAGGGATTATCTGGAATGACCCTGACATAAAGATAAACTGGCCCGTGAAGAAACCGATCCTTTCGGAAAAAGATTCGAGGCTTCCACTGCTAAAGCATGCCGATAATAATTTTGAATACTGATTTTAATTGAAATCTTTTTATCCTCCTTCCACTCTACTTAGAGTGTTTGTACTCTTATAAGGGTTCAGCCCCTTCAATCTTGCAATACTCAGCGGGGAAATATTTCCTCTGAAAATACAGAGCCACATTGACCAGGCCGATCAAAACAGGCACCTCCACGAGAGGCCCTATGACAGTTGCAAAGGCT
>JBFMEC010000010.1:0-28482 GCA_040753575.1 Nitrospirota bacterium | reverse complement strand
TAATAAAATCGAGGACAGCGGTCAGATTGCTGTTTGTCCTGTATTCAGTTGATACACCGATCTTTGTTAATTTTTCATTTTTCCCCAGAAAATCGGGTGAGAAGGCGTTCAGTGTTCTTGCTGAAAATGCATCATCGTAGTTTGTGTGAGTGAATAGCGCAGAGAGGGTAAATTTTTCCACAGGAAAAACATGCAGACTGTATGAGTGTTCCATCCAGTGACCTGTCATATTATTGTAAAAGGAATGTCCCTGAAGATTTATTTGTTTTATCGGAGACAGCCAGAAGTCAAGACCAGACTCTTCCCTGTAATCAGATTCATCGTTGTCTTCTCTGAGGTAGGAGATGCCCAATTCCGCTTTTTCTTTAATCTTCTGAAACAGCCTTCCGCCATAAATATAATCACCTTTTCTTCCATCAAATCTCGTTTCAACAGGCATGCCGCTAAAGATCGAAAATCCATTCCACGGTCTAATCTCCTTTGTTATTGATATACCGTCTATCTGTTCTGAGGCGACACCTTCAAAAATATAGTGTCTTCCAATATTTAAGAGAAACCTGCTGTCCTTATAGGGAGAATACCTAAGCAGTAGATAGGTCAGTTCATCCCTGTATTTTTTATTTTCACTCCGATTCCGCAAGTCAGCAGCAAGCCAGCCCGCAAAATATAGATTCACTCTCCCTTCTTTAAGGTTCCTGCTTTCCATCTCAACATACTCATAGATAGTTGCATGCTTATTGTTTCGCGGGTCTTCGAAGGATTTCAAATAAGTGCCTGACAAAAAACCAAGCTCCCTAAGACTTTTTTCTATTCTTACGGCGGGCTGCTCAACAGGAACTTTTTGAGATTCTATATAACTCAGTACCGCAACCACTTCCTCCTTTGAAAGTCCGGGGTTAGGCATAAGTATATTTCCGTATTCCTTTACCAGTGAACTGGCAATCGGGTCCCCTGATCTTATCATCTTCTGTGGACTCAATATGAAATTGATAAGCCACTCCCTTTCTCTCCTTTCTGTTACCCCCTTTAAGTCTGGCCCAACATTTTTCCCGCCTCCTATGGTGTGACAGGGTAGGCATTTTTCGAATATTACTTTTCCTCTGTCAACAGATGAAGCTTTAGATTCAGAAGTAAAAAACACTAGAAGAAAAATGGATTGAAGGACATAAAAAATTCTTCGACTGTTAAAATTAAACATTGTCTGTTTTCTTAACGGATAGTGAAGTAGTCCTCTAAATTTACTAAGAATGCTACTGCAAAATATTCGTCCTGTCAATAAATTATATCAATCAAAATTTTGCATATTACCTTTAAACTTTCTCTTAGTGAACTTTTAATTTCAGCAAAACTCGCTATTGTGGTTACATTTATTAGATTATTTATTGTTAAGAGATGACCTCTATAGAGAAGGACTTTACACGAACAAAAGAAAAGCTAACCAGAGGAAACTTAACCGGGCCATTACATAGATTAAGTTAAATGGGTAAGAAAATAGAATTTTTTCCTCTAATTGCTTTTATTGATTTTCAATGGCGGGAATGTGTGGGAATCGAACCCACCCTGCCCACTTGTAGCAGGCAACACTGGATTTGAAGTCCAGGAGGGACACCAGAACCCTATACATTCCCAAATTGATTAATAATACTTTATTTATAAGTCCTTAGGCAAATCTTATCACAAATTAATACTTTGAATTTATCGTTCCATTGCCAGGATCATAGTCATATCTGTCTTCTTCCAATTTAATTCCCGAGAAATCACTAAGCTCTTTGAGATCCTTTGGATACCTGCCATTGATTTCATGGAAGGCCTTTAGGGAATCCCTCAATTGTTTTAAGTTTATTTCAATACTTGATTTCTTTACGTTTTTATAAGTCTTAATGACAGTATCTTCATATTCCTCAACTGGATTCCTGCCACAGGACATGAAAATTATCACAAAACAAGAGAAGACTAACAAGGGCAATTTCCTGGCGTTCCGACAAGCTTTGAACATCCTGCTCTCCTTAGAGGCTTTCACTTAATACCGATAAACTACCGATCATTATATGCCTCAGGTTCCTCCATAACCGATGGTTACCTTCTCTCCTTCAAACGATGAGGGGCACTTTCCGGATACCGCCTGAATACTTGAGCATCTCCTCCAATTTCCTGCTGTCCGCAAGGACATCGAAATATTCTGCGGACTTCCCGTAGGCCTCCCGGGCCTCTCTGGTGAAAGGTCAGCCTTCCTTACCGAAAATAATAACCTTCTCCTCCATAAGACACCTCCCTTAAACCTTTACTCCCATCTCGATCATTCTTTTCTTAATCTCCTTCATCTTATCCCTTATCTTTGCAGCACGTTCGAATTCAAGTTTCTTTGCCGCCTCTTTCATCTCAGCCTCAAGCCTCTTCAGGGTCTCCTCATCATATCCGTACTCAACCTTTTCCTCTGCAACGACTGGCACTGTCCAGTAGTCAGCCTCATAGATCGAACTCAATATATCTTTGATATTAGATTTTACAGTCTCCGGAGTAATATTCATTTTTCTATTATACTCCTCCTGTATCCTTCTTCTCCTGTTAGTCTCTTCAAGGGCCCTCCTCATTGAACCGGTGATAGTGTCTGCATAAAGGATTACTTCCCCATTAATATTTCTTGCAGCCCGCCCTGCTGTCTGTATCAATGATCGTTCAGAACGCAGGAACCCTTCTTTATCAGCATCAAGAACTGCAACAAGTGAAACTTCCGGTAGATCGAGACCTTCTCTCAATAGATTGACTCCAATCAAAACATCAAATTTCCCGAGTCTCAAATCTCTTAATATTTCAACCCTTTCAAGTGTGTCAATATCGGCATGCAGATATCTTGCCCTCACTTCAAGGTCTGTGTAATAATCGGTCAAATCCTCTGCCATCTTTTTTGTCAGTGTAGTCACAAGAACCCTCTCTCCTTTTCCAGCGCGCTTCCTAATCTCACCCAAGAGATCATCAACCTGTCCGGTAACAGGCGTTACCGTCATCTTTGGGTCTACAAGTCCCGTCGGTCTTATTATCTGTTCAACAAGCCTGCCCCTTGATTTTTCAAGCTCATAGGGACCTGGCGTAGCAGATACATAGATCGCCTGATTAACTCTATGCCGGAATTCGGTAAAGGTTAGTGGCCTGTTGTCAAGTGCAGAAGGCAAGCGAAAGCCATAATCCACAAGCGTCTGTTTTCTCGAACGGTCACCTTCATACATTCCGCCAATCTGAGGAACAGTGGCGTGGGACTCATCAATAACGATCAGAAAATCTTCATCAAAATAATCTATTAGCGTATAGGGTGGCTCTCCGGCAGCCCTGCAACTCAGAGGACGTGCATAGTTTTCTATCCCGTGGCAGTAGCTGAACTCCTTAAGCATTTCCAGATCAAATCTTGTCCTTTCTTCGATCCTCTGGGCCTCCACCATCTTACTCTGCTTCAGGAAATACTCGATCCTTTCATCAAGTTCGTTCTCTATTTTCTTTAAGGCAGGCTCAAGCCTTTCCCGTGGCGTTATCCAGTGGCTGTTAGGGAAAAGAGAAATCTTCTCGACCCTCCTGATCCTTTCGCCAGTTAGAGGATCAAACTCATGGATGGCATCAATATCATCTCCAAAGAATTCTATACGGATCCCTCTATCGAGTGAAAAGGACGGATAAACTTCCACAATATCGCCCCTCACCCTGAAAGTTCCCCTTCTGAAGTCAATATCAGATCGGGTATATTGCATCTCGATAAATTTTCTTAGTATCTCATCACGTTTTGTATGCATCCCCTCTTCTATAACAAGATGCATAGCCATATAATCCTGAGGCGAGCCTATACCATAGATACAGGAGACAGAGGCAACAACAACGGTATCTCTCCTTTCAAGGACGGCCCTTGTTGCCGAGTGCCTGAGCCTGTCTATGTCATCATTAATGAGCGCATCTTTCTCTATGTATGTATCTGTTACAGGGATATAGGCTTCAGGCTGGTAGTAATCATAATAGCTTACAAAGTATTCCACAGCATTCTCCGGGAAAAGTTCCTTAAATTCTCCGTAAAGCTGGGCTGCAAGGGTCTTATTATGGGCGATCACAAGAGTAGGCCTATTGACATTGGAAATCACATTTGCGATTGTGAAGGTCTTTCCAGAACCTGTCACTCCCAGGAGAACCTGATGTTTGAGCCTCGCTTTAACCCCTTCTGTTAGTTCCTTTATCGCTTTGGGCTGGTCGCCTTTTGGGGTGAAGGAGGTTATAAGTTTGAAACTGTCCATCTTTATACACCTTCAAGGGGACACTCTTTACAGAGCGGCCTTGTCCTGCAAAAGGCCTTGCCAACCCTGACAAGGAGGGCATGGTATTCATTGAAGAGCCTCACACTCCTCTTCAGGCTTGAATGGAATAATTCCTGAAATCTCTCGTAGCTCTCGTTGTAATCCATAATATTATGCCTTGATAGGACCCTCTTTGTATAAGTATCGATTACAAAGACCGGTTTATTTAAGGCATAAAGGAGGATAGAGTCTGCTGTCTCAGGACCGATGCCATTCACTTTAAGAAGCTTTGATCTGAGGATCTTCAAACCTTCACCTTTCAACTTCTCCATGCTGCCTTGATATTCACTCATCAGAAAACTGATGAAGGCCTTAATTCTCTTGGCCTTTATGTTGAAGTAACCCGCAGGCATGATCAATAACGCAAGTTTTCCAGCTGGCATCCCATAGATCGCCCTGGCCTTCAGGGCTTCTCCCTTTTTTAAATTTTCGATCGCCCTCTCGACATTCCCCCAGTTTGTATTCTGCGTAAGGATTGCACCAAGGGCAATCTCAAAGGGAGTCTCGCCGGGCCACCAGTGCTGGGGGCCGAAGGCATGAAATAACTCTCTGTAAATTTCGACTAATTTCTCTGTCTTGACTTCCAAGGGTCTAAATATTAATTTAATTATACCTTAACGGAGTATTATGTAATGCTCGATTCAAAGTTCGTAAGAGAGAACATTAACCTCATTAAAAACTCCCTGGAGAACAGAAACTACACTCTCTCCCTGGATGAATTTTTAAAATTCGAAGAGGAAAGACTTTCCCTCCTGAAAAAATCGGAAGAATATAGAAACAGGAGGAATGTCGTATCTGAAGATATAGCGAAATTAAAATCTAAGAAGCAGGACGCCTCAAGACTCATCGAGGAGATGAAATTAGTTTCAGAGAGGATCAAAGAACTTGACGAAAAGATCAAGGTTCTCGAAGAAGATTTAAGGGACTTTCTTTTAAATGTTCCCAACATTCCCCATGAGTCTGTACCCATCGGAAAAGATGAGACAGAAAATTTAGAGATAAGGAGACGGGGTGAGCCGAGAAAGTTTGATTTTGAACCATTAAATCACTGGGATATCGGTGAGATGCTTGAGATCATTGATTTTGACAGGGCCTCAAAGATTGCGGGCTCAAGATTTTCCCTGATGAAAGGAGCCGGTGCAAAGCTCGAAAGGGCCCTGATAAACTTTATGTTAAACCGGAATACTGCAAGGGGTTACAAGGAAGTCCTCCCTCCTCTTATAGTTAATAGAAAAAGTATGATAGGGACGGGCCAGCTTCCAAAATTCGCCCACGAATTATTCATAATCTCAGACCCTGAGTTTTATCTCATACCAACAGCTGAGGTGCCCGTGACAAATATCCATATGGATGAGATACTTAAGGAAAAGGAGCTTCCCGTCTATTATACAGCCTACACACCCTGTTTCAGGCGTGAGGCCGGTTCCTACGGAAAAGATGTTAGGGGCCTCATCAGGCAGCACCAGTTTAACAAGGTAGAACTGGTCAAGTTTGTGAAGCCCGAAGACTCCTATGATGAACTTGAATCTTTGACCAGGGACGCCGAAGATATCCTTCAGGAGCTGGAGCTTCCTTACAGAGTTGTAAGCCTCTGTACTGGAGATCTGGGTTTTGCTGCCTCAAAGACCTATGATCTTGAGGTCTGGCTCCCTGCCCAGCAGAGATACAGGGAAATCTCCTCCTGCTCAAACTTCACTGATTTCCAGGCAAGGAGGGCAAATATCAGGTTTAAAAGGGAAGGCAAACGGGGGACCGAATTTGTCCATACCCTTAATGGCTCCTGCCTTGCCGTGGGAAGAACAGTTGTGGCCATTCTTGAAAACTATCAGCAGAAAGACGGAAGCGTAGTTATCCCAGAGGCCCTAAGACATTTCATGGGAGCTGATGAGATAAGATAAATTCACCCAGATTATTTCTCGTCCTTTTTATATCTCACATATTCAACAAGCCCCAGGAGATTGCCTGCTGCCATTGTAAGAAACCAGGATAGGGAAATGGCAGCAGAAACCTCAGGTTTGATTCCGATGAGGCCAAAAAATAAAACGAAGCTTCCCTCTCTGACACCCAGCCCCGATATGGATATAGGCAGGGTCGTAAAAAATACAATGAGAGGTAAAAAGATAAAATAGGCAAGCAAGGGGACGGGCTGTCCGATACCAATTGCAAGGATGTATACAGAAAGTATGGAAAAGAGTTGAACTATCAGCGAAAGAATCAAGGTCTTTAAAATGACTTCTTTCTGATTCCGATAGGAATGAAAATAATCATAAAATTCGGAGAAAAACTTTATCCTTTTTCCCAGACGCAGACCAAATATCAAAAGACTCGCCGCAATGAAAGATAGGACAACCGCAGGCAGCAGCCATTCCACCGCCGAACCCTGGAAATACCTGTAACCGAAAGGATAGGCAATAGTACATATAGCCATCAACATGACAAATCCAAGATATCTATCCATAAAGATGGAGGCAAAGGAAAGGCTGCCATTTCCTGTTGCATGATATAGATAAAAGGCCTTAACAGCATCTCCACCAATGAGTCCGGGAAGGATTGTATTGAAAAAGGAACCTATGAGGTAAAGAGAAAAAAGTTTCCTTATCCCCAGTACTCCCGGCAGAAGGAGCTTCCACCTCAATGTTGATACCAATACGGCGGATAGATAAAGAAATATGGCCGCAATAAAAGCAGCAGGGCTCATTGCCTTGAGAGTATTGAGAACCTGATAAAAGCCAAACTTTGAGAAGATGATATAAAGAAGGAGGGAACTAATGACGAGCTTGAGAGCAAAGAGAAATATCTTATTTGCTTTCAGGGCCAAGGACCTTCTTAATCACGTAAATAGGTTTTCTCTGGCTTTCGTGATAGACCCTCACAAGCATCTCTCCAAGGAGACCCATTCCGATCAGCTGAATCCCCACAATTATCAGAAGGGCTCCGAGCAGAAGGAGCGGTCTTCCACCGATATTCCTCCCATAAAGGAGCTTATCTGCAGTCAGGTATAGGGATATGAGAAAACCAAGAAGTCCGCTAAATACACCGAGGGGACCAAAAAATTGAATAGGTTTGGTGGAAAAACTCTGAAGAAATTTTACGGTAATTAAATCTAAAACGACTTTGATTGTGCGCGAAATGCCATACTTTGACTTTCCTCTTAATCTCCTGTGATGAATGGTCTCGACCTCAGCAACTCTGACACCATACCAGCTTGCAACGGCAGGGATGAATCTATGCATTTCTCCATAGAGTTTCAGATTTTTTATTACATCTCGCCTGTATGCCTTCAGTGAGCATCCATAGTCATGGAGTTTCACACCCGTCACGTTACTTATAAGCCAGTTTGCTATCAGAGAAGGAAGCCGTCTTCTAAAAAAGGGATCCTTCCTCTTCTTTCTCCAGCCGCTAACAAGGTCGTTATCATTTATGAGTTCAAGAAGCCTTGGTATGTCGGCTGGATCATTCTGCAGGTCACCATCCATAGTCACAATAACATCTCCCCTTGCAAAATCAAAACCCGCTGCAAAGGCTGCAGTCTGGCCAAAGTTGCGCCGCAGGCTCAAAACGACGACCCTTTTATCCTTTGCCTGAACCTCCTCGAGGACGGGAAGAGTCCCGTCTGTACTTCCATCATCAACAAAAATAATCTCGTATTCCTTTTCAAGAGGATCGAGGGTCTCCCTCAGTTTCTCATGAAGTATCTTAATATTCTCTTCCTCGTTATATAAAGGTATGACTATAGAGAGAGTCATCAGTAACTTCTGGGTTTCTCCTCCTTCAGGCCTTTAAAATCGTAACACAGGAATATCGAATAATCTCTGATTTTTTTATTCTTCGAGCAAGCTGTAAAAAGCCTTTTCTCGATCTTACTGAATGCCTTTTCCACTTTCTCAGGCACCTCCGTATCTTCCATTTTAACAAAGATTGCATCATGATGTATTAGATCATAAAATCCGGGCCAGAGGTCATATTGGTTCATCCGGCGGCCAAGATTTATACAATAAGTTATCGGGTGGCCCCTCACATAAAAAGCAAGTTCGCTCGAGACCTGATACTTATCCGAGAAGATGAATACCGGCCCTTCCGCTGACATTTTTTCATATATCTTTGAAATCTCTTCCCCGATCTCCTTCCAGCCAAGAAGCCTCGATGTCGGATCTTTTTTAACGGGAAGATTTAATATTGATGGGTAGTGCGCTAAAGAAGTCACAATCAAAGCTATGACAAGAGCAGCAATGATAAGAATTTTTTTAGCAATTCCGCTTGAGGTAATGCCTTTTCCATAAAAGGCAGAGAAGGCAATGATACCTGTGATGTAACCTGGTAATGCCCAGTTTGCCTGTACCTTTGCCTGTATGCTTTTCAAAAGAAAGAAAGCGATTAAAGGTATAGAACTCAAGAATAAAAATGAGCCTTCCTTTTCCCTCCTAAGCTTCCATAAAGACATAATCATAAGTACGAACAGAAGAGGAGTTATGACGCCCAACTGAGAGCCCAAAAATTCGAAGATGCTCTTCAGAGATATTTTGAAGCCCTCATATAAATGTGCCTGCCCGGCAGTATGTTTGAGCGCTACCCACCCATGGCTTGCGTTCCAGATTATTACGGGACTGAAGACTATAAGGCTCACGAGAAAGGCTATATAGGGCCCTTTCATCAGAAGGAACTTTCTGCGCTCCTTTGAAATCAATAGATATAACAGGGCAAAGACATAAAAGAAGGCCATAGTATACTTTGTTAAAAGACCAAATCCTATCGACAGACCAAGAAGGCGCCAATATAATGGTGATGGATCAAATCCCCCCCATCCCCCCTTTTTATCGATGGAAGGATTCGTGCTTTCCGTCGAAAGATGAAACAAATACAGAGAGAGTATCCAGAAAAAAATAAGGGGTGAGTCTATTGTAAATATCATCCCGAAGGTTGAAAAAAGTGGAATTATCTGTATAAGAATTGCAGAGAAGAGGCCAACTTTTTCATCATAGAGACTTTTGCCAAGACTATAAAGAGTAATACTGCTAAGAATTGAGAAAACGACGGCCATTATTCTTATTCCAAAGACTGTATCTCCGAAGATTGATGTTCCGATATAAATAAGATAGGCGATCATCGGACCTTTTGAGTAATAACCCCAATCGAGCCTTCTCGACCATTCCCAGTAGTGGGCTTCATCAGGGCTCAGGTCAAGAGAACCCCTTGTTACGTAATAAATTCGAAAGAGGCTCAACGCAAGAAGAAAAATGAATAGCACCGTTGTGTACGGTTTCTCCTTGAACCTCTCATAGGCCTTTTTGTATAGGCCTGAAACAGATGTCGCTGACATAACACCCACCAAAATTCCTACTAGGACATCGGAAGGATAATGTACACCTACATAGACCCTTGAGAAACCTACAAGAAAGGCAAAGACACAAAAGATGTAATTAATCCTGCTCCTAAAGAAGATTAAAAAGGGGGTCACGAAGGCAAAACTGGTCACAGCATGACCCGAGGGCATGGAATGGGAACTGCTGCATCCGACAAGGAGGCGCACGCCTTCAAGCACATTGCAGGGTCTCGGCCTTTCAAAAACCTCTTTCAGATTATAGGAGGCCCAATCGGACAATAGTAATGAGATTAGACTTAGTGTCAGGACAAGACTTGTCTTTTTCCAACCCTTTAAAAAGAACCAGACCAAAAAAGGGATGACAAGAAGATAGGATCTACCCGTTAGAAATATCATGATTAGATCGGTCAGTTTGTTCTGGAGGCCTTTGTTTATAAAGAAGAAGATGAGTGTATCGGCCTCAGGAAGGCTCATTGAAGGGATCCCGCAACTCTTTCTTCATTTCTCCCACGCTTTGTACCCATTTTTTGATCTCTTCTACCATTGCCTCTACAGTTGCTTCTTTCGGCATTATGTCAACCTTAAGTCCTGCTTTCCTGACTGCCTCGGCCGTGACAGGTCCTATCACTGCAACAGCCACTCCTTTAAGAAGTTCGTCTGCATCTCCTCCCATAATCTCTCTGAAGTTATTAAAGGTTGATGCACTCGTGAAGGTGGCGATCGAAATCTTTCCTTCTTTCAAGAATCTTCTTAACCTTTTGCCGCGTATTTCTGGTTTAATTGTTCTGTAAGCGACAGGAACATTTATTTCTCCCCCCAGTTCTCTAACCTTTGCTGGAAGAACTTCTCTCGCCCTTTCTGCCCTGGGAAGTAAAAACCTCATTCCCTTCAGACTTTTAGCCTTAGAATGACTTAACTCCTGGATCGACTTGACCAGTCCCTCGGCTCTGAATTCATCAGGAACCAGATCCACCTTTATGCCATATTTTCTGATCTCCTTTGATGTCTCTGTGCCTATGGCGCATATCTTTATTCCCCTGAGATCCCTTATGTCCCTGTCTTTCTCGAAGAACCTCTTAAAAAAATATTTCGCGCCATTCCTGCTTGTGAATATCAGCCAGTCATAGGTATCTATCTGACCAATCGACTTATCCAGTTCACTATAGTCCTCAGGAGGCACTATCTCTATCGTTGGAAACTCGATGATTTCTGCACCAAGCTCTTCTAATGGTTCGAAGCCTTCAAGGTTTCTTGTTACAAGTATTCTATGGCCGAACATTGGTTTTCTTTCATACCATTTCAATGAATCCCTAAACTTCACAACATCTCCCACAACCATCACAGCGGGTGGTTTTATATCCTCGTCTTTTACAAGTTTAGCAATATTGCTTAATGTACCGGTGATAGTCCTCTGATCCGGCCTTGTGCCCCATCTAATTACGGCGACAGGAGTGTGGGGTTCACGCCCATTCTCGATAAGTTTCTCGGTGAGAAGATCTATATTCTTCACTGCCATAAGGAAGACGAGCGTCCCAACACCCGTGGCAAGTTTTGACCAGTCGATGGCACTTTCTTTTTTAGTAATATCTTCATAGCCTGGTATAACAGCGAAGGAAGACGAATAAAGCCTGTGTGTAAGAGGTATGCCTGCATAGGCAGGAGCGGCAACGCAGGAACTTACACCCGGAACAACTTCAAACTCTATTCCCTCTCTGGACAATACCTCTGCCTCTTCACCGCCCCGGCCAAAGACAAAGGGATCCCCGCCTTTCAGCCTGCAGATAATCTTTCCTTCCTTTGCCTTCTGCACAAGGATATTGTTGATCTCATCCTGTGTCATTGTATGATGACCGCCGCGTTTCCCGGCATAGATGAACTCTGCATCATGGTTAATGTAATTCAGCACCTGGGCATTGAGATGGAAGTCGTAGATCACAACTTCTGCTTTCTTTAGACATTTAAGACCCTTTACAGTAAGGAGACCAATATCACCTGGCCCTGCACCGACTAAATAGACCTTGCCCTTCATCACTATCCTTTGATTGAATTAATTGTTTTATTATAACCAATGTGGCTTGATTTAGGTCTTTCTGATACCTGAAGATTTTTTAGGAAACAAATTCTACTTAATGAAAAGAGGAGGTGTCCCCTTGTCTTCCCTTGTTTGAACTTTTGTGGACTTCTCGCAGGAGTGGAAAAGTTGGGGTAAAACTACAACTTGCACTTTTCAGCTTTGTATTGTATTGTAATACAGGAGGTGCTTATGAGAACTATATTATCCGTCAGCCTTCCGGAAAACATATCCGAGGAACTTGACAGGTTTGCCAAAAGTACCGGGCGCAATAAAAGCGACATCGTGAAGGAATCACTAAGTATGTTTCTTTGGGAAATGAAACTCAAGAAAGTACAGAAGAAACTCAGCCTGAAAGCAAAAAAGCTTGGCATTGTCAGTGAAGAAGATGTTTTTAAAGCAATATCATGATTGCTGTATTTGATACAAATGTTCTTATTGCAGCAATTATTACGGAAGGAGTTTGCTCAAAATTATTGCGCAGAGCGCGCGCCAAAGAATTTTATCTGATATCGTGCCCGTTCATCATGACTGAAATCCGGCGCATACTCTCAAAGAAATTCCGCCTCTCACATGAAGAGATAGCTTCAGCAATAGAACCCATCAGCGAAGCAATCGCCCAAATTATTGAGCACAGCCTTAAAATTACGAACATTTGCCGGGATGCCGATGATGACAATGTCCTCGCCTGTGCGATAGCTGCAAAGGCGGATTATCTTGTGACAGGGGACTCTGATCTCCTGGAAATAAAAAGCTGTCGGAGCGTTAAGATCATAACCCCAAGAGATTTTGAAGAATTGTTTGATTAATAACAACTTATATTCTTTATCTGAAACCTTCCTGCTCTCGTTCCTCCGAACCATGTAAAGAAATGTTACGCTTCTTTCCCTCTCAAAATTGATACTTCCTTGATTGGCTTTGCCATTCTTGTCCTAGAATATCGTTACATCATCATATCTTCTTGTTTATATTGGCAACGTCCCCTAATTTCGCAGGAACAAAAAAAGTAAACCCCGTACCACAGACCAACGTCCGTGGCTTTTGGACGTTACCTTTCGGGAAGGTCTGGAAGTTAATCTATGACTGTCGAACACAGGCTACCATCTCAAACTCCACGGGGTGATTACACGAGTTAAGATGTAGGACCGGCTATACGGCTGTGTTTGATTCCATAAAAGAAATAAATGAATAGCCCTCCTAAAAGCCATACGCCAAATCGAATCCAGGTGATCTTAGGTAGGGAGAGCATCAAGCTGACACAGAAACCGATCCCTAAAAGTGGAATCAAAGGCACCAAGGGACAACGAAAAGGGCGGTGAAGTTTTGGATGGATAAGCCGCAGCACTATAATACCTCCGCAAACAATTGTAAATGCAAACAGCGTTCCTATATTACATAGTTCTGCAGCCGTTCCAATATCGATAAAACCAGCAAAACCTGCTACAACTGCTCCTGTAATACACTGGGAGATATAAGGAGTGCGCAATCGGGGATGAACTTTTGAAATCCACGGCCATAAGAGGCCATCGCGCGCCATAGAAAAAAAGATTCTGGGTTGACCCATAAGTATTACCAAGAGAACGCTGGTAATACCTGCGACTGCACCTGCGGAAACCAAAGCTGATCCCCACCGAAAGCCAATATGATTTAAGGCAAGTGCAACAGGGGCAGGGTCGTTTAATTTCCCATATGACACTATTCCGGTAAGAATTGCGGAAACAACAATATAAAAAACTGTACAGATACCCAAAGAAAAGATAATCCCTTTCGGCACATTCCGTTGGGGATCCTTCGTTTCCTCAGCAGCAGTCGATACTGCATCAAATCCTATGTATGCAAAAAAGACAATGGCAGCACCCGCCATCACCCCTTTGAGGCCGAAGGGAAGGAAAGGAATCCAGTTTGAAGGTTTTACGTTAAAAATCCCGACCAGGATAAAGACGATCAGGGCTCCCAATTTGACAAAGACCATTACGCTTGCAAATCTGGCACTTTCCTTGATTCCTATGATCAGAATGGCAGTGAGGAATAGTACAATAACGATTGCGGGAAGGTTCACTATTGCTCCCTGCGCTGTTCCTGGGCTCGCAGAACACCAAGCAGGCAGAGAAATTCCTATTGCACCTATAATATTTACGAAATACCCCGACCACCCTATGGCAACCGCTATTGAGGCTACGATATATTCAAGTATGAGATCCCAGCCAATGATCCAGGCGATTATCTCTCCAAGGGTTGCATATGCATAATTGTACGCACTTCCTGCCACTGGAATGAGGGAGGCAAACTCTGCATAGCACAGCGCAGCAAAAGCAGAGGCGAAACCGGATATAACGAAGGAGAGAACAATTCCTGGACCTGCAAAGCGTGCCGAGGCAACCCCTGTTAAGACAAAAATTCCAACGCCGATTATTGCTCCGATTCCCAGAATGGTAAGGTCGAAAGCATTCAGTGCGCGGTGTAGACGATGCTTCTCGATGTCAATATCCTCTAAAATGTGATGCAGAAATTTACGGCGGAAAAGTCTACTTACCATAATGACTATACCCTAAAAATATTTTCGAAAATTATAAATGTCCACTTCTTTTATTCCTCTCGCCATAACATGATGAAGAACACCTGGTGCATCACGTCTTGCTTGTCTGGGCATGCCGTCGAGATGCAATCTTAGTAACAACGTTCCTCAAAGAATTTTTTCCTAAGTCTCCAGATATTCTTTCAGACTTATTATCCTCACCTTTTCATATATCTTCAGTTTGAGCATATCTTTGTCGCCGGTAACAATAATATCAGCATTAGCGCTTAAAGCATATTCAAGTATCCAGTTATCAGGCTCATCTCTGAAAATCAAAACTTTCTTTGTTGAACTGACGATTTCTCCAAGCTCTGAAAGCACAACAGCAACCTGACTCAGTTCCTCACGATCACGGCTGAATTTTTCTGAAAGCACAGAAAGCACTTCGTCGAGAATTTCCTTCGAGAGAAGAAGAATATCATCTCTTTCTATAATCTTTGAGATAGCTTTTCCGGCTTGACTTTCAAAATAAGATGGTCCCTGCGGGCTGCTTCTAAAAAGCTTGGGCTTTTTACATAATCGGATTTCCCGAATTCATCGCCGCCCTGAGAGCCTTGCCAACCTTAAAGTATAGGACCTTTTTCTCCTGCACGTAAACAGTTTCGCCCGTCTTTGGATTTCTCGCCTTTCTGGGCCTCCTGTTCTTTAACCTGAAATTACCGAAACCCCTTATCTCGATTTTCTCGCCTTTAATCAGGGCTTCTTTTATACTATCAAAAATAGTATCGATAACAATCTCGGTCTGTTTTCTTGTAAGGCTTCCAACCTTCTCCGATACCTTTTCTATGAGGACTGACTTGGTCATAAAAACCTCCCAATAGTCTTAAGGTACAAACAAATATTTTACTTTTATAGTCTGGAAAATATCTGCCAATTCCTTGGGATTTTTCCCGAATAGTAGATTAATTATGGAAAAACGTTCCTTCTTACTGACGACCACAGGTTCTCCTTTTATCCCGGAGAGCTTGGCAGCGGTCTGCACGGCATCTTCAAGATTACCCAGTTGATCGATGAGTCCTGCCTGAAGTGCCTGTTCGCCTGTGAAGACACGGCCGTCTGCGAGCTTCTTCACATCAGCCAGAACCATTTTCCTTCCTTCAGCAACGGCCTTGATGAACTGCTCATGGACATTGTCGAGTATTCCCTGGAGTATTTCCCTTTCTTCCTTTCCGATTCCTCTAAAAATCGAGGCTATATCTTTGTGCCTCCCGCTCTTCACTACCTCTGTCTTTATGCCAAGTTTATTCATAAGTCCCTGTAAGTTAGGAACTTCCATGATAACTCCGATTGATCCTGTAAGTGTTCCCGGGCTGGCAATGATCTTTGTTGCAGGCGATGCTATATAATAACCTCCTGAGGCTGCAACGGTTCCCATAGAAACCACAACCTTCTTCTTTGCGACGGCTTTTCTCACCTCTTCATAGATCTCCTGCGCTGGTGCTACAGCGCCCCCGGGGCTGTCAATGCGAAGTACGATGGCCTTGACAGAGGAATCCTTCACATAATCCCTGATCTCGTCGATAGTTTCTTTCGAATCAATGATAGGACCTTCTATTCGGATGAGCGCAACGCGATCGCCCAGGGGGATATTCTTTTGAAGAATTACAAGAAGAAGACTAACGAAAATGAGAAATATAAATATACCAAGAAGAATGAGACAACCCTTCTTCATCTCTCCGCCATCTTCAGGTTTTTCATACTCAGTCCTATCTTTCTTTCATCAAGGTCCAATTTTATTATCCTCACATGGATATCGTCTCCCTCCCTGAGGACATCCTCGATATTTCCGGAGGAGGGCTTTATGATCTCAGAGGAATAAACAAGGCCCTCAACGCCACCTTCAAGTTCCACGAAAATACCAAAATCGGTTATCCTTAAAACCTTACCTCTTACCTCAGAACCGAGTTTAAATCTTTCCGGAATGTCGTGGAGCCATGGATCAGGTTCGATCTGTTTCAGTCCAAGGGCCATTTTTTCCGTATCCGGCTCCATGCTGAGGATGACAGCTTCTACCTTCTGCCCTTTCCTGAGAATCTCCGAGGGATGTCTTATATGTTTTGTCCAAGAAAGATCGTGGATATGAATAAGACCGTCAACACCCTCGGGGAGTCCTACAAAGACACCGAAATCAGTAATGGTCTTTACCTTGCCCGTTATCTTCTGGCCCACTCTATAACGTTGTGAAACAACTTCCCAGGGGCTTGGTTTAAGCTGTTTTATGCTTAAAGAAAGTCTTCTTTCCTCCTTATCAACCTTTAAGACGATAGCATCGACAGTCTCCCCAATGGTGAGATACTTGGAGGGATGTTTTGGCCTGGAAAGCCAGTCTATTTCGGATATATGAACAAGCCCCTCAAGACCTTCTTCAAGTTCAATGAAGGCGCCATAATCAGTAATGCTTACAACCTTTCCTCTAACCTTTTTGCCGAAAGGGTATCTTTCTTCAACAGTGAACCAGGGATCTGGCTTTTTCTGCTTATAACCGAGAGTTACCCTTTCATTCTCTCCATCATATTTCAGGATAACCACTTCCACTTCCTCTCCCAAAGCAAAAAACTCTGCTGGATGGCTTATCCGGCCCCAGGAGATATCAGATACATGCAGCAGTCCATCAATTCCGCCAAGGTCAACGAAGACACCATAGTCAGTGATATTCTTAACTACTCCTCTAATAAGGGCTCCCTCTTTGAGTTTCTCCAGAGTCTCGGCCTTCTTCTTCATCCTCCCCTCTTCCAGAATAGCCTTCCTCGATACGATTACGTTGGATAGTCTGCTGTTAAGTTTCAAAATCTTCAGGATTATCATTTTACCGACAAGGCTATCAACATCCTTGGGTGCCTTTATGTCAATCTGGGATCCTGGAAGAAAGGCTGTTATCCCGGATATGTCTACTGAAAGACCACCCTTTGTTCTTCCAAGGACTTTCCCTTCAATGGGACCGCCGTTCCTGAAGGCTTCCTCAAGCAGTTCCCAGGCTTTTATCTTTTTCGCTCTCTCCTTGGACAAATTCACAATGCCTTCGGAATCTTCTATTTCTTCCACATAGACCTCTATATCGCTGCCGATGTTTAAGGAGTTTAACTCCTCTTCTGAAAATTCCTCTATGGGAATAAAACCTTCCGATTTATATCCTATATCGATTATAATCCCATCTTGCTTCAAGGCTAATACCCTTCCCTTGAGTATTGTCCCCTCTTCAATACTGTGGAAGGTTTCGGCATATAGCCTCTCCATCTCATTGTTTCTAAGTTCCATTAAAAGGGCATCCTCCTGTATCTCTAATTCTCTTTTCTACTCTTTTAATAATCCATTCAGGCGTTGAAGCGCCTGCAGTAATGCCAACCCTTTTTGCTCCCTTAAGCCAATCCTTTCTTATTTCCGCGGAAGTTTCTATATGATATGTTGGTACTGAGAGAGTCTTGCAAAGCCTGGTAAGCTGTGTAGTATTTGCACTGTTCTTACCACCCACAACAATCATTACATCGACCTTATGGGCCATCTCTTCGGTTTCTTTTAACCTGAGGGCAGTGGAATTGCATATTGTATTATATACTTTTATCTCCTTAGCATGTACCAAGACATCAGAGAGAACTCTCTTTAAAACCTCAAGAGGCTGTGTCGTTTGAACAACCATGCCCACCTTGCTCTTTAATCTGGGAAGCGGGGTCTCGCCATCAATAACTATCGCATCATCACTGGCATAGCTCATAAGACCCTTAACTTCTGGATGATCCCTTTCCCCCAGAATAACTACCTGATAATTTTCTTCCCTAAGGAGTTTAGCATAATATTGAGCCTTTTTTACAAATGGGCAGGTGGCATCTATAATCTCAAAACCCCTGGAAGAAACCTCCTTCAGCAAATCCATCGGGATACCATGCGTTCTGATTATAAGGGCCTTTATGTCTTTCCTCGATTCAATGTCCTCTATCGGGTAGATTCCTTTTTTCTCGAGCTTTTCTACAACCTGGGGATTATGAATTATTGGACCGAGTGTATATATCCCTTTTCTTTTTTCCTTGGCTACCTGGAAGGCGATATCTATGGCCCTCTTTACACCAAAGCAAAACCCGGCCTTTTTTGCCACAATTATTTCCATAACTCAACCTAAGCCTTTGCCTTTAAATCTTTTATTGCCTCCATTACATTCTTGCTAAATCTTTCCTGAAAGTCCCTATCTTTTTCCTTCTCGATTATTATAGGGTTTCCGAATATTACTTTTATCTTTGCGGGTCTTAACAGTTTTACGCCCATGGGAAGGGCCTTATCCGTCCCCTCTATGAGGACTGGAATAACGGGGATCCTGCTTAATGCAGCAATCATACCCACACCTCTTTTGGCTTCAAGAATATTTCCATCGGCACTGCGGCCCCCTTCCGGAAATATGACAATGATTTCCCCTTCCTTCAGCCGTGAAACAGCTTCCTTTATTGTGGAAGGAAGGGTTTTTCCCCTCTTCACAGGAAAAGAGAATAATCTTATAAATGGACCAAGGAGAGGAACTTTAAAAAGTCCTTCCTTTGCAATGTAGGTAGGACACCTTTTTAAGGCTGCGGCGATCACGGGTGGATCCAGGTAACTTGCATGGTTTGCTGCCACTATAGCTCCACCTCTGTCAGGTACATTCTCGGAACCAAAGACCTCAAAGCGGTAGAAAACCTTTAAAAAGATGGAAAGTGTTATCTTCAAAAACCGGTAAAGAAAAAATTTCAACGTTCAGCTCTCACAAATTCAAGTATTTTATTGACGACTTCTCCAACGGAAAGATTCGACGAATCAATCAGCAGGGCATCATCAGCCCTTTTCAGGGGAGCGATACTGCGATTGCTATCCCTCTCATCCCTCTCAATTACATTCCTTCTGCATTCATCCATGCTGAGGACAAGGCCATTTTCTCTGAACTGAAGGCAGCGTCTTTTAGCCCTCTCTTCAAGAGATGCATCAAGATAAACCTTTTTCCAGGCTTTGGGAAAGACAACGGTCGTAGTATCTCTTCCTTCAACAACAAGGTCGTTTTTCGAGGCAGTATCTCTTTGCGCATCTAACAGAAAATCTCTGACGATCCTTCGCGTGGAAAAGACAGAAGAGTAATGGTCAACCTCTGTTGACCTAATCTCCTCTGAGACATCACGGCCATTCAGAAAAATCTTTTCATTTCTAAAGGTGATATGGGTTCTGGTAAGGATATCCAGGAGTTTCCCGTCGCCGTCTTTCGGATCTATCCCGTTTCTTCTCAGTGCAAAGGCAACCGCTCTATATAATGCGCCGGTGTCCAGGTATTTAAAGCCGAGCTCCTTTGCAATTAACTTAGCAACAGTGGTTTTCCCGGCACCCGATGGGCCATCTATGGCAATGACTTTACCCACAAACTTATATTTAAAAATAAAGATAAAATCTGAAATGACACAGGTATAGGTTATTGTAACGGAGTCACTATCGGTAACGTCAAGAGGTCAGATTCTTGGGAGGTGTTTTGAAGTCTATTTTACGGTCAGTCTTCCCAGAACGTCAAAAAATCCTGGAAAGGATATACCTGCAGATGAAACATCATTAATGGTAGTTGCCCCTTCAGCAACGAGAGCTGCGATGCTAAGGGCCATGGCGATCCTGTGATCTCCGTGACTTTCTACTATGGCACCCTTCAAACTCGTCTTACCCTTTATACTCAGCCCATCTTGGAACTCTTCAACCTCAGCACCCATCTTTCGAAGTTCACTCGCCATGACACTGATCCTATCGGATTCCTTGACTCTCAATTCTTCAGCTCCCCTGATGGTCGTAACGCCCTCTGCCTGAGTAGCTACTACACAAAGGATCGGAAACTCATCGATGAGAGAGGGGATCTTTTCCTTCGTTATATTTATAGCCCCAAGAGCTCTGCTACCTTTACAATAAAGGTCTGCCACTGGTTCACAGGATATCTCTCTTATATTGGATATCCCGATATCGGCACCCATTTCCTGGAGGGCATTGAGAAGACCCGTTCGCGTGGGATTAATTCCAACTTCCTTTATTATTATGTCGGAACCGTTGATCAGTAATGCTCCAACGATGAAAAATGCAGCCGACGAGAAATCCCGGGGTACATTGATTTCCTTTGCACTTAATTCTGTTCCTCCCTTGATCCTTATTTTGGTACCTTCAACCTTCAAATCGGCACCAAAGGCTTTGAGCATTCTTTCAGTGTGGTCCCTCGTTTTTACCGGTTCTATTATCTCTGTCTCCCCCGTTGCATAGAGACCTGCAAGGAGAAGAGCCGATTTCACCTGAGCACTTGCTACGGGCATAGTATATTTGATCGGTTTCAGTTTCTTCCCTCTGATCGCAATAGGTGGATAACTGTCTTCAGCCCTTGCTATTATTTCTGCACCCATCTGTCTCAGAGGATTGATTACCCTTGCCATTGGCCTCTGTCTCAAGGAATCATCGCCTGTCAGGACAGAAAAGAAGGGGTTACCCGAAAGCACCCCTGAAAGAAACCTTATTGTCGTTCCTGAATTACCACAATCAATGACATTATTGGGCTCTTTTAAACCATCAATTCCATTGCCCTCAACAATTAAATCTCCTTCCCTATCCTCAATATTGACTCCCAAGGCTCTGATAGCATTAACGGTGCTCATAGGATCCTCAGCCCTGAGAAAATTTTTGATGATACCCTTTCCCTGTGATAGAGACGAAAGTATTATTGCCCTGTGTGATATGGATTTATCCGGAGGAGGAGAAAATTCACCTTTGAGACCTTTTGCCTTGCTGAGTTCAATCCTTTCCAAGACTCTCCCTCAATGCCCGGGCCTTCTCGAATTCCCTCTCCAGTGATTCAGAATCATTAGTTCTGAGATACCCGCTCAACCTTTCAAGACTATTTTTGAAAACCTCCAAAGATTCAAGGAGATTATCCCTGTTAAGAAGGCATATATCTCGCCAGAGTTCGGGAGAACTGGATGCTATCCTTGTGGTGTCCAGAAAGCCCTGCCCCGAGAATTTAAGAAAGGATCTGTCAATGTCTGCCACGGTATTAACTATTGCATAGGCAAGTAAATGAGGCAGATGGCTCACTGACGCATAGACCCTGTCATGTTCGTCAGGATCTATTGTCTTTACAACAGAACCAAAGGTCTCCCAGAGTCTGATTATCTTTTCAAGGGCATCTCTGTCCGTTCTTTCAGTGGGTGTAATTATGCACTTTGCACCAAAAAAGATATCCGCCGAGGCCGTTTCGATACCCGAACGGTCACTCCCTGCAATAGGATGGCCACCAATAAAATAGACTCCTTCCGGCATTAGAGCCTCCATATCACGAACAAGCCTGCCCTTTACGCTCCCCACATCGGTAACAATAGAACCCTTCTTTAATGAACTAACTATTCTCCGGGTAATGTCTATAAAGCTTCCCACGGGTGTGGCAAATATTATGAGATCTGCACCATGGCAGACCTTTACAGGATCAAGGTCGAAGGAGTCGATTATTCCTCTCTTCTTTGCCTTTAGGAGATTTTCCTCTCGCCTACCAAAACCCATGACCTCGACACAGAGCTTGTACTTTTTCATTGCCAGAGCAAAAGATGCGCCCAGTAAACCAACGCCTAATATGGTTACTTTCTTAAAATTTATAATTCGATTTTTGGAATTTGTAACCCGGATTTTGGATTTTGAAATTATTTTCATATCTCCCTTCCAACAGCAGCAACCACTGGCCTCAGTTCCTCCATTAACTTCCTGAATGCATCAGGCTTCAATGATTGCTCCCCATCTGATAAGGCTCCCTCAGGATTTGTGTGGACCTCTATGATAAGTCCATCTGCGCCAGCCGCTATCGCAGCCTTTGACATGGGTGCAACAAGATCCCACTTGCCCGAGCCATGACTCGGATCGACGATAACGGGAAGGTGGGTGCGCTGCTTAAGCAGCGGTACGGCGCTAATGTCAAGGGTATTCCTTGTTGCCGTCTCAAATGTCCTGATGCCTCTCTCACAGAGGATAACGTTCTGGTTACCCCTCGACATTATATATTCGGCTGCCATGAGCCATTCTTTTATTGTTGCCGATAAACCTCTTTTAAGAAGAACCGGTTTATCACAGGAACCGACTTCAAGAAGCAACCGGAAGTTCTGCATATTCCTCGCACCAATCTGCACTATATCAGTATATTTCAGGATTACCTCAATATCTCTCGGATCCATAAGTTCTGTTACGATCGGCAGCCCTGTCCTTGCCCTCGCATCAGATAAATACTGAAGGCCTTCCTGGCCTAAGCCCTGGAAAGAGTAAGGGGAGGTACGGGGTTTGAAGGCACCTCCACGTAGAAAGGTGGCTCCCGCATCCTTAACCTTCTCGGCGATGCTCACAAGCATTGTCTTATTCTCTACAGCACAGGGACCCGCGATAACATGTATCCTTTTACCTCCTATAATATTTCCTCTCACATTTATAAGCGTGTCCTCAGGCTTGAAATCCCTGCTTGCCAGCTTGTAGGGCTTTAATATCCTCATCACATCTTCTACGCCCGGCATCACCCTTATAGCATCTTCTTCCTCCTCTGCTATCTTTGAGGTGTCACCTATGACGCCGATGATGGTTCTTTCGGTCCCTTTGGAGATATTGGTCTTCAGACCATGGCCTTCAAGCTTTTTTACAATTCGCCTTATCTCTTCTTCCGTTGCACCTGGTTTTAAAACAATAATGTCCATTTACTCCTCCAATTTAAAAGGTGAGAGTTATAAATCCAGAAGACAGAAATCTGCTTATCTCACCCTCACTTTTTTCAATGCCTCAATAAACCTTTTATTCTCTTCTGGCAATCCTATGGTCACCCTTATTTCCTTAGGGCCTATGGGTCTTACGATTATTCCTTCTTTCAGTAATTCACCATATAGCGCATTTGAATCGTGATCCAACAACATATAGATAAAATTTGCTTCCGTGGGGACATATTTTATCCCGAGAGAGTTTAGCTCTCCATAAAGATATCTTTTGCCTTTCTCATTCAGCTCCCGGGAGTATTTAACATGTTCGTCATCCCG
This sequence comes from Nitrospirota bacterium, assembly GCA_040753575.1. Lineage (GTDB taxonomy): Bacteria > Nitrospirota > Thermodesulfovibrionia > Thermodesulfovibrionales > SM23-35 > JBFMEC01. Next base: position 5,165 of record JBFMEC010000010.1, on the reverse strand, counting down.
GAGAGCCCACAGGGCCGCCTTCTGGGCAACAGAGTTTGTATTAAAAGGGGGTCTGAGTTTATTCATTTCCGAAATAATATCTTTTGCCGCAATGCCATAGCCTATCCTCAGACCGGCAAGGCCATAAATCTTTGAGAAGGTCCTGAGTATTAGTATGTCTCTGCCACCTCTAAAGTGTTTCATGCTATCGGCATAGTCAGGGTCCGTCACATATTCGCAGTAGGCTTCATCAACCACAACCAATATGCCTTCGGGAATCTTCTTCATCAACAGGTCGAATTCATCTCTCGTATTTACAGTTCCCGTTGGATTATTCGGATTTGCGATAAAGATAATCTTTGTCTTTGGGGTAATAGCTTCTGCCATGGCTCCGAGGTCATGGGTGTAATTCTTTAGAGGCAACTGAATCGGCCTCCCTCCTATCGCCTGCACTGCCATAGAGTAAACAATGAAGGATGGATGGGCCATGACCGCCTCGTCCCACGCCTGAAGAAATGTACTAACGGCTATGTTAATCAGTTCATTTGAGCCATTGCCGAGGATTATCTCCTCTTCTTCAATGGAGAGCCTTTCTGACAATGCCTTTTTAATAAAATATCCGCTTCCATCGGGGTACCTATTCATACTGTTAGACATGTCAGAATTCGTTAGGCTTTCAATAATAGATTTCAGCGCCAGGGGGGAGGGGCCAAGGGGGTTTTCGTTAGAGGCGAGCTTGACAGAATCCTTGATGCCTAATTCCCTTTCAAGTTCTTCTATTGGTTTGCCAGGGATGTAAGGTTTTATTTCAGAGACGTAGTCCGGGGGTTTAATCATCAGGTTCCACCATGTGGATAGGAACCAAGAATCTTGAGATAGAGACAGTCATCCTTAATTTCTTCTATCGCCTTTCTCACCCTCCTGTCATCTATATGACCTTCCATATCCACAAAGAATATATATTCCCAGGCCTTTCTCTTGGAAGGCCTTGATTCGATCTTCGTCAAGTTGATCTTCGCTTTCTTAAAGGGTGAAAGGATATCATAAAGGGCCCCTGGCCTATCTTTAACCGAGAACATAATAGATGTCTTATCCCTGCCGGTTCCAGGAGGAAATTCCTTTGATATGACAAGAAACCTTGTAAAGTTCTGTTTACTATCACCGATATCCTTTTCCACGAAATGCAGGTCATAAACCTTCGCAGCTAACTCACTGGCGATAGCAGCAGCCTCATAATCCTTTGATGCAAGCTCTGCAGCCTTAGCCGTACTCGTTGTTTCAACTATTGGTATTCCCTGGAGATTCGACTCAAGCCATCGCCTGCATTGTGCTGCCGCATGCAGATTGGAGTAAACCTTTTTGATTTTAGACTTATCACCGCTTCCTGAAAGGAGATTATGGGTTATCTCAAGCATTATTTCGGCAGCAACCTTGAGGTCATAATCCATAAACATATCGAGGGTATAACTTACGACGCCCTCATTGGAGTTTTCTATTGGCACAACTCCATAGGCCGTCTTACCGGCTTCCACAGCATCAAAGACATCCCTGATACTTTCGACAGGGAGGAAGGAGGCTGATGAGCCGAAATGCCTCAGCGCTGCAAGATGGGTGAATGTCGCCAGAGGTCCCAGACAGGCGATCTTCAGAGGTTCTTCCAGTGAAAGAGAGGCCGAGAGGATCTCCCTGTATATAACCTTAAGAGTATCATTCGGGAATGGTCCCTTATTAAGAGTTGTAAGACGTTCTAATATCTCCTTTTCACGTTCAGGGGAGTAGAATCTGGCATTCTCATTCCTCTTAATGTGAGCAATCTTAATAACAACCTCGGCTCGCTTGTTAAGGAGCTTAAGTATTTCCTCATCGATCTCATCGATTTCTTTCCTCAATTTATCGAGTTCTGACATTTCTTATCCCCCAGCAGCACAGACTAATAACCTCCCGGAAGTTAATGAAATATTATACCATCAAGAGGTTTTTCGTTGTTAATAAGTCTGTCCTCACGTAAGCATCTCCGATTCCGTGATGACAAATTGTTTCACGCAGGAGGAATGCCCTTGAGCGATTATTACGGAATCTCCGGGTCATCACTTCCTCACTCATTCTCCCCGGGATGCGTGATAAAGTTTCGGGACTTATTACACAAAGAACTTGACGTTTCAATTCAGGAGTTTTTAAATTTAAGACTGAAATATTCCTGAGAGGAGAAAGAATAGTATGGAAAACAAAGAGCTCGCTATAGGTCAAAAAAAGAGAATAGCCCTTATTGCTCATGATAATAAAAAGAAGGATTTGCTGGAGTGGGCGAAATTTAATAAAGACCTTCTTGCCCAGCACGAGTTATATGCAACGGGAACTACAGGTAAATTACTGGAGCAAGAATTGGGAGTTGAGATTAACAAACTTCAGAGCGGACCCTTAGGAGGTGACCAGCAGATAGGGGCAAAGATAGCTGAAGGAGAGATTGATTTCATCATCTTCTTCTGGGATCCGTTAGAGCCACACCCTCATGACACTGACGTTAAAGCCCTTTTGCGTATAGCCGTCGTATGGAATATCCCTGTAGCTTGCAATCGGGCCTCTGCCGACTTTATGATCTCTTCGCCTTTGATGTCCGGGGAATATAAGCGTTTTATACCCGACTATACAGACTATAGGGAAAGAATGAAGAGAGAAACAGGGAAAGAAAAGGCTTAGAGTAATATTCCCAAACCGAGAAACAGAATCTTCTAACTCATCGGGACGGAAATTTCACCCAGTGCCCAGGCCGCATTACTTCTGACAGAAGGATCGGCGTCCTTCAGGGAGGCTATCAGGGGCTCGATAGCCTTCACATCCTTAATCTTTCCGAGAGCCTCTACCACACTTATCCTTACGAAAGGTTTTTCATCTTTTAGAGTAGCAATTAACGGTTCAATCGCTGGCGACCCTATCTTACTAAGAGCCCGAACTGCATTTTCCCGGACCCGGGGGTTTCCATCCTTCAGAGAAGTTATTAGAGGATTAATTGCTCTTGCATCCTTTATCTTTCCGAGTATCTCAATGATACTTTCCCGGACTCGAGGATCCGGATCCTCCATATTTGCAATGAGGGGTTCAACGGCAGGGGTTCCGATCTTACTTAAAGCCCTAACAGCATTTTCTCTTACCCGGGTGTCCGGATCCATTAAAGTGGCGATCAATGGTTCAACGGCGGGGCCTCCAATCTTCCCGAGAGCCCAGACCGCATTTTCCCGGATTCGAGAGTCTGAATCCCTCAGATTGGCAATCAACGGTCTTACGGCTGCAGCTCCGATCTTCCCGAGAGTCCAGACCGCATTTTCCCGGACCCGGGGGTTCTCATCCTTCAGAGAACCTATTAGAGGCTCAACGGCTCTTACATCTTTTATCTTTCCCAGTGCTTCTGAAGCCCTGCAACGGATGAGAGGGTCTTCATTTTTTAGAGCAGCTATCAGAGGCTCAACAGCCGATGTTCCCATATTACTCAACGCTCGGATAGCGTTTTCCTTTATACTTGGGTTCTCATCTCTCAATATAGCAATCAAAGGCCAGATTGCCCTGGTATCTTTAATCTCGCCCAGGCCCCTAATAACATTTTCTCGAACACGGGCATCCCCAAACTTCAGGGCGTTTATGAGAGGTTCAACGGCTGGAGCTCCTATCTCTATGAGAGCCCAGACAGCATTCTCCTGAACACGGGCGTCCCCGTCCTTCAGGGCAACAATTAGGGGGATTATTGCCGGAATACCTATCTCCCTCAAGGAAGAAACGGCATTTTCCCTGACGCGGGAGTTGTCGTCATCAAGAGCAGCTATTAGAGGTTCAATAGCCCTTGTGTCTCTTATCTCGCCGAGTGTCTCCGCTGCATTCCATCGCACCTGGGGGTTTCCATTCTTCAGTGAATCAATGAGACGCTCCACGGCCGGTGAACCTATTTCACCCAGAGAGCAAACAGCATTTTCCCGCACACGAGGGTCATTATCATTTAAAGCATTGATCAAAGGCTCGATGGCAGGTATACCGATCTCCCCAAGGGCCCAGACTGCCTTCCACCGAACATCCAGATCCTCATCTCTTAAAACAGATATCAAAGGCTCAATCGCACGGACATCCCTAATCTTCCCTAATGCCTCCACCGCATTCTCCCTGACCTTAGCATCCTCGTCATTCAGAATTGCAATCAAGGATTCAATGCCCTTACCATCCTTTATTTTCGTCGATATCATGCTACCCTCCCTCTAAAATCTTACCCTCATCTAAGGTTATATTTCTAAAAATCTGGAAAAGAAAAAACATCCTCATCCTTTGTGTGTCTAAATTTTCAGGTTTTAAAAAAGATTACAAAAATGCTAATTTTATTAATTCTCACCTAAAAGGCTTGTCTTGTCAATGCAAAATTTCTTGGAGTTTCCTGAGTTTTTACCCGAACTCAAAGCATAATTGGAAATCATCGATAGTATTTGGTTTTATTCCCTGCAAAGCAGACTTATCAGGATAAAGCAGATTGAAGATACCATCTGCAATGGCATAGTTGAAGAAACTGGGAACACCAAAGAACCTCTTTGACACCAGGAATATTCGCTCCACCAGCAGCTTTAGTTTGATGCTCTGTCCAATATACACTGCTGCAAAATACGATACTGCCAGGACAAGGACTACAATGTTTCGAATGCTGATATAGCTCCTTACCCGTATATCCTCAAGGTTATAACACTGCTTTATGTAGCGGTAGGATTCATCACATTTCCAACGAGCAAGATAATACTCAACGATCCTCCAGATGCTCTCCTTCTTCTTGATATCAACCATACAGCTTGTTAATAACATCATGGGTTTTATCCCAAATCCCTTTACGACAACAAAATACAACTTGTGAGAGTAAGAGGGTAGCTTTACCGGTATCGCATTATACTGAACCTTTCTCCTCTTCTCCTTACCGTCTTCATAAATAATCAAAACTGTCTCATACGGGGTCGGAAGGCAGAGGGCTATATCAGAGCAGTTTTTCCTCTTGCCTTTATGCAGCAAATCCCTCTCTTTTAAACGAATGAGAAAGCGTATCGGTTTGTCCCGCTCCAGATAATGCTTATAGAATCTCCCTCGATCTCCACCACGATCCATTGCATGGATTCCCTTATCCCCGATATGCTTCATGATCATCTTGACTGCTTTTATGATCTGTGTGT
>JBFMEC010000009.1:0-30283 GCA_040753575.1 Nitrospirota bacterium | reverse complement strand
AAATTAATATCCAGAAAGAATTCGAGAAGCCCTATCATCATCCTATTGAAAAGACAGGTATTCATAGATTTGGTGAGACCTTACCCGAAATAAATCCTTCCATGCCGAGACATGCAGATTGTGGAGACTGTCACCATCATCACTATGTTACTGAGGAGAATAAGATGGCCGGGATATCAGGTATCAACCAGCAAGGGGTGAGGGTAAATGTGGTTGAGGGATATGAACTCTGCTTTAAGTGTCATTCCTTCAGCGCCAATTTGCCAGCAGACGAGACTAACAAAGCGGAAATTTTTGATATATCAAATCCATCCTTCCACCCGATAATTGCTCCAGGCAGAAATAACGATGTCCCGAGCCTTATTCCCCCTCTGACTTCGTCAAGCACTATCAAATGCATAGATTGCCATAATAATGACGACTCTGTGGGACCGAAAGGTCCTCATGGTTCTGTATATAAATACATCCTGACCAAAAATTTCACGGATGTTGATGGATCAGAAAGTGCTTTTCAGTACGAACTTTGTTATAGCTGTCATAGAAGAAGCAGCATTCTAAGTGACGAAAGTTTTCAGCTTCACAATCTTCATGTTTCTATTGTAGGTGCCTCTTGCAGGACCTGTCATAACCCTCATGGAAGCACTCGATATCCCCGTTTAATTGATTTTGAAAATAATATATCTATAAGGCCGTCAAATAGTGGGCGTCTGGAGTTTACCAGTTTTGGTATAAGGACGGGTCAATGTTTTCTTAATTGCCACAACAAGGATCATAATCCTGCAGTATATCCTTCCTCGGAGGGATTTCGTCCGCAAATAGAAAAGAGAAGTATATCAGGAAGATAAGGCAAGAGATAAGGACTCCTTAGTAACTACCTCTTTAACGCCTGTAATGCTTCCTCTGCACTCTTCCGAACATATAAGAACTTATCCTGAAGGGCTCTACTGAGCGGTTTGGCAGCCCGTGCATCCCCTATCTTACCAAGCGCTTCTGCTGCTACTTTTCGAACTGATCCGTCTTTATCAGTAAGGGCACCAATGAGAGGTTCTACTGCCTCTGCATTCCTGATTTCACCCAGTGATTCCGCAGAAATCCGCCGGAGGAATGGATCTTCATCGACAAGGAAGCCAATCAATGGCTTTAAGGCTGGCTTCCCTATCTTCGCAAGGGATCTCGCTGCCGCCCTCCGGACAGATCTATCTTTCTCTATGAGTGCGATAATTAGTGGTTTTAGAGAACGCGTGTCCTTTATTTCCCCAAGAGTCTCTACAGTGATTTTTTGAATAGAGGGGTCTCCCTCTTTCAACAAAGTAATTAATGGGTCTACAGCAGGTTCACCTATCTTCGCCAATGCTTCTGCAGCGGTATTTCGGACGTGTATATCTTCGTCATGAAGGGCAGCAATGAGAGATTCCACTGCCCGCTGATCTCTTATGTTTCCAAGCAATGATGCTGCAACTATCCGGATACATCTATGTTCATTTCTGAGCACTCCAATTAACGCCTCAACTGCAGGCCCACCTATTTTCCCAAGTGCCTTTGCTGCGACCTGTCTGACATATATATCCTCATCTTCGAGGGATTCAATCAAGGCGTCCACACCCCTCTCATCCACCATTTGCCATAATGTATTTATTGCCATACGTCTGACAAGAAACTCTTTGTTTTCAAGCGCTCTTGCGAGAAGTTCTATTTCACGACCCTCTTTTAGTCTCGCCATAATTTTAAATAGCGCCTCATAAGCGGCTTGTTGAACATTCGATTTTTTATCCCTGATCATAGCAATCAATGGTTGCACAGAACGTGCATCTTTAATTTCGCCGAGTGCCTCTACGGCGCTTTTCCGGACGGACCAATCTTCATCTTTGAGGGCAGCAATTAACGACTTTACTGCCTGTGGATCCCTGATTTTTCCAAGTGCCTCAATTGCGCTTTTTCGGACAGGCGAATCTTTGTCCTTAAGGATTTCAATCAAGGGCTTTACAGCTCTTATATCTCCTATTTCTCCAAGTGCTTCTGCTGCGTTCTTTCGTACATTGTGGTTCTTATCCTTCAGGGCGAAAATCAACGGTTCCACAGATGACCTGCCGATCTTCACCAGAGCAATGGTCGCTTCTTTAGCAGGCGAGGTCGGTCCCACAAATCTATTTCCGATACGACAGAATACAAAATGGGTATCGCCTAAAATTCCAACGAGGAATGGTATCGCAGGAGTACCTCTTATACCCATTTCACCCAGCCTGGCAGCCGCATTCTGTCTCTCCAGAGGATCTTGAGAATACAATCTTTCAATTTGTTTCCTGACTTCAGGATTGATCTCTTTTGGTATGTTTGACTTTGGAATTGCTGGCTGGGCAAAAAGTAATCCGTATGATACAAAAATTAAAAAGAAAAAAGCTAAACTTGTTTTAATGACCTTCATATCAACTTCTTCATCTCTCTAACTGCCCTTTCCATTCCCACGAGAACCGCCCTCGAGATGATGCTATGTCCAATATAAAGACCTCTAAGACCTGGAATAGAAGCTATTCGGGTGACATTAAAATAATTGAGTCCATGACCTGCATTGACCTTGAGACCTATATCGGAAGCATGTTTTACCGCATTCATAATACGAGTTAATTCTTCCTCCTGTTTTTTCCCTCTGGCATCAGCATACATCCCTGTATGTATTTCAACCATATCTGCACCAATCTCTTTTGATACATTGACAACATCAGTATCGGGATTTATAAAAAGGCTCACGGGAATGGCTGAGTTCTGAATTTTTTTAATGGCCTCTTGAATATTTCGTTTCTGTAACTGAACACCGAGTCCACCTTCGGTAGTGAGTTCCTGTCTTTTCTCTGGCACAAGTGTGACAAGATCAGGTTTTGTCTTGGTGGCAATGGCAATCATCTCTTTAGTTGCAGCCATCTCAAGATTCAGCTCTACGGGAACAAACTCTTTCAGCAGCCTCAAATCTCTGTCCTGAATATGACGCCTGTCTTCTCTAAGATGAATTGTAATCCCATCTGCGCCGCCAAGTATTGCCAGAGTTGCAGCAATAACAGGATCAGGCTCAATGCCTCCTCTTGCCTGTCTTATTGTCGCAACATGATCGACGTTAACACCGAGAAGCATCAAAAATCTCCAAATGTATGAAATATGTTGAGATTCATTAAAACTTGTTGAGATTCGTCGAGACTAATTGAGATTCATTGAGATTTGCAAAGAGTCTCTATGAGTCTCCAGCAGTCTCTAATAGTCTCAGTGTCATTTAGCAAATCCTCGGCAATTGGTCTCCTGACAGCATCTCTACAATACGGGTTCCACCTATTGCTGTCTTCAATAAAACCATGCCAGCGGGTGCTTTCTGGACGTGACCGATAATTCTGCTTTCTTTGCCGAGAGGATGTTGTCTCATAGTACTGATGAGTGAATCTGCAACATCGGACTTTACTATTGAAACAAGAATCCCCTCATTTGCAACATAGAGTGGATCAAGTCCGAGGAGTTCGCAAGCTCCTCTGACGCCTGCGGGAACCGGTATAGATTCTTCCTCAATTACAATACAACATCCTGAATCCACGGCGATTTCTTTAAGACTTGTTGCAAGCCCGCCCCTTGTTGGATCACGCATAGCGTGAACCTCTCTGGTAATTTTTAGCATTTCCCCAACGAGTCCATTCAGAGGCGCTGTATCACTCAAAACCGGAGGGTTAAAACTGATACCATTTCTCTCAGCCATAATAGAAATCCCGTGATTACCAATGGGGCCGCTTATAATAATCTTATCAGAAGGCAAAACTCTTGAAGGCGAAATATCAAGCCCTTCATCAATTATCCCGATTCCGGATGTATTAATAAATATGCCGTCTCCTTTACCTTTATTGACTACCTTTGTGTCTCCCGCAACTATCTTTACCCCTGCTCTTTCAGCAGCTCCTGACATGGATGTGAGAATCTTTTTTAAATCTTCAAGGGGAAAACCCTCTTCAAGGATAAGACCTGCAGTCATATAAAGAGGTCTTGCTCCAACCATCGATAGATCATTCACCGTTCCATAAACGGCAAGTTCGCCGATGTTTCCACCAGGGAAAAATATGGGTGAGACGACATAAGAATCTGTCGTTAGCGCCATTTTTCCTTGATTTATTCCTTCTAATACAGCAGAATCATTCAGAGATTTGAGCTCAAATTCAGGGACAAAATACTCCCTGATCAACTGATACATTAGCTTTCCGCCACTGCCGTGGCCAAGGAGAATCTTCTCCATTGTCGTTTCCTCCCACTTAAAATTAAATTATTTTAGCATAACGGAGCTGATGTTAGATAGCGGTCGAACTGCTTCATCAAAAATCTACATGAGAATATCACAATTGTATCCTGGTACAAATTGAATAGATTTTATATGAGGTAATGGATTATCATTTCATATAGATCTTATGTGATGCAAAGGGTTTTGATATTTTCTATTGAGAAATCTTCGAAAAATATGAGACGATGATTATGAATAACAGTGATCATGTTTCTCTTTAATCTTGTTTCAAAAATTGAAAAAAATCTTCCAGAAAATGAAGGCTCAAAAAAAGGACAAAAATATCTCCAATTTCTAGCGTTAGTATCAATACTTATCACATTTCTCGGATTTTTCGCTACCAAAGTGTGGGATTCAGATTTTTGGTGGCATATTGCCTCTGGAAAGAATATCTTTGAAACCCTATCTATACCTGACAAAGATCCTTTTAATGTCTATGAAGGGAAAGGAATAAGAAATGATACAGTATTAAAAGCCGAATGGCTAGGACAGATTATCCTCTTTCTTTTCTTTAAAAATTTTGGCCTTGATGGAGTCATTTTGCTGAAGGCGGCAATCCTAACAATTTGTCTGTTGATCGTTTATCTTAGATCTAGGTTTCTTGGTGCCCATACTACTTATACGATATTGACAATGTTTTTTGTTGGAATGACAGCTCTTAATTTTACAGGAGAGCGACCACAACTTTTATCTTTCCTTTATGCCTCGACAATGTTCTTATTATTAGATAAATACAATGGAACAGGAAGGAATATGTGGCTATTTTTGCTTTTAGCTGTAATAATGTTTTGGAGTAACAGTCACGGTGCCGTTGCATTAGGCTCTTCGCTTTTGGTTCTCTACACTGTCTGCTACGCCGTTGAGTCAAAGTTTAATGAAAAGAGCTATTTTAATAAAACTTTCCTTCTATTCATTGGTGTTTCTATTCTATGTACAATGATCACACCGGGTGGGATCAATAAATATCTATACGTAGTACAACTTCAAGGAAGCGAGTTGCAGAAGCGAACCTCCGAATATATGAGTCCATTTGTAGTTTGGAAACATACAGGTAATGCCTTACTTTATTACTGGTTTCTATTATTTATGGCGCTCTTGAGCCTTTACGAACTATTCAAATATAGAGAATTAAATAAATTTGTCACTGTTTTTACTTTAGCCGTAATTAGTTTAACCGCATACCGGTATGTTCCTTTTTTTATTTTTCTTTCAGGGCCATATATAGCGCTGGGATTGAGCAGATTAAAGCCAAATGTAAAATTGCCCATGACTATCATAAATATTGCAGTTGTTCTGATATCAATCTTCGTACTAACAGTTGGCTTATACAATAAAAAAGCATTTCAAAGCGGAGTCATTGAAAAAAGATTTCCTGAAGATGCCGTAAGATTTATAAAACAGAAAGGGATTAAGGGAAAGATCTTTAATACAATGGATTGGGGTGGGTACCTCATCTGGCATCTATATCCAGATTCTCAGATATTCATTGATGGAAGACTCCTTGATTTGAACAAACTGCATAAGTACACGCATATCTTGTGGACCACGTCCCTGGGATTAGATTTTTTTGAGCAAGAGGAATTTGATTTGGTGCTGATACCACATAGGAATAGGTTTACCGGGGAGACATATACGCTAATTTGGTATCTGCTCACTAATCACCAATGGCATGTTTTGTACAGTGACAAGCAGGGATATCTCTTTGGACGTCAAACAGAATGAACGTAAAAGCGAAAAAGATTTCTTGTAAAATAAGAAACCGATTTTCTCGGATCAACCTCTAGTGAAAATTTGGTGAAACCGACTTGAAATCACTTTTACGGTGGAATCCACAGATCAGTTTGCGCAGCATCTACGCAGGGCTAAAGCCTGCGACTATATTGCGACCAGCCTCTTGACCGGGCAATCCAGTTCCTTCCTCTGGATTAGGTAAATTCACTTTGACATTTCACTTCATCGTGTTATCACAAAATTGCTGATAGAGATTCTGAAACAAACCTGTCCTGAAGAGATTCCGAAACAAGTTCGGAATGACACTTTCAGGGTTCAGAATGATAGTTGTCGAGCCTTTGCCGATATTCCTGTCATGCTGAATTCATTTCAGCATCTCCTTGAAAATCAATGGGTTTTCAGTCTATCGGCAAATTTGGGGTTATTGCTTTTACAGCCAGATTATGAAAAAATACTTTTAATGGCAAAAGAGATAATCTCTGTCGAGGAAATCAGGAATAAACTGGCTCCTCTATTTGAAAATGAAGGGTTACAGCTTGTTGTGCTTTTCGGATCTGCTGTTTCAGAAAGGATACATAAACAGAGCGATATTGATATTGCGCTTCTATTTGATAGACCAATAGATATTTTTTCGCTTACCAATAAGGTTATCAGGCTGCTGCGCACTAACAATATTGATGTCATTGATCTTAGATACGCAAGTCCACTTTTAAAATTCATAATAGCAAAGAGCGGTAGACTCCTTTACGAGAGAGAACAAGGCATATTCAACGAGTTCTATTCGCTTGCTTTCCGGAGATATGTGGATACAAAGAAATTGCGTGATGCACAGGAAACGGCAATTAAGCACTTTCTTAAGAGAAAGAGACTACAATGAGTCCTTTAGAAAAAGAAATTATCAGAAGAAAGCTTGCTATTATAATAGAAAATCTTAAAACTCTTGAACCTATAATGAATATAAATAGAGAAGAGTACATCGAAGATGTATATAAAAGAAAGGCAACAGAAAGGCTTTTACAGGAATTAATCGAGGCGGCCATTGATATAAATACTCATATTATTGTTCAAACAGGTAATATAGCTCCTGATGATTATTATGAAAGTTTTATAAAGTTAGGTGAGCTTAAAATAATCTCAGCAGGTCTCGCTGAGAAACTTGCCCCATCGGCCGGTCTCAGAAACAGGCTTGTCCATGAGTATGATTTAATAGAACATTCAATGGTTCTTGACTCAGTTCGGATGGCAGAAAGTCTGTATCCCAAGTATGTAAAAGAGATAGATGATTATATTTCAAGCGAAGTTTAGGGTGGAATCCACATATCGGAAAGAAAAAGGGGGATTTCCGCAGCACATACCGGCCCTACCCTGACGTTCCATCCAGATAACTTCTCAACGTCTTCTTTTAAAGAAGAGGCAAATCCCGGAATTATAATTTCTTTCTTCTTGACCTTTATATTCATGTTATTTTCTTTCATTGCCAGGTAAATTCTCTCCGCTGTCAAGGTCTGATAGATCATGGACATGTCAACTGTATTCCCATCTGTATCAACAAACATAATAAAGAAGGGACTTTTCGTTGTCGATAAGACACTCATCAGAATCTGTTCAGTGTATTCATTATTCCCAGAAATGAGCACTGTGGATTCAGTATCAGGAGAATTCAATTCGACCAGGCCAACGGTGCCCGGTCTCGGATGTGTAAGAAGTGGAACCTCAGGCCAAAATTTGTGAATAGTAAGGGATATTTCAAGAGCTTGAGCTCGATTCCGGTTGAGAAACGGACAATCCTCAGGTTTCTTTAACCCCCTTTTGATTGCTTCTACAAATTCCTCGCAGGAGGTTACGCCACACTCTGCGTAACCAGTTCCATTTAAGTATTTTAAGAAATCTATTTCTTCTAAATATAAATTTGCTGAAGGCAGATTAATACCCTCCGTTTCATTTAACAGATACTTTAATTGAGGGAAGTCACTTATCACATATTGTCATCCTGAAATAGCTTCAGGATCTGCGTTTAAGAACACTCAAAAAAATATGAGATTCTGAAATGAATTTAGAATGCCAACCAGGAATTATCAGATGGATGTTAAGTCTTTATTATCCCTGAATACTTGTAATAGGCTGCGCAGCTTCCTTCGGTGCTGACCATGCAGGCACCAACGGGATGTTCCGGAGTGCAGGCCTTTCCGAAGAGGAGACAATCAGTTGGTATCTTCACTCCTCTTAAAACCAGGCCACACTGGCAACCTTTCGGCTCTGGATGATCAGGTAAATCTATATCAAAAACCTGCTTCACATCCCGCCGGTTGACACCATCTCTTAACTTGAGACCACTCTCAGGGATTGTTCCAATTCCCCTCCAGTTGGCATCGCAGGGCTCAAAGTATTCATTTATGAGAGAAACGGCCTTTCTATTGCCTTCTTCTTTTACTACCCTCTTATACTGAATTTCGATCGCTACCCTGCCGGATGCGATCTGCTCAAGAAGCATCATGATACCCTGAAGAATGTCTTCTGCCTCAAAGCCAGTTATGACAGAGGGTACTTTGTAATCAGAAGCGATAAATTCATAGGGCTTGCTACCTATAATAGTACTCACATGTCCAGGAAGTATAAAACCTTCTACCCTTACATCTTCGGAATCAACAAGAGCCTTAAGTGCGGGAGGAACTAACTTATGGGCAGAATAAATGTAGAAATTATCAACCCCTGTCCTTTCCGCCTCAAGAAGGGTTCCAGCAACGGATGGTGATGTGGTTTCAAACCCTGTTGCAAAGAAGACAATCTTCTTATCTTTATTTTCTGAAGCAAGTTTTAAAGCGTCCATCGGAGAATAGACGATACTGATATTGGCACCATCTGCCTGTGCATGATATAGAGATTGCTTATATCCGGGAACCCTCATCATATCGCCAAAGGTGGAAAGGATAAAGCCGTTCTGCTTTGAAATTGCTACTGCGGCATCGACATCCTTTATAGGTGTGACACACACTGGACATCCAGGCCCGCTCAAAAGAATAATGTCCTTTGGAATAATATCTCTTATGCCATGCCTGAAGATTGCAACAGTATGGGTTCCGCAAACCTCCATGAGTTTCACGGGCCTGCCGATTGAATTCATTAGACTATTGATCTTTTCAACTACGTTTTTCATAACTTGCTCCTTAAAGTTAATTTTAAAGACTATTTGAGACTAATTGAGACTCATTGAGACCTATAGAAACTCCGTTATTCAAGTTAAAATTCGTAATTATTAACTAACGAGTGAAATCCCCTCATTGATAATTTTGCATTGCTAATTGATAATTTTGACTTGAACAATCTATTCATCTTTCAGTCTCAATAAATCTCTAAGTCGCAATCTCATTCAATTCCTGCCTTTATCCTTTCTCTTAATATGTATGCCTGGCCGAGGGATATCCCGCCATCATTGCTCGCAACTTTTTCATGAATATAAACTTCCATGCCTGTGGATTTAAGACTTGCGATAGCTCTTTCCAGAAGATACATGTTTTGAAACACCCCACCACTTAAGACGACATGCTTTATTCCATATTGAGAAGAGAGTTTCTTTACAACCCTCATAATAGTAGTGACTATAGTGTTATGGAATTTAGAGGAAATGATACCTTTGTCTTTCTCTTTCAGGAGATCCTCTATGATTTTCAAAATGGTATGAGAAAAATCAATCTCCATGGGCTCTCTGAATTTTATGTCAACGGGATAATCATCGAATATATCTGGCAAAGTTATTGATTCTAAAGCGATTGCAGCCTCTCCTTCAAAGGTATTTTTATCGCAAATCCCGAGTATGGCGGAGATAGCATCAAATAATCTCCCAGCCCCTGATGAAAGAGGTGAAAATTGCCTTTTGTCAATGATCTTCATAATATTTTCAACCCTTTCATCACCATATCTCTCAATAAATCCAACAGATTCAAGATAGGGCATGGCCTCGTCACCTGCTATATCCACGATATAACTTATGCCTATCCTCCAGGGTTCCTTTACAGCGACCTCGCCACCGGGAAGAGGGATATATTTAAAATGACCTGCCCTTTTAAAACTTATAGCATCAGCTATTAGAAATTCCCCTCCCCAGAGATTACCATCGGTGCCATAACCGGTTCCGTCAAAGGAAACGCCAATGACCTTCTCCTTGATCCCCTTTTCAGCCATAACTGATGCGACATGAGCGTGGTGGTGCTGAATTCCAACCTTTTTAATATCTTCCTGTCTTAATGCCCACTGCGTGGACAGATACATAGGGTGAAGGTCATAGGCGAGAGCCTCGGGCTTTACCCTGTAAACATCCTTGAGGTTTCTGAGACTCTCTTCAAAGAACATTAATGTCTCATAATTCTCCATATCTCCGATGTGCTGACTCGGTATTGCAAAACTTCCTTTTGTTAAGGTGAAGGTATTCTTAATGTCGGCACCGCATCCAAGAACATCAGGACCATCTTCATGAAGTGGAACAGGATCAGGCACATAACCTCGTGAACGACGAATGAAGGAAAGTGACGAACCCGTCACTCTCAATACAGAATCATCTACCCGCATAAAGATACCTCTGTTATGAACAAGGAATGCATCGGCAATGCCCGAGAGCTTTGTAACAGCTTCCTCATTGTCTATGACGATAGGCTCTTCTGAGATATTGCCGCTTGTCATTACAAGAGCATCAAAATTGGGGGTAATCCCCCCCTTAGTAAGGGGGGGTAAAGGGGGGGTCGGATAATAAAAGAGTAGATAATGTAAGGGTGTATAGGGGAGCATGAAGCCAATGCAAGGGTTTTTCGGTGCTATTGCCTCAGGGAGACAGTCGTCTAATTTTTTGAGTAGTACAATCGGTCTCTTAATAGATATTAAGATCTCCTCTTCTTCTTCAGATACTTCACAGAATTCCTTAATCGTTTCAACATCAGGAGCCATCAAAGCAAAGGGTTTATTGCTTTTTCTTTTTTTCAGTCTCAACCTGTTTACTGCCTCTTCATTTGTGGCGTCGCAGGCGATGTGGAATCCACCAAGTCCCTTGATAGCAATGATTTTTCCTTCTTTTAAAAGCTTGATCGTTTCTTTTATTGGGTTATCCCCCTCACCCTTACCCTCTCCCCTGGTGGGAGAGGGGTTATTTTCTTCCTTAACTATTAACTCCACCTGAGGTCCACAAACAGGGCAAGCATTCGGCTGGGCATGAAATCGTCTGTCTTCAGGGTTATGATATTCCTCATCGCAGTCTTTACACATCTTGAATACAGACATTGTGGTATTTGGCCTGTCATAGGGAATTGATTTTGTTATGGTATATCTTGGACCACAGTTTGTGCAGTTGATAAAAGGATAGAGGTAACGCCTGTCATCCCAGTCAAGCAATTCTTCGAAGCAATCTTTGCAAATCGAGACATCAGGGGAGATCAGTGTAAAGCTTCCTTCGTCTTGACTCTGGACTATCTGAAAATTCTGGTATCCATGATAGGGCATGGAAGTTACATCAACTTCCATGATCTGAGAAAGAGGCGGGGCTTCTTTATTCAGCCTCTCAACAAACAGGTCACTACCGTCACCTTCTATCTCGATAGTGACCCCTTTGGATGAGTTCATGACAAAGCCTTTGAGGTTTAATGATTTAGCAAGACTATATACAAAGGGTCTGAAACCAACTCCTTGAACAATTCCTCTGACTAATATTCTTTTTCTTTCCATCCATTACGCTGCCAGTGATTGCAACCATTCTGACCATTGGGCTATCCCCTGGCCTGTCTTACAGGAAACCTCAAAGATCTTAAGGGATCTATTAAGGGAAAGGGCATCCTTTTTTATCTTTTCTATGTCTACATTTGTATAAGGAAGGAGGTCTACTTTATTTAAAACCAGAGCTGATGATTCCTGAAACATTAAGGGGTATTTAAGAGGCTTGTCATCTCCTTCTGTTATACTCAGGACCATAGCCTTTATATTTTCACCAACCATGAATTCAGCCGGGCAGACCAGGTTGCCCACGTTTTCAATGATAAGGAGATCAGTCTCTTTAAGGGGGAAATCAGCAATGGCCTCACTTATCATATTCGCATCGAGGTGACAGGCGCTGCCCGTATTTATCTGAATTACCGGAACACCAAGGGTTTCAATCCTCTGCGCATCATCTGTACCCGCAATGTCACCCTCTATAACACCTATTTTTAGTTTGCTGTTAAGTTCTTTAATAGTCCTTTCAATAAGAGATGTCTTACCCGCTCCGGGTCCGCTCATGAGGTTAATAACATAAACACCCGCTTCATCAAAGATCTTCCTGTTTTCAACAGCGATCCTGTCGTTTGCCTCCAGGATTCGCGTAACGACCTTAATCTTCACTCCCTTAATCCTCCTTTTAAACGGTTCTTAATATATTTGATCCCCCTGATCTGGAATGACCTTCTTTAAGATACTTCCATTTCTTCAATATTTAATTCTCTCCCCGTATCAACTCGAATTGAAAGATCTCCACAACTGGGGCAGCAAATTACAAATGTTTCTTCAACGGAGAAACTACCCTTGCAGTTATTGCAGAAACCGCTTACCGGAACTTCCTCTATGGTGAGGGATGCCTTCTCAGCAATAGTTTCAATCTTCACTGCGTCCCAGGCAAAAAGAAGGGCTTCCGGCACAACACCGGCGGCCTTACCTATCTTCACCTTTATGGACTCTATATTTTTATATCCTTCCCTTTCACAATGCTCAATTGCGATATCGAGTAAACCCTGGGCAATTGAAACTTCATGCATCTTTAGCCTTTGGAGAGTCTCTCTTTCTCCTTCTCGTAAGCCTCCTTGCCTGCCTCGACGGCCGTTGTTAAAATGGATTTTTTCTCCTCAAAAAATTCTTTACCCTTATCGAAGGTAGATGAAACTTTTCCTTTTACGTCTTCCACATAATCCTTTGCCTTCTCTTTTACTTCATCGGTGAGCTCCCTAATTCTCTGCC
The DNA here is from genome assembly GCA_040753575.1 of Nitrospirota bacterium. GTDB lineage: Bacteria > Nitrospirota > Thermodesulfovibrionia > Thermodesulfovibrionales > SM23-35 > JBFMEC01. Next base: position 17,289 of record JBFMEC010000009.1, on the reverse strand, counting down.
TCGTCTCACGGCCAGATTGAGGGGTCAGAAGCAGTGCAAGACCTGCACCCACAATTCCTCCCAGCAAAAAAGAAAGAAACAAACTTCCGGTGCTATAACCGCCCTCTTCTCTCATTTGCCTTCCTCCTTTTTGGAAAAAAGATTGCTTAATAAAACCTGAAGGGCCGTCCTTATGCCAACCCTTAATCCAGATGTTTTGATTGCTGCGGCTGATGTGAAACTTCCTATTAACAGACTTAAAGTCTTTATATTTTGTCCTGCCTCTTTCACAGCCCCGGAAAATTCTTTAACATCAACGGTTATATTATTTATATTTTCTGTAATATTCCTGAGGCTTTTCAATGTTTGCTGTAGCTCTTCCATCGTGGGTTTCAGAGATTCTTCAGCTGTCTTTAAAAAGATCGTTGTTGAACGAGCAGTTTTCTTCAATTCAAGAAGCACTGGAATAAGAAAACCGACTGCAACAAGAACGGCAATGGTCATGAGTACTAACCATATGTTAGTCATTGACTAATTATATCATGAGGCTTTTACAAAAGTCATTAAGTGTGACTGCTTCCCTGCGTTTAAAACGTTGGTTTACATAATGTTTCCGGTAAATTTATGTTATCTTATTAATAGTCTGAGGGGTCAAGGATCCAAGGACTCAAGGTTCGAGTTTAAAAACGCACACTCGAACCCTTGAACCCTCGAATCCTTTTTTGTGAAGAACCCTGCGGCAGAGACCGCAGGGTGTAAAATTCATCAACCTCTGGGAGTAGAATTTTGTAATGACTGATGAGTTTTATATGAGGCGGACCATTATGCTTGCGAGAAGAGCACAGGGCATGACAAGCCCTAATCCACTGGTGGGAGCTATAATTGTTAAGAATGAAAGAATAATTGCCGAAGATTATCATAAAAAGGCCGGCAATCCCCATGCCGAAGCCCTTGTTATAGAGAAGGTGGGCACTGATGCTATTGATTCCATCCTTTATGTAAATCTTGAACCCTGCTGTCATACAGAAAAACGGACTCCCCCTTGCACGAAGACTATAATCAATGCGGGCATTAAAAAAGTAGTTATTGGAATGATTGATCCAAATCCAAATGTCTTAGGGAGGGGAATTGCGGAGCTTCGTGATGCCGGAATGGACGTTGAAGTAGGTGTACTTGAAAACGAAGCCAGATGGCTTAATGAGGCCTATATAAAATATATAACTGCAGGAAAGCCGTTTGTAACATTGAAAGTTGCCATGACCCTCGATGGAAAGATTGCCACACCAGAAGGTCAGTCAAAGTGGATAACAGGTGAAAAATCAAGAAAGTTGGTTCACCGCCTGAGAGGCACCGTTGATGCGATTGTTACCGCAATCGGCACGGTCAAGGCAGATGACCCCTTGCTGACAGCACGAATAAAGGGTGGTAAAAGTCCTGCAAGAATTATTATTGACCCCGACTTAGAAATATCTTTAAATGCGCAAGTCCTTCGAGTGCCACCGAAGACATATATTATAACAAGTAAAACTCGAGATTCACAGTTAAATAATTCCCCCTCACCCCCCTTTATTAAAGGGGGGCAAAGGGGATTTTCAAGGGACGAAAAAATCAAAACATTGCTGGATATGGGCGTTCAAATTATTACATATGAAGGGGAAAATCTTGATCTTAACTGGTTGATGAAAACCCTGGGAGAAAAGGAAATAATATCGGTCCTGATCGAAGGTGGTTCATCATTAAACTACCATGCACTTGAAGATGGAATTGTCGATAAGGTTATGTTTTTTATTTCACCGAAAATCATAGGGGGGAAGGAATCCTTTCCTGCAGTGGGAGGCAGAAACTTCAGAAAACTTGAGGAGGCAATAAAGATTAAGGATTTAAAGGTGAGACGCGTTGGAGAGGATATATTGTTGGAAGGATACCCCACACTTAACCTTAACCTTTTATTTCCTCTAAAACTAACTCGATAACTCTCGGTATCCTGGCCTTAACTTCAGGGGAGAGTTCCATTCCCATTTCAAGGGATTTAGGTTCAATTCCGATAACCGTCGTTTTTGGTGTCTTCCCTATGAGTCCCGAGAGATCTATGACTTCCAGAATTCCGATCTGATGAACCGAGGTTTTAAAGCCAGAAGGGCAGCTTCGAACATCGTCAACGTTGAAACGATAGATTGAACCCGGTGCTGCACCACATTTAACAGCATCAATCACTATCAGTCTATCGGCCTCTGTGATGACATTTAAAAGGCGGAAGCCATCAGTGCCACCTTCAATAATCAAAACTCCAGGAGGCAAACTCATCTTTGTAAGCTCATTAACCACATGAACACCTACACCTTCATCGGAAAGTATAAGATTGCCAACTCCGAGGATAACAATTTTCTGGTGAGAACCCTCTTCTCCTTGAGGTTTATCAGAAACCTGCTGAGAATTTTCTGCCAGAAAATCCCCCCTTTCCCCCTTTTCTAAAGGGGGGTTAAGGGGGATTAGCCTCATCTTTCTCTTGTCGCTATTCGACAATGAATTTCCGTATCTCGTTCGTCTCCGGATCAATAATGTGTATGGCACAGGCAAGGCAGGGATCAAAGGAACGGATTATCCTGACAACGTTGTTTGGATTTTTTGGATCCGGCACTGGAGCCCCAATAAGAGATTCCTCATATTGGCCGCGAACTCCCTTTTCATCACGAGGTGAAGCATTCCATGTTGAAGGAACAACAGCTTGGTAATTCTCGATCTTCTTGTTCTTGATCTTTATCCAGTGCCCGAGACCTCCGCGCGGAGCTTCATGAAATCCGGCACCTTCTCCACTTTCCGGCGGTTCCCAGTGCTCGGTGTCATGAATCTTGAATCCAGGTTTAGTTATCTCTGTGAGCAACTGGTCTAACCAATTGTAGCAGGCATCCACCATAAGTTTGGTCTCAATGGCTCGGGACGCATGACGGGCAACCACACCGGGTTTTGCACCTTTTCCAACCAAATCGAGGAGGGTAGGATTTTTTGCCACAAGCTGACGCGCCAAAGGCCCGACTTCCAGGGGAGTACCATTATAGCGAGGGGCTTTCACAAAGGTATAGGCATCAGCTTTGTCAAGATCATATACTGTCTCCCCTTCATAAGGATGGGCCGCCTTCTTTTCCTTATACCAGGAATATTTCACTGATTCAGTAATCTTACCAGGATCAACGGGATCAGCTTTGATGTCGGCCGGATTTAGACCCATAATAACTCCCGCAGGGAAAACAAGGTTTTTCCAATCGGGATCTTTAGGGAAATCGCCATAGGAAAGATAGTTAAGGTGACCGGCACCAAGTCCCATTGTAGCCAGAGGCCAGAGTGGTCCAGTTCCGAAGGCAAGGACATCTGGAATATAGACTTCGTTAATAAATCTGGCCTGCTCATCAAGCATTGTACGAAAACGGAACACTTGATTTATATCGGGATAGGAAGTGACTCCACCAACGACGATATTCTGGTAATGAGGTGTTCTACCTCCCCAGATGGCCCCCATATTTCTTGCCTTTGCATGCATTTTCAGGGCTGTGATGTAATGCTTGACTGCTGAAGTTACCATTTCAGGATCTTTAACAGAAAATTCGTCCGGCTCGTATCTCGGCGTCAGGGGGTATGTATCCTTTGCCTTTACTAAACCGACTATCTTATCCTTCACTGCCAGCAGGTCTTTATCTTTACCTGTATAGTTCGCAACGGCCATAATGTCGATGTAGTCGAGCGCACTTAACTGATAGAAATGAAGAGGATGGTCGTAAATATACTCAGCACCCATTACGAGGTTTCTGATAAGATTTCCTCCCCAAGGAACCTTAGCGCCAAAGGCAACATCAAGGGCACGGGCAGAAGCTAACTGGTGAACACTGTAACAGACTCCGCAGAAACGGCTTGTTACAAAGGAGGCATCTCGAGGATCTTTACCGATAAGCAAGGGCTCGAATCCTCTGGCCATTGTGCCACTACTCCAGGCATCTATGACCTTGCCCTTATCAATCTCTACTTGAATAGTCAGGTGCCCTTCAATTCTTGTAACCGGATGTATGGAAATTTTCTCTGCCATTTATTTTCACCTCCTTATGCTTCGTTTTTGAATATAATTTTTTTCTCAGCGATTATTTTCTTGAAGACGTCGTTCTCGGCAATAGTGTAAAGAGGTGCTACCTGGTCATAGAAAACAGGCTCACCACAGGCCTGACATAATCCTCCGCAGTCCAGACAGAAGCTTATTCCATCGTTCCATCTCCTTACAGTGCAGTCAATAAAGGAAACCGGACCTTTACAGCCTTTTTCAAGGAGACACCAGTTCTTCTGCTTCGGATCATTCCAGTCCTTCAGAAATCTTCCTGCATCAAAATGACTGCGCCGCCTGCAATTGTCATGCATCGTTACTTCTCCGAAATACATTGCAGGGCGACCTTTGGAATCAAGTTCTGGAGCCTTTCCCGTGACAAGGAGATAAAGGATCGTTCCGGCTAAGTGATCGGGATGAACCGGACAGGTGGAAATATTAACGACAGGCTTGTTAATCCCGGCACGTTTGAGGGCATCACTTACTGATATGCCTTTAGTCGGAGTCGCTCTCGGTATGCCACCAAAGGCGCTACACGCTCCAACAGCAACAATCGGACCTGCCTTCTTTGCAATTTCTTCAAAGACCTCTCTTCCAGGACGATTTCCATGCATCCAGAAACGGTCATGAGCTGACGGAATTGCACCCTCAAAGATAAAGACATAGCCACCTTCTTTTATTGTGTCGTGCAGTGCCTTTTCAGCCACATCTCCAGCGGCTGCCATTACTGTCATATGATATCTGAGAGATATTCTGTCGAGTATTATTGAAGAAGCAGGCGGGTTGAGGATCTGGGCAAGAGAAATAGTACATCCCGTACATGCCTGTCCAGAAAACCATATCACAGGTGGCTTCTTGGAAGCGGTCTCTAATGCCCCGGCAACCTTTGTCGTGAATTCAAGTTCTGATAAACCTAATATGGCTGCCGTCGCAACACAATATTTCAGGAAGTCCCTTCTGTTGATTCCATGAGATTCTGCTATCTCCAGAACCTCTTTACTTACAAAATCCTCTTCCTTCATAAAGTCACCTCCTTTGAATTTTTATTCGGACGTTATTTAATCTATCCATCTTTCTGTGAGTCATCACCTCCCTTTGCTTCAGGCTGTTCAGAAATTTAGAGATCTTTGATAATCAAGGCTCCCTAAAGATATTAATTTTTTTCTTACTCCAAGCCAGCTACCGTTTGTTATCGAATAACCTCGCTTTAAATATATAACAGGAAATAGGGAAAAAGTATCGGAGTAAGTCTGATTTTTTTGTGAGATTTTGACCCGTTAGATTGTAGGTATCCGTCCTACAAAACCTTTTCACGGTTTATAAGGTATTGGAATCAAGGATAAAAGTCAAGATTTTTTCTAATTAGTTCGTGAGAATCTTAAGAATTTCTCTGTATCTTGATGCAGTCTTTTCTATAATCTCATCAGGCAGGACAGGTCCCGGATATGTCTGATTCCAATGAAGGGAAAGTAGATAGTCTCTTAGCACCTGCTTGTCATAGCTGTCCTGACCTCTTCCCGGAACATAATCCTTTATGGACCAGAAACGGGATGAATCAGGTGTAAGGAGCTCATCAATCAAAATAAGCTCGCCATTACATAAACCGAATTCAAATTTTGTATCTGCTATGAGGATACCTTTTCTTTCAGCTAGTTCCCTTGCTCTTGAATATATCGAAAGGCTTATACTTTTTAATTTCTCCGCCATCTCCCGGCCGACCATTTCAACCACCTTTCCAAAGGGAATATTTATATCATGTCCTTCTTCAGCCTTAGTACTGGGTGTAAATATCGGCTGATCCAATCTCGACGACTCGAAAAGACCGGCAAGGAGCTTAATGCCGCAAACAACGCCGCTACTCTTATATTCCTTCCATGCCGAGCCTGAAAGATATCCCCTTACAACGCATTCCACCGGCAAAGGGACTGCCTTTTTCACAAGCATACTTCGATCCTTGAGTATCTCTCTGTATTTCTGAAGCTTCTCCGGGAAATCCTCCACATCTGTTGCAACAAGATGATTCTTGATTATATTCTCCATCAATCTAAACCAATAGACCGATATCATGGTAAGAACCATTCCCTTTCCCGGAATGCCATTTGAAAGGACAACATCGAAGGCTGAGATCCTGTCAGTAACAACCAACAACAGGTTTTCCCCGAGATCGTAGATGTCCCGAACCTTACCTCGCCTAACAAGAGGAATGTCAGGAAATTCTGTCTTTAAAATTACTTTATTGTTTATCACGTTATCGAATCATTACCTTGGATCGGCAATAAATCAAATAACCAAACACCAATAACCAAGTAATTAAAAATTCTAAGTTCTAATATCTAAATCCTAAACAAATCTCTAAATTCAAATGTTCAAAACTGTTTTGAATTTTGAGCATTTGTGCTTGTTCAGGATTTCGGATTTGGAATTCAGGATTTCTTCATTATGTTTGGTTATTGGAATTGGTCATTGGTTATTTATTTTAATCAGGATTTCTTACTCGTCTTTGCAAAGAAGGATGTTAATTTTTTCACGGTGTTATCGCTCTGACAATTAGGACATTTGATTTTCGGTTTTGATTCATATTCTTTAAGAGAAAGAAAGATTGTAAATTCCCGGTTACAATTCTTACAAGTATATTCATATGCCGGCATAATAACCTCCTTTTATCTTGGGAAGTAGATGAGTGATGTAATTATATCATAATCACAGTAGACCCATAACATCTTTTTCGTGTATCGATCCATAAACTGCAAGGGAGAAATTTTCTTTTTTGATCAGCTCTTCAGCAAGACCTTTGATATTATCAAGAGTGATTGAATCTACTTCTTTCATGACCTCTCTGGGAGAAAAGTATCTGCCATAATATATCTCCTGACGGGCGATATTGTTCATGCGACTGATAGTTGATTCAAGTCCAAGGATTATGTTGCCCTTGAGTTGATTCTTTGCCCTTTCTAATTCACCTTCCGCGAGCGTATCCTTCAATCCCAGCATTTCCTCAAGAATCAGTTCTAACACCTGGAGTACCTTTTTCCTGCCAGTGCCTGCATAAACACCCCATACACCTGCATCAAAGTATGAGGCTATAAAAGAATATATTGAGTACACAAGCCCACGCTTCTCCCTTATCTCTTGAAAAAGTCTGGAACTCACACCGGCTCCAAGGATGGTATTAAGGACAAAAAGGCTATAACGATCTTCACTCGCCTGGGGAATACCCCTCACTCCGATGCAAATGTGAGCCTCCGAAAGGTCTTTATTAAAAACTTGAATCCTGCTTCTAAAATCAGGGGGCATGGCCTTCTCGGGCTCAGAACCCCTCCTTAAGTTGCCGAGATTATTATTAAGTGCAGCGAGGAGATTTGCCGACTCAAAATTTCCTGCACAGGATATGACCAAATCTTTTATGCCGTAATATCTTCTTATATGTGAGGTAAGGTCTTCCCTTGTGAATGATTTCACAGTATCCCTTCGCCCGAGGACAGGCTGTCCAAGACCTGTTTGGCCCCAGATAGTCTGGTTAAAAAGATCATGAACATAATCATCGGGAATATCTTCCACCATTTTTATCTCTTCTTTTATGATCCCCTTTTCCTTCTCAATATCTTCTTCAGGAAATGTGGAATGAAGGAAAATGTCCGTTAGTAATTCGATACCCTTTTCAAGATAGTCATCAAGGATCTTGAGATAAAATGTGGTGCTCTCTTTGGCTGTAAAGGCGTTAAGTTCACCTCCAAGGGAATCAATCTCAACAGCAATATCCTTGGCAGTTCGCTTCTTTGTACCTTTGAAGAACATATGCTCAAGAAAGTGGGATATGCCATTTTTTCCGGGAGGTTCGTTTCTTGAACCTACTTTAACCCAGACCCCCAGAGCCACAGACCGCATATTCCTCAAGGGCTCCATCACCACAGGTACTCCATTATGAAGATATTCTTTTACAAACATAATTTCTGTAAGTTAAATATCGGATTATAAATCAAAAACGAATTAAGAAAAAAATTTAAATGCAAGAGGCATAAACGTCAGAAAATATGAGATTTCATAATTTCTGACGTTTTATAGTTCCTCTCTCTCTTAATGCCTCTTTTCTGGATAGGCGTATTCTACCTAGTTTATCTATTTCTATAACCTTTACGAGAACTTCCTCTCCTTCATTTATTTCGTCCGTTACCTTTGCTATCCGCTTTTCAGATACCTGTGAAATATGTAACAGACCTTCAACACCGGGTAAAATTTCAACAAATGCTCCAAAATCGACAATCCTTTTTACCCTTCCGAGGTATATCTTGCCGACCTCGGCCTCGGCAGTAATACTTCTTATTATCTCCATCGCCTTTCTTGCCGACTCTTCGTCAGGGGAAGCAATATTGATGAGGCCACTGTCATCTATATCTATCTTCGCACCCGTCTGTTCAACTATACCCCGGATAACCTTTCCTCCTGTGCCTATTACATCGCGAATCTTATCCTGTTTAATCTGCATTGTATAAATCCGTGGGGCATTAGGTGCAAGTTTTTCCCGCGGGTTTGCGATGGCCTCGCTCATCTTTTCGAGTATGAAAAATCTTCCCTCCCTTGCCTGCATCAAGGCCAAGGACATTACTTCCCATGAAATGCCGCTAATCTTTGTGTCCAACTGAAATGCCGTAATACCCTTGTTTGTTCCCGTCACCTTGAAGTCCATATCTCCGAGGTGATCCTCAAGACCGAGAATGTCTTTAAGGACGACAACCTTATCGGATTCTTTTATAAGTCCCATCGCTATTCCTGCCACGTGAGACCTGATTGGAACGCCTGCATCCATCAATGCAAGGGAACCTCCACAGACCGTTGCCATTGATGATGAACCATTTGATTCTAATATATCTGAGACTATCCTGATTGTATAAGGAAATTCCGCCTTTGTTGGAATGACAGCCTTAAGTGCCCTCTCGGCAAGCACGCCATGGCCGATTTCGCGTCTTCCAGGGGCTCTAAGCGGTTTTACCTCGCCGACACTAAAGGGAGGAAAATTATAATGCAACATAAATGTCTTGAAAGACTCACCTTCCAGGGCATCTATCCTCTGTTCATCCTCAGCAGTGCCAAGAGTCACAACAGCAAGGCACTGAGTTTCCCCTCTTATAAAAAGTGCAGATCCGTGTGTCTTGGGGAGTATGCCTACTTCACAACTGATCTTTCTAATCTCCTCCGGACGTCTTCCGTCAACTCGTCTGTTTTCATTGGCGATCATGCCTCTCACAAGATCTCTTTCGATATCGTTAAATACAGCGGCTATTTCCCGGGATATATCTTCTTCCCCGACATTAAGCTTCTCGATTATCCCCTTTAGTATCTCATCAAGTGCTTTCTGTCTTCTCAATTTATCGGGGATTGTGACAGCATCCTTAATCTTCTCCAGGGCTATATCTGTAACTGACTTCCTGAGTTCTTCGTCTATTATCAGTTCTTTAATATGCCTTTTTTCCTTTCCAGCGACGGCCCGAAATTCATTCTGAATTGCGCAGATGCGTTTGATTTCACCGTGTGCAATATCTAAAGCCTCCAGAAGAGCCTCTTCTTCTATTTCATGGGCTTCGCCCTCAACCATTACCACAGCCTCTTCTGTGCCGGCTACAACAAGGTTAAGGTCACACTCTTCCACTTCCCTCAAGTCAGGATTTATTACAAAGGAATCGGCGATCCTTCCAATCCTTACAGCAGAGACTGGACCCTTAAAGGGAATGTCAGATGTCATGAAGGCTGTCGAGGTGCTTATTATCCCCAGTATGTCGGCGATATTTTCATCGCCGTAAGAAAGAACGCTAACAATTCCCTGCGTCTCATAATTAAAACCCTTTGATAGAAGAGGCCTTATAGGTCTGTCGATAAGGCGGGAGGTGAGGATCTCCTTTTCCGTGGGCCGACCTTCTCTTTTAAAGAAACCACCAGGTATTTTGCCAGCTGCGTAAGCCTTTTCCTGGTAGTCGATTGTAAGGGGGGTAAAATCTAAACTTTTTTGTTCGGTCTTTTCGGCTACAACCGTGGCGAGTACTACAGTATTGCCACATTGTGCAAGTACTGCCCCATCTGCCTGCTTTGCGAGCCTCCCTGTATCGAGGGTAAAGAGCTTTCCGCGAACATCAATCTCAACTTTCTTCATCAACTATTTCCTGAGTCCAAGCCGTTCTATCAGTTTTGCATAGCGCTCCTTATTTACAGCTTTTACATAGTCTAATAATCTCCTCCTTTGGCTTACAAGCTTCAAGAGACCTCTCCGGGAATGGTGGTCCTTCTTGTGTATCTTGAAATGCTCTGTAAGATAATTAATCCTTTCGGTCAATAGGGCTATCTGAACTTCAGGTGAACCGGTATCACTATCGTGAAGTCTGTAGCTGGTTATTATATTCTGCTTCTGCGCTCTGTCGATCGCCATCAATTACCACCTTTCAAAAATTTTATCATTTAACCATACCATATAACCTTTTAGCGTGTAAAGTTGCAACTTTAAAGAACACTGCGACAGAGAACCGCAGGGATCTGAGTATTCATAACAGTACAAAATGTTGTCATTCCGGGCTTGACTAAGCCCGCCCCGTACTTGATACGTGGGAATCCAGGATTTTCTTGCGAATTATCAAGTTAAACAGTTGCCCTGGCCAATTCTGCCTTAATCTTTTCTTTGAGTACAGCCTGGGCTCCTGCAAGTCTTGCAATAGGAACCCTGTAAGGTGAGCAACTGACATAGTCAAGACCTATCTTATGACAGAACTCAACAGATATTGGATCGCCTCCATGTTCACCACAGATTCCCATTTTCAGATTCTTTTTTACCTTTCTTGCCTTTTCCACTGCTATTTTCATCAAGAGTCCTGTACCGCTCTGATCGAGAGTTATGAATGGGTCGTCATCGAGTATCCCCTTTTCAACATAATAGGGAAGAAATCTTCCTGCGTCATCCCTGGAAAGCCCAAAGGTTGTCTGGGTAAGATCATTGGTGCCGAAGGAAAAGAAGTCGGCCTGCGCAGCAATTTCATCCGCGGTTATTGCAGCCCTCGGAAGCTCTATCATGGTTCCAACAGTATAGTTAACCCTGGTTTTGTATTCTCTCTGGACCTCTTCTGCTATTCTGACAGTTAATTCCCTCATCATCTTGAGTTCATTTACGTGACCTACAAGGGGTATCATTATCTCTGGTATTACTTTAACCCTCTCTCTGGTTAACTCGCAGGCAGCCTCTGTTATGGCCCTGACCTGCATCTCGTAAATCTCTGGATAAGTTATACCGAGCCTGCATCCTCTATGACCGAGCATAGGATTAAATTCATGGAGTGCCCTATTTCTTGCCTTCAGTTTTTCAAAAGAAACTTCTATTGAGACTGCAAGGGTTTTCAATTCTTCGTCTGTATGGGGAAGAAATTCATGAAGTGGCGGATCCAGAAGCCTTATGGTAACAGGAAGACCCTTCATCACCCTGAATATTTCAATGAAATCTCCTTTTTGCATGGGAAGGAGTTTAGCGAGGGCCTTTTTCCTTCCCTCTGTATCGTCGGCCAGTATCATCTCCCTCACGGCACTTATTCTCTCAGGAGCAAAGAACATATGTTCTGTCCTGCACAAGCCGATACCTTCAGCGCCGAAATTCCTTGCTACCTCTGAATCATGGGGTGTGTCGGCATTGGTCCGTACTCCAATCTTTCTGAACTCATCAACCCATTTCATAAAGATGCCGAAATCTCCTGTGAGTGCCGGTGTAACGAGAGGCGCCTCCCCAAGAATGACTTCCCCCGTTGTGCCGTTAAGAGTCAGATAATCGCCTTCCTTCACAACAAGTTCATTAACCGTTAAATACCTCTGGACTTCATTTATACTTATCGCTCCACAGCCCGCAACGCAGCATTTACCCATCCCTCTGGCAACAACAGCGGCATGAGATGTCATGCCCCCCCTGGCAGTAAGGATTCCCTGGGCAGCATTCATCCCACCGATATCCTCTGGTGAGGTCTCAGTCCTCACAAGGATGACCTTTTTGCCCTGTTCTGCTGCCCTTTCTGCATCCTCAGCTGTGAATATCACCGTTCCAACTGCTGCACCGGGCGAAGCTGGAAGACCCTTAGCGATTACCTTAACCGGAGCCTTTGGGTCTATCATTGGATGTAACAACTGATCAAGCTGCTGTGGATCAATCCTCAGTACGGATGTCCTTTTATCGATCAATTTTTCTTTTACCATATCAATAGCTATCTTGAGGGCGGCTGCTGCTGTTCTCTTTCCAACCCTTGTCTGGAGCATATATAGTTTGCCTTCTTGGATAGTAAATTCGATATCAAGCATATCCTTATAATGCCGTTCAAGTTTCTTGTATATGCTTTCCAGTTCCTTGTACACGGCAGGAAGCCTTTTCTTAAGTTCCTCTATGTGGAGGGGGGTTCTGATACCTGCAACTACGTCTTCTCCCTGTGCGTTTATAAGACATTCGGCAAAAAATTTCTTTTCCCCTGTGGAAGGATCCCTGGTAAAACCAACACCCGTTCCGGAATTTTCACCGAGGTTTCCAAAAACCATTGCCTGGATATTGCAGGCAGTACCGAGGGCATCGGGAATATCATTCAGTCTTCTATATTTGACAGCCCGATCCCCAAACCACGAACCGAATACTGCATAAATAGCCCTCTTTAGCTGTTCAAAGGGATTATCCGGAAAATCTTCTGCGGTGCTTCTTTTGTAAATGATCTTATACTCTTCGATAAGTCTCTTAAGATCCTCGGCGTTAAGTTCCGTGTCAAGGCGGACTCCTCTCTTTTCCTTCATCTCTTCAAGGGCTCTTTCGAACTTCTGCCTCTCAATACCCATGACTATGCTGCCGAACATTGTAATGAGTCTTCTGTATGCATCATAGACAAACCTTTCATTTCCTGCCTTTTTTATAAGTGCGCTTATTGTTGTAGCATTTAGTCCCAGATTGAGGACTGTGTCCATCATGCCCGGCATCGAAAATTTTGCCCCTGAACGAACCGAAACAAGGAGAGGATTTACAGGATCGCCGAATCTCAGCCCCATCACCTTTTCCACCCTTTTGAGATTATCGAGAACCTGCTCCCACAAACCCAGCGGAAATTTCCTTCCCAGCCTGAAATATTCATTGCAGGCCTCGGTAGTAATCGTGAAACCTGCAGGAACAGGAATTTTAAGATTGGTCATCTCTGCAAGACCTGCTCCCTTACCTCCAAGAAGGTCTTTCATGTCTCCTCTTCCAGCAGCCCTTCCGCCACCGAAGAAGTAAACGTATTTCTTAACTGCCTTCTTTGCCATTAAAATGCCTCCAGATAAAGATTTTCAGCTTAAATAATACCTTACAGTAAAAAGAAAATTCAAACTACCTCCACTTTATGCGTGGTTCTTTCTTTGGAGGCGGTTCTGAAAACCCCTTTGAATAACCAACAATTATGGGACCGTAGATCTTCTCATCATCAGATAATTCAAGTTCCTTCCTGATGACTTCATCTTCCGTTATGAGGGAACCGAAATGGACCCAGCAACTACCAAGACCCAAGGCATAGGCAGCAAGCATCATATTCTGACAGGCAAGCGGGCATGATAGATCCGCAAAGTTACCTGATCCTATTACGAAGATAATCACCGGAGCTGAATAATAAATCGGATCTTCCAGTTCCCTGTATCTTTTCATAATAGCCTCATATCTCTCCGGGTATATGCCTTTAAAAGTTTCAAGCACTCTCTTTGAGTTTGGGACAGCCAATTCCGTCAATCTCTCATGAAATTCCCTGTCTGTTACAACCACAAAGCGCCATGGTTGACTGTTCATAGCAGAGGGTGCCTGATTTCCGGCTTCAATGATCTGGTAGATTAATTCCTTTGATACAGGTTTGGCCTCATATTCTCTCACAGACCTCCGTCCTGAAATCACTCTTAGAACCTCATTCATCTTCTTTTCCTCCTTCCTTAGATTTAATCAAAAGAATTATCGAAGCTCAGCTTCGTTTTGAGAATAGTCAGTCATTTCGTTATGTTATTGACCCGAAAATACCCCTCACCCGCCCTCTCCCACAAGGGGAGAGGGGATGTCCCTCTCTTGCCCGCCCCCACTTCGCAGAGCGAGGCCGGGGATGGGAGGGATAAAGGGAGGGTGATAAATTTTCTGCGGGATGCCAGAGATTGATGCATACGAAAGGAAAGGCTCAAAAGCTGACCTTTAGAGTATATATCTGCTCAGGTCTTCATCCTTTACTATATCACTTAATTTTTCTTTGACATATCTTCTATCTATTACGAGCTTTCCGTTCCTCTTCTCAGGGGCTTCAAAGGAAATATCTTCAAGAAGCTTTTCCAGAACGGTATGGAGCCTCCTTGCTCCGATATTTTCTGTCTTCTCATTAACGTAAGCAGCAATATCGGCAATCTCGTCGATGGCATCTCTCGTGAAATCTATAAATACTTCTTCTGTAGAAAGCAGGGCGGTATACTGTTTTATCAGGGCGTTATTAGGTTCCGTCAGTATCCTGACAAATTCATTCTTGCCGAGTGCATCAAGTTCAACCCTTATGGGAAATCTTCCCTGGAGTTCGGGAATCAGATCAGAGGGTTTTGTCATATGGAAAGCTCCGGCAGCTATGAAAAGGATATGTTCTGTTTTTACGGGGCCATGCTTTGTTGCCACGGTGCAGCCTTCGACTATTGGCAGAAGGTCTCTCTGAACACCTTCACGAGAAACATCGGGGCCGTGGGTATAACCTTTGCTCGCTATCTTATCTATCTCATCAACAAAGACAATCCCTGACTGCTCCACCTTCTCGATAGCCTCCTTTGTAACCTTATCCATATCAATAAGTTTATTTGCCTCCTGCTGAACCAGAATACTCAATGCCTCTGGAACTTTCACCTTCTTTCTTTTTGCCTTTTCAGGTAAGAAATTGCCGAGCATCTCCTTAAGATTTATTTCGATATCTTCGAGCCCCACATTCGAAACAACGCCGAAGGGTATTATCTTCTCCTTCACCTCTATATCAACATATCTATTGTCGAGTTTTCCTTCTCTAAGCTGCACTCTCAGCCTTTCTCTTGTCTCTTTATGTCTTTCCCTTTCTTCTTCTTCAAAACCTCCCCTCAAAGTTCTCGGCTGAGGAAGAAGTATGTCAAGAAGACGTTCTTCCGCAAGAATTTTTGCTTTCTCCTGGATCTTCTCGACATGTTCTGACTTTACCATGTTTATGGATATCTCCGTGAGGTCTCTAATTATGGATTCCACATCACGACCCACGTAACCCACCTCTGTAAATTTCGATGCCTCAACCTTCACAAAGGGAGCATTTGCCAGTCTTGAGAGTCTTCGTGCTATCTCGGTCTTGCCCACGCCTGTTGGACCTATCATAATTATGTTTTTCGGCAAGACCTCATCCTTCAATTCAGGGGAAAGCCTCTGCCTTCTCCACCTGTTCCTCATGGCAATGGCAACGGCTTTTTTCGCTTTATCCTGCCCGATTATGTACTTGTCAAGTTCCCCTACTATTCTCCTCGGTGTAAGATTGTCCATATTACCCATTTAGCTATTACATCTCCTCGATGGTTATATTTTCATTCGTATAAATGCAGATATCCGCAGAAATTCTCATAGCCTTCTCCACAATCTCTTTCGCTGAAAGGGATGTGTTTTCAGAAAGGGCCTTGGCAGCTGCCAGGGCAAAGGGACCTCCAGAACCGATAGCGGCTATGCCTTCCTCGGGCTCTATAACATCTCCTGTACCAGAAATTATAAAGGTATGCTCTTCGTCAGCCACTATCAAAAGTGCCTCAAGTCTCCTCAGGACTTTATCAGTCCTCCAGTCCTTTGCCAGTTCGACAGTAGCCCTTGTTATGTTGCCTCTATAGGATTCCAGCTTGCCTTCAAATTTTTCAAATAAGGTGAGGGCATCGGCCGTTGCTCCGGAAAAACCCGCAAGAACCTTATCATCGTACATTTTCCTGATCTTTCTGGCATTATGTTTAAGAACAGTATTACCCAATGTAATCTGTCCATCACCGCCTATGGCAACCTTGCCATTTTGCCTCACACAAAGTATGGTAGTTCCTTTAAACACTTTATCCCCGGTTTATTCCTTGAGCCCCTTCGAAACTATGATACATCATTGCCTTTCCCTTTTGCAAAAGGATGGGCCCTGTCATAGATGTCCATTAAATGAGTGATGTCAAGGTGGGTATACTTTTGAGTTGTTGAAAGTGATGAATGGCCCAGAAGTTCCTGCAATATCCTGAGGTCTACTCCGCTATGGAGAAGATGAGTGGCAAAGGTATGCCTGAGCGTATGAGGACTTATTTGTCCATCCATTGCCAGTGATCTGGCATATTTCATCACTATTCTTCTTACTCCCCGGTCAGTCAATCTTGTCCTTCTTCTATTAAGAAACAAGGCCCTTTCCTTGCTTTTGAGAAGTATCCTCTCCACCAGGTATGACTTTATAGCTTCAATAGCCTTTGAACCTACTGGTAAAAGGCGTTCTTTTCTTCCCTTCCCCCTGACCTTGAGAAGGCCTTCCTTTATATTCAGATCTTCTAAATTAAGTCCCGAAAGTTCGCTGACCCTGAGACCGCTGGAATAAAGGAGTTCAAGTATAGTCCTGTCTCTTGCCGGAATAAATCCTATCCCTTCAGGCCTTTCGACAAGAGAAAATACATCATCGACAGAAAGAAATCTTGGTAACAACTTTGGAATCTTTGGATTTGGGACGAGCTTTGCAGGATTTGATTTTATATGTCCCTCTCTATGAAGAAACTTTAAGAAGGATCTTACACTGGCAAGCCTTCTGCTTACACTGCTCTTTTTCAGCCCTCTTTTAATCTGCTTGGCAAGAAAACCCCGCACATCAATTAAGTCTATTTCCCGGGGTTTTAATTTTATGTGGTCAAAAAATTCTTCAAGATCCTTTCTGTAGGCCCTTAACGTATGTTCCGATGCAGACCTCTCAACCTGTAAATATCTTATGAATGTCTCGATATATTCGTTCACTTCCCAGGCCGTTCCTGATTTTTTCTATATTTTACAGCAAAGATAAATATTTTAACTCAAAATTCCCTGTGATCTTTTCATGGGTTATGTCTCTTCGGTCGTTCCTGCGAAAGCAGGGAACTATAAGGAATTGGATTCCGGGTCAAGCCCGGAATGAGATCATTCGTGATAATTGAAAATACTTGTATACCCTTTTTGTAGGATAAATACTGACAAACCACGAATG